>DATBKQ010000410.1:0-4879 GCA_036555825.1 Acetobacteraceae bacterium | reverse complement strand
CGCTTGGCGATGACCTCGCGCAGGGCGATGATTTCCGGATCGCTCATGCCGCCGTCTCCTGGCTGTCGTTCTTGCCGTCCACATCATTGCGCCGCAGTTCGGCCACCGGCAACTGGTGGAAGCGGGCGAATTCGTAGACCGTGGTATCCTCCTGGTTCCAGCAGACGTAACCGCGACAGTCGTGCGGGCGCGCCTCGTACACCGTGCAGCGCCGGTTCTCGCCGAGGAACTGGCAGGTGCCGAAGCCGGACTTGATGCGTTTGCTGCCCTTGCGGGTGCGCTCGACGATATGGCGCTCCTCGAACTCGCGCACGGTCAGGCCCAGGAACCTGGCCAGTCGCCGGATGTCGTTGCGGCTGACTTCCACATAGCCCGCCGTACGACAGCAGAACGCCGGGCATTTCAGGCAATCCAGCGACTCGCCACTCATCCCGCCAGTCTGGTCGTGGCCAGGCTGGCAGGCAAGGGTTTCCGACGATCAGGATTGCGCCGATATTATCTGGCGAGCCAGCAGCGCGGGATTCTGCTGATTGTACTCCACCATACCGGCCGTGACCTGGTCCATCGGCACACCGGTCAACTGAACCGTATTGCCGTTGACGTGGACGACCGCCGACCCGTCCGGCGCGGCGGACAGATCGACATTGCCGAAGTCCATCGGAGTCATGGTGTTCTCGAAGTCGAGCTTGTCCGTTGCGGGATTGAAATCGGTCACCGTGTCATGGTGACCCGACCCGAGGAACATGAAGGTGTTGCTCGATCCGCCGCCGGTAAGCTGCTGGTTGGCTCCGAGCCCGGCCACGATCGTGTTGTCCACCCCAGGCGAGCCGGTAATGAGGGCGTTATCGGCGTCAACCCCCATGATGAGTTGCGGCGCCTCCGGATCGGGTGAAGCCACATCGCTTGAGTGTCGCTCGGTGGCGACGAAGGCGTCGGGTTGCATGGCGGTGGTATCGGTGTCGCGCACGAGGAGATCCGACAACGTTGTGTTCTGGATCTGCATCATGAGCCGGGGGCTGAAACCCTGATTGAGGTAGAACGACGGATCGCCGTCGCGCAGGTTCTCGAACTGCTGCGCGATGATCGCCTGGAAGGTCGGACCCACCATGGAGCCGCCACCCGCTGGGTCCTCGGCCAGGCCACCGACGAACAGATCGACCTGATCGACACTGCCGTAAGCCTGCTGCAGCTCGCTCGCCAGCGTCGGGTCGCTGGTGATCTGATCGAACGACGAGTACGGCGTCATGCCGAGTGCCTCGCGCGTCTGATTCAGCGTGGCGATGCCGAGGTCGCGCTCGCGCAGGATATCGATCGCGGCCAGATCGCCGACCTCGCCCGGTGGATTGGCGTTGAGCAGGTTGCGCAGATCCGGGTTGATGGTCGCGCTTGATTGCTGCGAGAAATCCTGTGCCAGGTTGCGCAGCAGTGCGTCGGCACCGCCGTTGAGCGGCAGTTCGCTGGTTTGCTCGGCGGACGCAGCGACAAGGTCCTTCTGTTCGAGTACCAGACCGTCGTTGGCTATCTTGGTCTCCTCCGGAGATACGGTGGAATGACCGAAGCGATAGGCGGCAGTGGAGAATTCCTCGAAGATCTGCGGGCTGACCGACGGATTGTAGCCCTGATACTGGGTGAGGGTATCCGACCCCAGCAGGTGCGGCAGAAACTCGGTATAGACGATATTCTGATACTCCGCGGTGGTGATCGCGCGCGCCATGGCATAGAGCCGATCGCCGCTCAGGCTTGGGTCTTGCGAATGAAGCTGGCCAACCCAGTAGTTGTGTTCGCGCACGAACAGCACATCGATTGATGTAAGGTCGGGGTTCTCCGCGGCGCGGACATCGCCGCCGACATACTGTCCGTTGACGATCGGCAGGTAACCGTCGGCCGAGGTCTTCAGCGTGCCGTCCGAGTTGCGCAGGCTGGCGGCGGTAGCGGTGTCGGAGCCATAGACCTGCGACAAATCGAGGTACTGCGTGACCGCGTTGACCGCGCTGCCATTCGCCGGATCCACCTCGCCCCGTGTAATGCTGATCTGGCTGCCCGGCGGCAACGAGGGATCGCCGTTGGGAATGGTGAAGCTCAGCGTATTGGATCCGTCGGCCGCGGCGGTCTGGTTCATGTTCAGGTCGATGTCGTGATCGACGAATTGCCCGAAAGCATACATGTAGGCGGACCGCCCGCCTGGGTCCTCGTTCTGGGGAGTGGCGAAGATGGCGTTGCTGATGTCGCGCGGATTCGGTCCGTCCACCGGGGTGTCGGTGGTCCCTGGTGCGAAGTTCGCAGGTGCCAGCCGGATTTCGTCGGTATTGGCAGCGCCGAGGGTGCCGCCACCGGTCCCGTCGATCGAATAGGCGGTCACGCCGCGGAAGCCAAGGGATGGATCGACCAGGGTGCTGCCTCCATCGGGCTGCGACGGGTTGTTGTCGTGGCCCCGATGGAAACCTTGATCGGAACGATGATCGTCGTGACTGAAGCGGTTGTCGGTTTGCGCCATGAGTTCATCCTGTAGTTGAACCGATTGATGGCGCGCGCGCGCAGCCGTGCGTACGGCGCCGGATATGCATCACCAATCGCCCGCCGAACCACGCGGATGCGCGGCCAGGCGATCGTCGAGCAGGAGCGGGATCGGCTAGGCTTGTGCGATGCTACCGAGGATCACCGAATCCGGGTCCGCAGCATCGGCGCGCCTACGGTAACTTGAGTCGCGGAACGTTTGCGCGTGTTGCCGTAAAGCAAGGCATGATGACCCCCCAACTTCATTTTGCCGAACAGCAGCGCGTGCCGCTGCCGGGGCACCTGCCGTATCGGGGCTCACTCGTCAAACCCGTTCTCACGCAAATGGCACGGCGCGGGACTATTTCGATCGGATCGCATTCGCAGGCTACCAACTCCGTAGGAGCCTTTTCACATTCCCATCGATCGTGGGTGTGCCAATGCAAACGAGATCGCGCGACCGGTGTTGCCGGCGGGCCGCAGGCGGCGGAAGGATCATTTGACGGGCCACCCGGGCTTTGTCATAAACTTTGACCCAAAGACACTTGCAACGGCAACCATATGCAACCGGCCGTTTGTGGGGCCGGACGACAGGGAAGGGAGAGCGGCCATGATCAAGGTGAGCCGGCGGTCTGCCATCGGTGGGGCCTTGGGTGCGGCTGCCGGCACGCTGGCGCGGCCGTATATTGCCAATGCGCAGGCCAAGACGGCGGTCGCGTGGATTGGCCAGGGCTTCATTCCCGAGGAAGACGCCGCGGTCCGGCGGTTGCTCGCCGATTACGAGAAGGCCAGCGGCAACAAGATCGACGCCAGCATCATGCCGTTCATGGCGCATTACCAGAAGACCATCTCGGCACTGACCAGCGGCGACGTTCCGGACCTGATCTTCATGGATGCGCCCGAGACGATCCTGCCGCAGAACGCGTGGGACGACAAAATCCTCGACGTCAGCGACGTGGTGGCGCCGTACGAATCGCAGCTTTCGGACACCGCGAAGGTCGGCTCAACCTTTTACAACCGTGCCACCAAGAAGCGCAGCTACTATCTGTGCCCGATCAAGCAGGGCGCGACGCCGTTCCATATCTGGGGCGATCTGGTCGAAAAGGCCGGGCTGAAGATGGAAGATATTCCGAAGGACTGGAACGGGGTCTGGACCTACCTCAAAGAAACCCAGAAGCCACTGCGCGCGAAGGGGATGCGCAAGATTTATGCCTGCGGTATGCAGATCACCACGGTCGGACCCAACGACGGCAACAACCTGTTCCGGCACTTCCTGATCGCCAACGGTGGCGAGGGCATCCTCACACCGGACGGCAAGCTGCACACAGACAATCCGCAGGTTCGCGAGGCGGCGATCAAGTCCTGCGAGTTCATGACCAACCTGTACAAGGAAGGCGTGGTGCCGCCAGAGGCGCTGAGCTGGAACGATGCCGACGACAACAACGGCTACCACGAGAAGCTGTTCGTCATGGACTTCGACGGCACGCTGTCCACCGAACTCGCGATGATCAAGGACAAGGAAGCCTTTTATCACAACATGAAGACGCTGGCGCCGACCAACAAGAACGACGGGACGCCGATGAAGGCCCAGGTCAACGCCGGCGGCGGCTACATTCCGAAGGGTGCCAAGAACGTCGAGGTCGCCAAGGACCTTATGAGGTACTGGATGCAGCCGAAGGTCATGAACGACAACCTGAAGGCTGGGCTGGGCCGCTGGTTCCCGGCGATCCCGCAGTTGGTGAAGGACGATGCGGCGTTCTGGCTGCACTCCGATATGCCATGCCTGCTGCCGTATATCACGGAAGGCGTGCTGAACCCGACCCTGCCCCTTTATAACGGCTACTCGCCTGCCTGGGGTCAGTTGGAAGCCGAGCAGCTCTGGGGTCAGGCGCATGCCGAGGTGATCAAGAATGGCGTGAAGCCGGCGGACGCGATCGACAAGGCGTTCAAGCGCGGTAACGAGATTTTCTCGAGGATCACGATCTAGCCCTGGCGAGGCGAACATGAGCGTCACACAGCAGGCAGTTGCCGTCGGACGCGGACTGGCGGGAGCGCGTATGCGCCGCCACGCCTGGCTGGGGGGGCTGCACGGCGCGGACTACGTCTGGGCGGTCGCCTTCGCCTTGCCCTACATCGCCATCTTCCTGGCGTTTGTCGTCTACCCGATCGGCTTTGGAATCTGGATGGGCAGCGATCTCACGCTGTACGAGCAACTGTTCACCGATCCCCGCTACCTCACGACAGTGGTCAACACGCTGCTCTACGTCGGCATCGGCGTGAACCTGAAGATGTTCCTGGCCTTCATGCTGTCGGGCTTCTTCATCCGCAAGGGGTGGTGGAGCAAGACGCTGCTGGTGATCTTCATCCTGCCTTGGGCGACCCCGGC
>DATBKQ010000409.1:0-5960 GCA_036555825.1 Acetobacteraceae bacterium | reverse complement strand
CAGATTGAGCGCCAGCACCGTCAACACGATCGCGAGGCCGGGAAACACGCTCATCCACCACGCCAGCCGGATCACGGTTCGCGCCGCGCCGATCATGTAGCCCCAGCTCATCAGGTTCGGATCCCCAAGGCCCAGGAAGCTCAGCGCCGATTCGAGCAGGACCGACGAACCCACCAGCAGCGACGCCGAGACGATCACCGGCGAGAGCGCGTTGGGCAAAATCTGGAACAGGATGATGCGCGCGTCCGATTCACCCATCAGCACCGCGGCCTGTACGAACTCGCGGGTACGCAGCGCCAGGAATTCGCCGCGCACGATGCGCGCGACCGGTGTCCAGCTTACCAGGCCGATGGCGACGATGATGGAAAGCACACTCGGCGTGAACAGCGCCACCAGGACGATCAGCAGCACGAAGCCGGGTATCGTCTGGAAGAATTCGGTGACGCGCATCAGTGCGTCGTCCACCACGCCGCCGAAATATCCGGCCAGCGCGCCGATGGTGACGCCGATGATCACAGCCACCAATGTTGCAACCAGACCGATCACCAGCGAGACCCGCGCGCCGTGCACGATGCCTGAGAGGATGTCGCGTCCCAGCATGTCGCTGCCGAGTGGGAAGTCGGGCGAGCCGGGCGGCATCAGCGGGGCGCCCACCATGGTCCACGGGCTGCCAGGGCACAGCACAGGCGCGAACACGGCCATCGCCGCGATCAGCAGCAGCATGATGGCCCCTGCCACCGCGCCGCGATTGCGTAGGAAGGTGCGCAATGCCGTTACCTCGTCAGCCCATGGCGCCGATCCGCGGATCGACCAGCGTGTAGACGATGTCCGTTATGATGTTGAAGGCGATCACCATGATGGACGTCACGATAAGGACCCCCATCAGAACGGTATAGTCGCGGCCCACGACCGCCTCATAGGCAAGCCGTCCGATGCCGGGCCAGGCGAACACGGTTTCGATTAGCACCGACCCGCCGACCAGATACCCCGCCTGAAGGCCAGCGAAGGAGACCACCGGCAGCAGGGCATTGCGCAGAACATGGCGCATCACGACGCGCTTTTCGCTCAGCCCCTTGGCGCGCGCGGTGCGCACGAAGTCCAGCTCCGCCACCTCCAGCATCGCCGCGCGCGTCAGCCGGGCATATATCGCGACGAAGAACAGGCCCAGCGTAACCGCGGGCAGCACGAGATGGCGGGCGATGTCGGCCGCCAGGGCAATCCCGTGCAAACCGGAATCGATGGTCTCCATGCCGAACAGCGGCAGCCAGTCGAGCTGCACCGAGAACAGCAGGATCGCCATCAGTCCCAGCCAGAAACTCGGCGTGGCGAACACCAGCAAGGCCAGCACGGTGATCGCGGTGTCCGATAAGCGTCCGGCGCGCATTCCGGCGACGGCGCCCAATCCGACGCCGATGCCGAGCGCCAGCACCATGGCGGTGCCGGTCAGCAGCAGTGTCTGCGGCAGCCGCTCGGCGATCAGTTGTGTCACCGGGCGGCGCTGGCGGTAGGAATAGCCGAGATCGCCCTGCGCCACGTGCTCCAGATAGAGGCCGAGCTGTTCCCACAGCGGCTTGTCGAGACCGAATTCGTGGCGCAGGTCGGTCATGAACTTCGGGTCGGCCGCCCCGGCCTCGCCGGCCATCACCAGGGCGGGATCGCCGGGTGTCATTCGGATCAGGAAGAAGTTCAGCACGATGATCGCGAAGATCACCACGATTGCCTTGCCCAGGCGGCGCGAGATGAACGCCGCGCGGGCCAGCACGCTGTTCATGTCGATTTCCAGGCTCCGTCGAAGTCACCCAGCGCGCCGTCGCAGTTCACGATCAGATCGTGAAACGATTTGTGGTAGAAGGTCGGGAACTGCAGCTCCGTGAGATACAACACCGGCACCTCGTCGCTGAGGATATGCTGGATCTGACTGTAGATCTTCTGGGCATCGGCCTCGGTCGCGGCCGCGGCACCCTGCTTGAACAGGTCGTCGATCACCGGGTTGCTGTAGCCCTCCACGTTGGTGGCCAGCACGCCCTTGCGGATGTTGGACGAGAGATAGATGCGTGCCACCCCGATGGCGGGGTCCATGAACTGGCCGATGAAGTCGAATGCCAGCTCGAAGTCCCAGTTGGCGTCGCGCTGGAACCAGCCGGCGGAATCGGTGGTCTCGATGGTCACCTCGATTCCGACCTTGCCGAACTGCTGCTTCACCAGCTCGGCCTGACGGTTCCACACTTCGCCATAGGGCAATGCCAGCACCTTCACCCGCTCGCGCACGCCGTTGGCGTCGGGCTTCAATCCCATCTCGTCCAGCAGCTCGATCGCCTTCTTCGGATCGTATGGATACTTCACCAGCGCCGCATCGTCATGGAAGCGCGTGGTGGTCGCCACGGGGCCGTTGGCGACCTTGCCGAGGCCGAAATACAGCTTGTCGACGATGAATTGCCGGTCGAGCGCGTACATCATCGCCTTGCGGAACCGCTTGTCCTGCAACTTCGGCAGCCGCAGATTGATATCCAGCCAGGCGATCGGCGAGGTCGCCTCATTGCCCTGGGTGGTGAACACCAGGTCCTTGCGCTGACGCAGCCGCGGCACGTCGAAATACTCGACATCGTTGTTCTGCACCAGATCGACGCGGCCGGTTTCAATCGCCGCGACGCGCTGGGCACTGTCGGGCACCACGTCGTAGATGATCTCGTCCAGGTATGGTTTGGGCGGGTCCCAGTAGTTGTCGTTGCGCACCAGGTGGACAAAGCTGCCTTTGCGCCACTCCTTCAGCTTGAATGGACCGGTGCCGATCGGCGTGTTGTTGGCGGGATTGCTGCGGTAGTCCTTACCCTCATAGAGATGCGCCGGCATGATCGGGCAGCCGAACGAAAGGAACGTCGAGATGAAGGCGCTGAACGGCGCCTTCAGCGTGAACTCCACGGTGTGCGGGTCGAGCGCCCTGATCGTTTCGCAGTGGTCGTAGGAGATGCGCCAGCGCGGATGCGTCTCCGGCAGCATCTTCGATGTGCTGAACACCACGTCCGCGGCGCTGAACGGCTCACCGTCGTGCCAGGTCACCTTGTCCTGCAAGGTGAAGGTATAGACGCGGCCGTCGGGCGAGACGGTCCATGACTTCGCCAGGCAGGGGTACGGCTTCAGATCGAAGGTATAGCGGAGCAGGCCCTGGAACATCTTGGCGGAAATCACGTGCACCGGCAGTTGCACGTTGAGCGCGGTGATCAGCCCCGGCGGTTCCGGATTGATGATGCTGCGCAGCGTGCCGCCGCGCCTGGGCGTATCCGCCGCCAGCGCGGCGCCGATCGGCAGGCCACCGGCGACGCCAGCGGCGCCCGCGGCAATCAGAACGTCACGTCGGGACAAACTCATGGCATCTCTCCGGCAGCCCGTGCCACGGCATCGCCTCAGGCGGATCGCCACGCGCCGCTGAAATCGTTCGCCGGGCCATCGCTATCGACGATGATATCGTGGAGCTTCGGGCTGTGGAACGTCGGCCATTCCAGCTTGGTCAGATAGAGCACGGGAAGCTCGTCGCTGATGATGTGCTGGATCCGGCTGTACATCTGCTGCGCCTCGGTGTCGCTGGTCGCCACCGCGGCGCGTTTGAACAGATCATCGACCTCGGGGTTGACGTAGCCGGTCACGTTGGTGGCGAAAACGCCTTTGCGGATGTTCGAGCTCAGATAGACGCGGGACACACCGATCGCGGGATCGATGAACTGGCCGATGAAGTCGAAGGCCAGTTCGTACTCCCAGTTGGAGTCACGCTGCAGGAAGCCGGCGGTATCGGTGTTCTCGATCGTCACCTCGATCCCCACCTTGCCGAACTGCTGCTTCACCAGTTCGGCCTGGCGATCCCACACCTCGCCATAAGGCAGCGCCAGCAGCTTCACCCGCTGGCGGATGCCGTTCGCGTCGGGCTTCAGGCCCATTTCGTCCATCAGCGCGATCGCCTGCTTCGGATCGTACGGGTACTTCACCAGTGCCGAATCATCGAAATACCGCGTCGTCTCGGAGATCGGCCCGTTGGCCACCTTGCCCAGCCCGAAATACAGCTTGTCGACGATGAACTGCCGATCCAGCGCGTGCATCATCGCCTTGCGGAACCGCTTGTCCTGAAACTTCGGCAGTCGCAGATTAACGTCGAGCCACGAGACCGGCGATTCCATCTCGATGCCTCTGGTCGTGAACACCAGGTCCTTGCGGGCGCGCAGCCTGGGCACGTCGAAGTATTCGATATCGTTGTTCTGCACCAGGTCGACACGGCCGGTTTCAATCGCGGCGACGCGCTGCGCGCTGTCCGGCACGACCTCGTAGATGATTTCGTCCAGGTACGGCTTGCCGGAATCCCAATAGCCGTCGTGCCGCACCAGGTGAATGAAACTGCCCCGCCGCCATTCCTGCAACTTGAAGGGGCCCGTGCCGATGGCCCTGTCATTGGCCGGATTGGTGCGATAATCGGTGCCGTTGTCGTAGATGTGCCTCGGCATCAGCACGCAGTTCACGTTGAAGAAGCACGAAAGGAACGCGCTGAACGGCTGCCTCAGCCTGAATTGCACGGTGTGGGGGTCGAGCGCGGTGATGGATTCGATGTGCTCGTGCACCGGCCGCCAGCGCGCGCTGGTCTGTGGCAGGAACGTGCCGGCGGAGAACACCACATCGTCCGCGGTGAACGGCGCGCCGTCGTGCCACGTCGCGTTGTCCCGCAACACGAACGTATAGGTCAGCTTGTCGGGCGAAATGGTCCACGACTTCGCGACGCACGGATAGGGCTTCAGGTCGAACGTGTAGCGCAGCAGGCCCTGGTAGATCTTGCTCCCCACCGTTCGCATTGGCTCCAACTGGCTGAAGCCGAGGTTGAGGGACGGCGGTTCCGGATTGATGATGCTGCGCAGCGTGCCGCCGCGCTGCGGCGTCTGGCCGAGCGCGTTGCGCGCATACGCGGCGCTGGCCAGCCCGCCGGCGAGGAACTGCCGTCGTGATGGCAGCATGATTCGCATCGGCCGCGCCTCCTGCTAACGCGGCTCCGTCCAGCTTTCGGAGAACGCCAGGGCGCTGGTGCTGAACGGCCGGCCCTCGCGCTCGGCCGGCCAAGGCTGGCCGGCGGCCGCCACGCCGTTTCGGGTCAGCCGCGCGCCAAGCGCCGGGATCAATACGGTGGAGAGGCCGTAACGGCGGCCCGGCACCTGGTTCGGCTGGGTGTGGATCAGCAGCGGATCGCCGATCCGGTACCAGGTCAGCGCGATCTCGCCATCGGCGCCGTCCAGGCGCTCGGTCCAGAAGTCGCGCACATCGCCGCTCGGACGACGGAACCGCGCGTCTGTCACCGGGATCGCCTGGTCTGCCAATTCGGGGTTCAGCATGCCCTGCACCGTCTGCTGCAGCCATCGTGTCATCGCGATGTTGTCGGAGTAGATGCGCCAGGCATTGTCGGTCAGGTCGCTCTTCAGATAGAGGACGTGGCCGGCGCCGGCCGGGCTGAACAGGATGCGCCAGAAGCTCGCGTTGGTGGCCGGCGGATCGCCTTCCCTCCGGCTGAGCCGGATGAAGGGGTTCTCGCCGGTCAGGATCACTCGGTTGGCGTCCAGCGTCGCGCTCATTCTGGCCTCCCCCTCGCCGTGACTGTGGGCGGGAAGCGTAAAGCGGCACGCTCCGCCTGTGGAATCTTAGTTTGCGCCCGCTGCCATCGTGGGCTGCGATGGCTGACATGGGGCCGCATGGCCGGCCGCCTGCACCAGATGGGCCACCAGATGGCGCACCGGGCCGGATACCGAGGCGAGGTCGCGCACGCAGATCCTGTGCTCGCGCACCGCCCAGGGTTCGTCGAGTTGCAGCGCGCGGATGCCGAGTGAGCGGCCCAGGCGCTCCGGGAACGGCCGGGGTATGATGCCGATGCCAAGGCCGACCGCGACCATCCGGCACATCGCATCGAAGCTTTCCACCCGGACGCGCACCTTCAGCGG
>DATBKQ010000408.1:0-31230 GCA_036555825.1 Acetobacteraceae bacterium | reverse complement strand
GCCGGCCAGCTCGCGGATCGAGCATGACACGTCTGCCAGCCTGGACGCCACCACCCGCCTGCGGCGGCCGATCATCATCCGTCCGGCCATGAACTCCGCGGGTGCGTTGACCGCTTCGACCGTCTGCACGGTGCCGTCCTGCGCCAGATGGAAAAGTGCGAAGGACCCCGACGCGGGGTCGCCCCGCACCACGGTCTCGGCCACATCGAACGGCAGGCCGGCGATCTGCAGGCGCAGGTCGTACTGGTCGGACCAGAACCACGGCACTTCAGGCGGCGGTGGTGGCCGACGACACAGATCGGCCGCAGCCTGCTTCGCCTGTTCCAGCGCGTTCGGGACACTCTCCAGCCGGCAGGTCCGCTGGTAGAGCGGCATCGGCCGGTGCGTGCAATCGCCGATCGCGTGGATCGCCGGATCGGAGGTGCGCGCGGCAAGATCGACCCGGATGCCGTTGTCGCACGCGAGGCCCGCCGCGCCGGCCAGTGCGTCGTTCGGCGCCGCGCCGATGCCGGCCAGCACCGCATCGCAGGCAACGGACTCGCCGTCCGACAGACGCACCGCCGCGACACGCCCGTTGCGGCCTTCGAATGCCTCCACCCCCGCACCGGTGAGGATGCGGACCCCGGCTGCGACGTGACGCTGCTGGAAAAACGCGGAAAGTGGCGCGGAGGCCACGCGCGGCAGCACTCGCGCTTCCCGCTCGATCACCACCACCTCCGCGCCGCGCGAGCGCGCCGAGGCGGCAACCTCCAGCCCGATATAGCCGGCACCGATGATGGCGATGCGCGTGCCGGCATGCAGCCAGGGCCGCAACCGATCCGCATCGGCCAGGGTGCGCAGCGCGGCGATACCTTCAAGTTGATGACCCGGCAGCGGAAGTGCGCGCGCGTGGCATCCGGTGGCAACGATCAGGTGGTCGTATGGCACATGTTCGCCGTCCGCCAGTGCGACGCAACCAGATGCCCGGTCGATCGCCGTCACTTCGCATCCGAGCCGCAGATCGATTCCGTTGGCCGGATAGAAGGCCGCCGGCCGCAGCAGCAGGTCGGCGATCTTCTGCTCGCCCTTCAGCCAGGCCTTCGACAGCGGTGGCCGCTGATACGGCACCACGCTCTCGGCGCCGATCAGCGTCACCGCGCCCGGCCAGCGATACTGACGCAGCAGCGCCGCCGCGGAGCCGCCGGCATGGCCGGCCCCTACGATAACCACGTGCTCCGTAATGTTGCCCATTGTCTTCGAGTGCCGTCAGTCCATCTCGTGCTCGATCGCCTCGATGTCCTCGTCGCTGAAGCCGAAATGGTGGGCGATTTCATGCACCAGTACGTTGCGCACCAGGCGATAGAGGTCCTCTCCCTCGTCGATCCATTCCAGCAGGATCGGCTTGCGGTAGAGGAAGATCAGGTCAGGCTGCGGCGCCACCTCGCTCAGGCTGCGCTGGGTCAGCGGAATGCCGCGATAGAGGCCGGTGAGTTCCCATGCTGACTCGATGCCGAGATCGTCCAACGTCTGCTCGTCCGGCATCTCCTCCACCGAGATGCCGACGCCGCGCACATGCTGCGCCAGGCGCGCGGGGATCGCCGCCAGCGCGCGATCGGCGAGATCGGCGATATCGTCGATAGCTGGCGGTCTCACGTGGACACCTGCTCCAGTATCGCGCGCGACTGCTTGATGCCCAAGGTGCGAATCAGCACCGCAGGCAACAGCGAGCCGGGCAGCACGATCCACATGATCCAGCCAAGGTGATTCGGTCCGAACGCGTAGAGCGGGCCAAGCAGCGTCACGCCGCCCCACGCGCCCAGATGACCCAGGCCGTCGGTCCAGGCGAATGCCACCGCGCGGATGCGCGTCGGGTAGGCCACGGCGGTGTAATTGTACAGGTTGAACAGGAACAGCCCGGTGCCGATGCGGCTGATCGTGTAGCACACCGCGATCACCGCCAGACTGGGCACCACCCAAGCAACCACCCAGGAGACCGCGAACAACGCACCCATAACCGCGATGACGTCGCGCCGTTCGACCCGTTCGCCCAGCCATGCATTGACCTGGAACGCGATGAAAAGTACCGCGTAGGCCACCGCGCTCATGCCGAACACGAAATGCGGCGAGGCGCCGTGGTCAACCATGTACACCGCGACGAATGCGCCCACGCCGTAGATCAGTCCCGCATAGCCGGAGACCCAGCAGATGATCAGCACCCAGGTACGCCGGCGGTACTGCGGGTTGGTGAACAGCTCTTTCCAGGCGCCTCGTCCGGCCATCACGACCGGGTTGTCGGCGCCTCTTGGTTCCAGCAGCGGCGCGCTGTTGTAGCGCTGCACCCGGCGCTCGTACTCCTCGACCACGCGCTCGGCTTGCTCATGGCGTCCGTGCGCCTCCAGCCAGCGCGGCGACTCCGGCAGCTTCCAGTAGAGCCAGGGCAGCAGGACCAGGATCTCGACAATCGCGCTGACCCACAGGAACAATTGCCACTGGCTGGGGATCAGCCAGAACGCCAGCATGTTCACGCTGACCGCGACCAGGGCGGTGACGCCCTGCGAGGCCAGCAGCACCTTGTTGCGCACCTCGGGCGAGGTCATCTCGGACAGATAGACCGAATGGGTTGCGACGATGCCGCCCACGCCGAGCGTGCTCGCCACCGACAACACCACCATGCCCCAGAAGTTGGTGACATAGGCGAACGGCCAGATGCAGAAACCGCCCAGCAGCGTGGCAAGCAGGATCGCCGGCCGTCGTCCGTATCGGTCGGCGACCCAGCTCATGAGATAGACGCCGAGCAGCACGCCGACGCCCACCTGCAAGGCCTGGATCACCGCGTACTGATAGACATCGATGATGTGGTTGGGCCGCCAGACAAAGGGATAAAGCCGGGCACCGATACCATCGGTATCGAAGATGATGAAACCCCAGGTCACCTCGACCAGGATGGCAAGGTGCCATTGCACGCGAGTGAGTGGCAGCCGGTCGATACGTGCGGCGATATGTCCATGGACAGTGCTGCGCAGCATTGTCTCTGCCGACATCGCTTTCTCCCATTTGCCGGTGGGATTGCTCCCGGCTTTGTCGCGCATGCTGAGGGGCGCGCATGGCGGCTGTCAACAAACGCGCGCACGCGAACCACGCCTTTGCCGGCGTGCTTGCGCCGATCTGCGATGTCACAGTATCGTTTCGGCTCGCCGCCGTATCACTGGCCAAGCGGCAGTTTGCCAATAGCGCATTCGGGGGGACGCGAAGCATGAAGAACCTGCGGCAGCTCTTGTGGCGATTGCCGGCACTGCTCGGAGCGGGCGCTCTGCTCACCTACGGCGCTCGGGCCACGGTGTCCGGAGGATCGAACGAGGAATTCGGTTCGGCCAGTGCGGCCCGGGCCAACGCGGGCGAGGTCATGCTCAAGCTGGAGAACGACAACATCTTCTTCTCGCAGGACGCCGGCCGGACGTTCGAGGAATTGGAACTGGCGGCGACACCGCAGGCGGCGCGTTTGAAGCAACTGCTGCGGAAAGCCGGCACCTCCGGCCGGGACAATGTGACGAAGGTGGCTCCTACGATTGTCGCGGATGGAGCAGGCGGCCTGCAGTGGGCACGTCCGAAGCCGGTCGGGGGAACCGACAGTACCGGTGCGGCGCAGCAGGTTGCGGTGCCCGCAGCACCGGCGACCGTCGGGAAGGCGCGCCCGGCGGTCGCGGGACCGCGGGACACCGTGCGGACGAAAGGCGAATAGCGCGTCGCGGCATCCGAGGGATGGCCCGCTCGCAAGACTGCTCCGCCGGCCTGGCACTGGAGCGTGCCCTGGGTCGGGCGGCGCCGAAGATGTTCCGCGAGGGAACGCATCGCGCGGTGGCGCCGGCCGATACCGTCGCGCGTGTGCGCGCCCATGCCTGTCGGATGGGGATCACCCGCCTGGGCAATATCACTGGTCTGGATCGCATCGGCATCCCGGTCGCGATCGCGGTGCGGCCGAAGTCGCGGTCTGTCTCGGTATTTCAGGGCAAGGGGCTCGGTCTGGGGCAGGCTTATGCGTCGGCGCTGATGGAGGCTGCCGAGTTCCATCACGGCGAGGACCTCGACTGCCGCTTCCTGCTCGCCTCGTACAAGGGGCTGGCGAGAAGCGCGGTCGTTGCCGACCCGGCCGGGCTGTGCGGCAACGGGCGGCTGTTCGATCCGGGCCGGACGATGGAATGGATCGAGGGCTACGATCTGCTGCGCCGCGAACCCTGCTGGGTCCCGGCGGAGATCGTGCACACCGACCTGACCCGCGCACAGCTCCACGACAGCGGATGCTTCCTTCGTGGCAGCAACGGACTGGCGTCCGGCAACAACCTGCCCGAGGCGCTGAGCGCGGCGATCTGCGAGGTGGTGGAGCGCGATGCGGTCGCACTGTGGACCGCGCGCGACCTGCGCGATCGCGCCGGTTGCCACCTCGACCTGCGACGCATCGACCACGTGGCGGCGCTCGATCTGCTGGCCTGCTACGAGCGTGCGGGTATCGGCGTGCGGATCTGGAATGTCACCTCCGACGTTGGGATTGCCGCGTTCGTCTGTCATATCCGCGAGGAAGCGGACGACCCGAACCTGGGCATGCGCCGGTTCCATGGCGCCGGCTGTCACCCCGATCGGGGCATTGCGCTGACACGCGCACTGACCGAGGCGGCACAGACCCGGCTTGCCTATATCAATGGCGCGCGCGACGACCTGCCGTTCGAGCACTATGCCGCGCCGGACAACGCGGAGGTGGCGGAGGCGTTGCTGGACGCTTTGCAGACGGCGCGCGCACCGTCCGATCTTGCCGGCGTGCCGCACTTCGAGGCGGACGATGTCGCCGCCGATGTTCGCTGGGCGCTGGGCCGGCTGCGGTCGATCGGAATCGAACGCGTGATCGCGGTGGACCTGACACGGGCGGAGTTCGGTATTCCAGTGGTCCGCGTGGTGATCCCGGGCCTGGAAGGCGACAGCCGGAACCCCGAATACGTGCCCGGCGGACGCGCACGACCGGTGCAGGCGCGCGGTCGCGGATGGCGGCGCGGTTGGGGCAGATCGTCGCGCGTGAAGGCGACGAGTTCGGCGGTATCCGCCGCTTCGGCAGACGCGCCGGCCAGGCCAGCGATAGCGGCATGCGGCGAGCCGGTTGCGGTGATCTTCGCCGGGCCTTCGCTGCCGCCATCGGCGCGCCCGGCGGACCCGCGCCTGGTCTGGCGGCCACCGGCGCGACGGGGCGATGTGTATCGTGCCGCGCTGGAGCGGCCGGCGGCGATCGGCCTGATCGACGGCTATTTCGATGCAGTGCCGAGTGTCCGGCACAAGGAGATTCTCTGGGCGATGGAACAGGGGATCCAGGTGTATGGCGCCGCCAGCATGGGCGCGCTGCGCGCGGCGGAGCTGGCGGCGTTCGGCATGATCGGTGTGGGGCGCGTATTCGCAATGTACAACGATGGCACGATAACCGATGACGATGAGGTTGCCGTAGCACACGGACCGGAAGGGACCGGCTACATCGAGGCAACCGAGTCCATGGCCAACATTCGTGCAACACTGGAAGCGGCAGTACGGGCCGGCATCATAGGGACCGATCTGGCCGGACACATGACGGACGCAGCGAAATCGCTGCATCACAGCGTGCGCACGCTTCCGGCGATCCTCAGCCGTGCGGCAGCGCGCGCCGCTGTGCAGCAGCCGCTTTCTGTATTGTGTAACCGTTTGCGTGGTGTTCGCGTCGATCAAAAGCGATTGGACGCTGGTCGGATGCTCGACAAGATCACGGATATGCTGGACTGCGAAGTCGACAAGCACAATAACCTGGCATCGTTGCGGGAGGGAACATGCGAATCGTCGCGGCTGCTTTGATCGGGGGGACTGTGGCCTGTGCCAGTTGCGGCCCGGTGGTGAAACCGCAACCTGTGGCAAAATCGATACCGGCGTGCATCACGGCTAAATTCTATGCGCGACCGGCATCGTTCGATCCAGCCAAGAGCATTCCGCCCAGTACAGACGACATGACCGACTTAAACGACGCGAAGATAACGGACCAGCTTGCCGCGGCGCTCAACCTTGCGGACGAGAGGTTTATACATCGTCTGTGCCACGATGTTACCTATATCCTTGTGGACAAGAACGATCCGAACGGCACGTTTGCCGGTGCGTACGCATTCTGGCAAACCAAGGCACAGGCGAATCCGCCGGTCCGGTTCATCAGCATTCCACTGGGGGTATTCAACAATCCGCAAAAATACTCGAGCTACGAGCAGGCATTGCTCAACGCCGTGATCGGCGCGAGATCGTACATGGTTACGGCCACGGCTCCGGCCGGGCTCAGTTCGAGTGATACGGATGCTGCGGCGCTTCTGGCGATGATCGCCCACGAGGAGGGTCATATCATATGGCAGCGGCACCTGAGGCGGAACGCCGATAACCACAAGAACTGTCCGCCCGATCAGATAGATTACAACGCTTATAGCTGGTCGAACGTGGGAAATGTCCCGCCGTACCACAGGTTCAATACTGCTGTCGGTGCAAAGCACAACAACGATGACCCGGCGCCAAGCGCCATCAGGATGGCCGCCGACAGTTACGGCGCCAAGCGCGCGACGAATGCGACCAATGCGGATCGGCTTGTGAGCCGACTGTATTCGAACACGAACTTCGCCAGCGTGTTCGCCGCGCTTGCCCCTGATGAGGATGCGGCCGAGGCGTACAAGTACCACGTCATCCGTAGAGTACCGTCGGGCATCGGACTGAACCTGCAACTGCCGCAGACCGGGGCCTCGATCCCGGCATTCGCGCACCTGGATGGCGGCAAGAATGCCGAGAAGGAGAAGTGCCTGAGCGCTGACGAACTGGATGACAGCTAAAGCATGATGAGGTCAAGTTGACCTCACTTCAGGTTCTTGGTTGAAGCGAAGCAATGTCGTGCGGGGGCGCTCACGGGCCCAAGATTGCAAGGACGACCCGCACGAATTTCGGGCAGGACGAGCGCATCATTGGGTTACCACGCCGGCGAGCGTGCACTGCAGGTGCCAGGGCCGTCGTCCGTATGCGTCATTAGGGATTTTTCACGTCGGGCCGCGGGTAATAGATGTGGCCAATCTCGTATCTGATCGAATGGTTGTTCCAGGACTCGAGTTGGAAGTCCACGTCCGATACACTCGGCACCGCTATGACGATCGTCCGCTGATCCAGCACTTCGATGGTCGGTAGCGGGAGGTCATTTGCCGGGCCGTACTTAAACAGCAAGGTCCTGCCGCTGCCCGAATCGGCTGATCCATACACACTCACCGATGCATCCTCGCCCAGTGTCGAACAGTCCGTCTCGGTGATCTGGAATTGCATGTTCCCCCTGACGATGCCATCTTGCCTGACTTCGGTGATACAGGCGTTTACAGCGTATAGCAAATAGAATGCCCCCCCGATGAGCGCGTATAGTACAATTATAATTGCAATACAGGACAGCAGCCCTTTAGACAACACCACGGTGTACAGTCGCTTAACGGGGTTGTAGCGGATCATCAAAGGCCCCGCGTTGACCTGCCTGATAACCCACCTTGATGAATTCGGCGGTTCGAGGGCCGAGGCCGTAAGGTTGATCAGGTTTGACGTTGCTGGAAAGTGCGCGGGCGAACTGCCCAGCCACGATCAAGGTCTCCTCGACCGATAAACCGGCCTGTTGACAGAACAGGCCCACGTTGAAATCCGCTACGTCTCCACACTGACGAAACTGCGTGAATCCAGTGAGGTAGCTTCCTCGCCTTTGATAATCAAACCGGCCGCCGTGCCCGACATTGATCAGCGCCTCGATACCGAGGTACGGCAATGCGGCGATCCTCGTTCTTGGATTGCGAAGCAGCGTCTGGTAGGTGCGGCGGGCATTGCGGCCGGCGGCTGCGACAGGCGCGAGATCGGCTACGGGTGACATCAAATGACCGGTGGCCGAGTACGGGTCAGCGATGGTTGAGCCATTCGGCAGGATGACGGCCACGTCTTGGTCAGACGACGGTGAGGTTATATCAGGAGTTCTCGGTTGCCGCTCTCGCGTCGCATCGGTCGCAAGCTGACTGGGCCGAGCATCGCTGGGCCCCACGCGGTCATCGGTTGATGCGCTGATCAAGTCTGCGGGGAATTGCAACGGCGGCAGCGACGTTCCCGACCGGATCGCTGACGCTGCCAAGCTTCTCGCACTTGCGTAATCCCAGTTGGTTGGACGGACGGATAGGGCGTTCACAGCAGCGCCGACCGTGTCGTGAGAGGTATCGAGATACGGCGTTGGCACGGCCGCGCTGAAGTTGGCCTGCGCGCTTCGTACCCCTCGTCTGCGCCGCGTGACGGCAGGCGCCTGATCGCTGTCGGCCACGCCACGGCCCGGACCCCAGGGGCCGGTGACATTCGCCATCGGGGCGTCCGACCCTCGCGCTCGCCGCGGCACCCGATTGTCTGGCCCAGCGGGATCGTTCGGCGGTCCTGGCCATGGCGGGCCCGTCCGCGCCGGCCTCTCCCGGTCGCTGCGGTCCGGGATGAACGTGGCCTCCCCGATGATCTCGTAAGGGTAGCCCGGTGGTGCTCCGCCCGGGGGCACGAGAACCGCCGGGATCAGCACCGGGTTGAGCCCGACGACCCGGGCGATGTCGGACATCGAGACCTGGGCGCCGTCAGGGATGAACACCGCGCGGAGTTTCAGCGTGTTGTGGCCGAACGGGAGATCGGGGTTGTCGGACAACGGGCTATCCTGTCGATGGCAGCAACTCGTTAACTACACTAACTGAATCGGACGAATTTGGCAACGTTTGGATGCTTTGCGGCATTCCTGAATATTCGATCCATGGGCCACCGGACCGGGTCGGGTTGCCAAGCAGCCGCGCCAACCTATGCTTTGCCGCATGATATCCGGGACAGAGCCCGATCAGGTGTTGGGACCTCCAGCCTCTGGTCTTCACGCTGTTCCAATGCTGCCGATCCGGAGAACATCGCCATGCTGAAGCAATTCGACAGCTCATATGCCGGCCACATCGACCTGGAGAATGTCGGTTACGGCGGCACACCGATCAACGACCGGCGCTATCCGAACGAGAGGCTTGCCACCGCGCTTTCCAAGGCCGAGGCGATGGCGAAGCTGATGGACCGGCTGGGCTATGGCACGTTCTGGATGGCGGAACACCATTTCCAACCGGAAGGCACCGAGTGCATCCCGAACGTGCTGATGATGGCGCTGCATCTCACGCATGTGACGCGGAGCCTGAAGATCGGCTGCGGCTTCAACATCACCCCGATGTGGCATCCCCTGCGGCTGGCGGAAGACTACGCGATGGCGGATATCCTCTCGGGCGGGCGGGTGATCTTCGGTGTGGGTCGCGGCTATCACACCCGCGAGGTGGAGAGCTTCGGCTCGCCGCTGCTGGACCAGCCGGCCAACCGCGAACTGTTCGAGGAACAGGTCGATATCATCTTCAAGGCGTTCAACGAGGAGTCGTTCAGCCACCGGGGCAAGCACTACACGCTGCCGCCGGAAGTGCCGTATCGCGGCTATACCCTGAAAGAGCTGACCCTGGTGCCGCGCCCGGTGCGTCTGCCGGTGGAGTGCTGGCAGCCAATCCAGGGCGGCACGCAGCGCGCGCTGGACTTCATGGCCAAGCACGGCATCAACGGTGTGATCGGCGGTGGCTCGGCCGAAGGCGGCGCGGTGCACAAGTCGATGGTGGACTTTCAGGCGGCCTATGCGCGCGCCGGCAAGCACATCGAACTCGGCGAGCGCATGGCACTGGGCTTCCAGTTCTACCTTGCCGACAGCGTCGAACAGGGGCAGCGCGTCGCGGCGAAGTATTACGAAGAGAACATGAAGATGTTCGGCGAGCTGCGCCTGGTGCGCGCACTGACGGACGAGCAGATCGAGATCATGCGCGATCCGAAGCGGGCGCCGACGGCGAAGCTGCCGCGCATCGAGGATGCGGTGAAGGCTGGCGGTTTTCTGACCGGCCGGCCGGCTGACGTGATCGAAGCATTGAAGAAGCTGGAAGCGCGCTATCCGGGGCTGGATCGGGTCACGGTCAGTCTCTCGGTCGGCGTGCCGCTGTCCGAGGCACTGGAGCAACTGGAGTGGTTCGCGCGCGACGTCATGCCGGCGTTCAAGGGGGCCAAGGTCGCCGCGCCAGCCATGGCGAATTGAGCGCGGGCCGGCTGGCATCCACCCTGCTGGCCGGCGCCGGGCTGCTGCTCCTTATCGCCGCCGGGGCGCCGCAGAAGCGCTCGGGCTATCTGGACGCCAGCCCGGAAACGCGCGCGATGCAGGACGAGGATGCGAGCAATCCAGGATTCCTATGGGTGCAGCAGGGCGAGGCCCTGTGGTCGCAACGTGCGGGAAGCGCGGCGCGGAGCTGCGCCGACTGCCACGGCGGTGGGGCGGTTTCGATGCGCGGCGTGGCCGTGCGCTATCCGGTTTACGACGCGCGGCTGGGCCGGCCGATCACGCTCGCCGGGCGCATCGAACAGTGCCGTGTCGAACGGCAAGGCGCGCCGCCGCTGCAGCCGGACAGCGACACGCTGCTGGCGCTCGCCGCCTATGTCGGGCTGCAATCGCGCGGGATGCCGGTCCGGGTTGCGGCGGACGGTCCGGCACAGCCGTTCTACCAAGCCGGCAAGACACTGTTCGCGATGCGGCAGGGTCAGCTCAACCTGTCATGCGCGCAATGCCATGACGACCGGGCCGGACAGCGCCTCGGCGGCAGCGTGATTCCGCAGGGGCATCCGAACGGATACCCGGAATACCGCCTGGAATGGCAGAGCCTGGGATCGCTGGAGCGTCGCATCCGCAACTGCATGGTCGGGGTGCGCGCCGAGCCATTCGCCGACGATTCACCGGACATGGTGGAACTGGAGCTCTATCTCGCGGTGCGGTCGAACGGACTGGCGGTGGAGACGCCGGCGGTGCGGCCCTGACGCAGGCGCGTCATGGCGCGAGGCTGGGCGCCCGCCGCAGCAGAAACACGCCCTGTTCGCCGAAAAGATTGGCCAGCCGCGGGAACCGCCGCCACGGCGTGCGGCCGCCGGTGTCATCGGCGGCGAGCCAGTTCTCCACCTCGTACCCCTCGTGCTGGCACAGCGTGAAGAAGTCACGGATCGTACAGGGATGGATGTTCGGCGTCTCGTACCACGGCCGATCCCAGGTCGGCGTCATCGGCATCCGCCCGGTGCTGAGCAGTTGCCAGCGCACCAGCCAATGGCCGAAGTTCGGGAAGCTCACCACCGCCCGCGTGCCGATGCGCAGCATCTGCCGCAGCACCGCGCGCGGCCGCTCCACTGCCTGCAAGGTGCGCGACAGCACCACGTAGTCGAACGCGCCATCCGGGTAGTGCGCGAGGTCGGTGTCGGCGTCGCCATGCATCACCGGCATGCCGTGCGCCACCGCGCGGATCACCTCCGCCATGTCGATCTCGATGCCGCGCGCATCGCAGCCCTTGGTGCGGAACAGGTGGTCGATCAGCGTGCCGTCGCCGCAGCCGATATCCAGCACGCGCGAGCCGGGCGCGATCATCTCGGCGATCAGCCGCAGATCGACGCGCATGTTCTTGGCGACGTAGCGGACGGGATCGTGCGTGGTCATGCTGCGCCCGGTTGATGCGACAAATCGCGGGCCGCCGCAATCACCGCCTCGATCGCCGCCATCCCGACTGGATCGGGATCGACACGGTCGACGCGCCCGGGCCGGGGATTGCTCCCGGATCGGGTCCGGGACCGCTCCGCTCCTCGCAAAGACAGGCAGTGCGAGCGGCAGCTTGACAGCGCCACGTCGGCATATGCGAGATGCGCCGTCATGGCGTTGCCACAGAGCGAGCACCCGCGCGCGACGACACGGCTGAAACGGCTGATCCACCGGCAGAACAAGGTATTGTCGGTGATGCACCCGCCGACCGCTGCGTTGGCGCGCATCATGGAACGCGCGGGCTGCGAGGCGATGTTCGTCGGCACCAGCGCCGTGGTCGGCGGCTACACCGGGATGGCCGATGTCGGCACCGCCACGATGACCGAATGCGTGCAGATCGCCGGCTGGATCGCGAACAGCGTCGCGACGCCGGTGATCGTCGACGGCGACACCGGCCACGGCGGCATCATGGCGGTGCGCCGTCTGGTGCGCGAGAGCATCCATGCCGGGATCGCCGGCATCCGCATCGACGATCAGCCGATCGAGGGCAAGCGGCGCACACAGAGCGCGGGCCTGGAAGTCGTGCCGCTGGAGCAGGCGATCGTGCGCTACCGAGCCGCGGTGGATATGAAGAACGAACTCGACCCGGACTTCGTCATCATGGCGCAGTGCTATGCGCGCGAAGCGGCCAACGGCGGTCTGGACGACACATTGCAACGCCTGGCGGCCTATCAGCGCGAAGCCGGCGTTGACTGGGTGCAGCTCGAATCGCCGCGTTCCATTGAGGAGATCAGGCAGGCGCGCCAGGTCGTGAGCTGTCCGCTGTCGTTCATGCGCGGCAAGCTGCCGCGCTATCTGACGCTGGAGGAGCATCTCGCACTCGGCATCACCATCGCCTGGCTGCCGAGTTTCTCGCATCACGTCATCTGGGCGGCGCTGTCGGATTTCATGACGGATTTTTCAAGCCGCGGCATCGCCGCCTGGGAGGACTTCATCGCCAGCCGCAAGGATCGCCCATACATCATCCCGGAACTGCCGGCCGGCGGCGAAGGGCTCGACAAGCAGCGCGCCCTCGAACAGCGCTACCTGTCGCCCGCGGCGCTGGAGAAATACCGGCGCTCGGCCGGCGGCAATCTTGCCTGATCGGAGGGGGACAGCATGGCACGCGACGGCTACAAATTCTTCGATACCGACGCCCATGTCGGTCCCTATGTCGATGTGCTCGAGCCTTATCTGAGCAAGGACGACAAGGCCCGCCTGGCCGGCTGGGAGCAACACAAGGCGACCAGCCGCAGCGGCCACGTTTCCTATAACAAGGGACAGCGCAAGTACCAGCGCCGGCTCTACACCGAGAAAGCCGATGAAACACCGGCCGGATACATGGCGGGCTTCACCGGCGTGAAGCGCCAGCGCGCGATCTCGCCGGATGTCGATCGCTCGTCGGCCGCGCGCATCGCTGACATGGACTTTGAAGGCGCCGATGTGAACTTCCTGCTCCCCTCCGGCTGGTTCGGCACTTTCACCACCGGCGACGATGTCGCGCTGGAAATGGGCATGTATCGCGCCTTCCATCGCTGGATGGCGGACTACTGCGGCCGCTATCCTGACCGGCTCGGCGGTGTCGTGCTCGCCAGTGCGCGCGATGTCGAAGGCAGCATCGAGGAGATGCGGCGTGCCGGACGTGAACGCTGGGCCTGGGGCGTGCTGGTCTATGCGCCCTATGGCACGCCGATCGATCTGCCGTCGCTCGATCCGATCTGGGCGGAGGCGCAGGAGCTGGACCTCTCCGCGGTGTTGCATACCTTCACCGTGATGCCGCCCTATGCGCCCGGAGGATTGGACACCTGGGACAATCTGTGGCTGCAGCGCTCCGCGGCGCATCCGTGGTGCGGCATGCGCAACATGGCGGCGCTGATCGGCAGCGGCCTGCTCGACCGTTTCCCGCGCCTGCGTCTTGGCTGCCTGGAGGCCGGTCACGGCTGGCTGCCGTTCTGGATGGCGCGGCTGGACGAGCATATGGAGACCATCCGCTCCGCGCTGCCGCCTGACCTGAAGCAGCATCCCAGCGAATACGTGACAGGCGGGCGCTACTATCAGAGCATCGAGATGTCCGAAGGCGAGAAGGTGACCAATATGGTGGCCGATATCGTCGGCGATCACGTGTTGATGTACGCCTCGGACTATCCGCACGGCGAAAGCGCCTTTCCGGAATCGGTGAACATCGTGCTCGGCTGGAGGCAGATGTCGGAAGCGCGCAAGCGCAAGCTGTTCTGGGAGAACCCCGTCCGCTTCTACGCCCGCTGCGGACTCTAAAGCATGATGAGGTCAGGTTGACCCCATCATGCTTTAGCTTGGTTGAGTTTGAGCGCGTGATTCAGACCTCCAGCGATTTCGCCTCCGGTCATCCCGCGCTAAGGGAACGTCACGCTGTCGCGTTCCCCGGGCTCGCTGTACTCTGGCCAGACCAAAGGAGATGATACCTGATGCCGCAGTCCGGTCGCGTCGTGTTCAGCCAGATGGAACAGGTGCTGTTCGGCATACCAGCCGCGCAGGGGGTAGCCGAACTGGCGCAGCATGCGCGGCGCGTGTTCCTGATGGTCAGCGGCACGTTGAACCGGCAGACGGACGAGATCGAGAAGGTGCGCCGCGCGTTGAGCAATCGCTGCGCCGGCACGTTCGATCGCATGCCGCCGCACACGCCGCGCAGTGCGGTGATCGCCGCGACGGAGCAGGCACGCGAGCTTGGCGCCGACCTTATCGTCACGGTCGGCGGCGGGTCGATCACCGATGGCGCCAAGGCGGTCCAGCTCTGCCTCGCCAATGACATCCGCACGCCGGAGGCACTCGATGCGCTCCGTCCGGTGGATGGCAACCCGCCGCCGTGCAGCGCGCCTACGGTGCGGCAGATCACCGTGCCCACGACGCTGTCCGCCGGCGAGTTCTCCGCCATTGCCGGCGTCACCGATGAACGGCGCCAGGTGAAGGAACTGTTCCGCCATCCCCGCATCATCCCGCGCGCCGTGGTGCTGGACCCCGCCGTCACGGTGCACACGCCCGAGTGGCTGTTCCTGTCCACCGGTATTCGCGCGGTGGATCACTGTGTCGAGGGCATCTGTTCGAACGAGGCGAATCCTTACGCCGATGCGCAGGCTCTGCGCGGGCTGTCGCTGCTGGCACGCGGACTGCCGCGGACGAAGGCAGATCCGTCCGACCTCGCCGCGCGGCTCGACTGCCAGATGGGTGCCTGGCTGTCGATGGGGCCGCTGGCCGCCGGTGTGCCGATGGGCGCCAGCCACGGCATCGGCTACGTGCTGGGCGCGCTGTTCGACATCCCGCACGGACATACATCCTGCATCATGCTGCCGGCGGTGATGCGCTGGAACAGACCGGCGAATGCCGCGCGGCAGGCGCTGGTGTCTGCCGCGATGGATCGTCCGGGTGAGGACGCGGCCGATGTGCTCGATGCCTTCATCAGGGGTCTTGGCCTGCCGCGCAGCCTGGCGGCGGTGAAGGTCGGCCGCGAGTCGTTCGATCGCATGGGCGAGCAGGCGATGGGCACACCGTGGGTGCCGCGCAATCCCCGCCGCATCGACGGGCCGGCGCAGGTGCGGGAGATACTGGAGCTGGCGGCTTAGCTCCACGCCTGGGCGAGCCGCTGACGTGATGACCGGTGCGACCGCGGCCTTTGCTTTTCATCGGGCCGTCATCGGCAATTCGCCTCAAACAGGCAACCGAGACGTCCAACTGGGGCGCTGAGCTGGTGGTTTCTTGGAGCACTGAGCTTCAACCTGAAGCCGAACCATGGGGGAGGCTGCACAACTGTCGGCCTCCTGATATTGGGGCCGCACAGGAGAGAGACAGCGATGAGCCTGCACGGCCACGACTACTTGCCGCGCGGAATCGCGAAGGCAAAAGCTGACGGGGCGAGCGAGGTGCATCATGCCGGCGCGTGGCAACCCTGATGAGTTCCGAGGCCAGATGGAAGCCGCAATCCAGGCTGCTTGTGCCCCCGTCGTCGCGAGCCTCGATCGTTCGATCGCGATTTGCGACCGCATCATCGCTATGATCGAGCAGATGCGCCGCCATCTCGCAGAGGACGATGATCCGCCGGCGGGATTCTTGTAATGGCCTGGCGGCTCACGCAATGCCTCTGGCGCGACCGGCAGCAGCTTGCTGCGCTGCTGGCAGATGGCTGGGAGCCGTTCGCGGTCTCCGAGACGGACGCTGAACCCACCGTCTGGCTTCGACACGACGTCGCGCGTGCCGATGCCGGTGTCGTCGTGCTGCCCCGGCGGCCGCGATACGAACGCGAGGTGGAACCATGAGCGGGGCGTTGTCGTCGCGTCGCACCATCGCCTGGATCGCAGCGGCTGTCGTCGTCATTGTCCTCGTCCTGCTGTTCGAACCGTTCGTCATCGTTCGGGCAGGCTATCGCGGCGTATTGCTCGATTTCGGCGCTGTGCAGCAGCAGTCGCTGCAGCCCGGCCTCCACATCGTTACGCCGATCGTGCAGTCGATCGTGCAAATGGACTCCCGCATCCAGAAGAACGAAGCGACCGAGGACGCGGCCAGTCACGATCTTCAGGACGTGCACACCACGGTTGCCACGAACTGGAGCATCGACCCGGAGGCGGCGCCGCAGCTTTACCAGACGATCGGCACCATCGGGCAGATCTTCGACCGGCTGGTCGCCCCCGCGGTCGCCAACACCATCAAGGCGGTGACCGCGGTTCGACGCGGAAGAACTGATCACCAAGCGAGATCAGGTCTCTGACCAGGCGTTGGCCGGTCTCCGGCGTTGCCTCGAGCCGTATCACATCACTGTAGCGGCGGTGAACATCACGAACTTCGCGTTCTCACCGGATTTCTCGAAGGCGATCGAGCAGAAGCAGGTGGCGCAGCAACGCGCGCTGCAAGCCCAGTATGAACTCGACCAGAAGCGCGTATCGGCGCAGGAGCGGGTGGTGGAAGCCGAGGCCGCAGCAAATGCGCAGGTCGCTCAGGCTCGTGGCGAGGCTCAGTCGATCGTGCTCAAGGCCCAGGCTCAGGCGGACGCCAATACCCAGATCGCCAAATCGCTCGGTCCGGACATTCTGCGCTGGCGGGCTGTCTCGACGTGGGACGGCAGGCTGCCGAGCTTTCTCGGGGGGAGCACGCCCATGCCGTTTATCGGCGTGGATGGGAAGCAATGATGGGGAAGCGGCTTCGCTGATAAACGCCGCCGCAGCGCGCCCGCGGTGCCCGCCGGCGCCACTTGCCAGCCGTTCGGCCAAGCAGGATACATCCGCCATGAACGAGGGCGTGAGTGTCGCGGCCGAGGCGCCGCGCTACGATTTCCGGCAGGCGGAACCACGGTGGCAGCGCGCCTGGGCGGAGCGCGGCTGCTTCCGGGTCGCCGATGTGCCCACCGACAAGAGGCCGAAATACTACGTCCTGGAAATGTTTCCGTATCCCAGCGGGAACATCCATATCGGTCACATGCGCAACTACGTGATGGGCGACGTGGTGGCGCGTTACAAGCGGGCGCGCGGCTTCGCGGTGATGCACCCCATGGGCTGGGACGCGTTCGGCCTGCCGGCCGAGAACGCGGCGCGGGAGCGCGGCATCCATCCGGCGAAGTGGACCTGGGACAACATCGCGGCGATGCGCACCGAGCTGCAGCGCATCGGGCTCTCGCTGGAATGGGAGCGCGAGTTCGCCACCTGCGACCCGGCGTATTACGGCCACCAGCAGAAGCTGTTCCTGGATTTCTGGCGCGCCGGCCTGGCCGAACGCAAGGAAAGCTGGGTCAACTGGGACCCGGTCGATGGCACGGTGCTGGCGAACGAGCAGGTGATCGACGGCCGGGGCTGGCGCTCGGGCGCGGTGGTCGAGAAGAAGCAGCTCAGCCAGTGGTTCCTGAAGATCACCGACTACGCCCAGGAACTGCTGGACGCTCTTGCGACGCTGGACCGTTGGCCCGAGCGGGTGCGGCTGATGCAGGCGAACTGGATCGGCCGCAGCGAGGGCGCGCGCCTCCGGTTCTCCCTCTCCAGCAAAGCGGGGGAGGGGTGGGGTGAGGGCGTCGAGGTTTATACCACCCGTCCGGACACGCTGTTCGGCATGTCGTTCCTGGCGCTCGCGCCGGAACACCCGTTGTCGGCGGCGGTCGCGGCGCGCGACCCGCGGGCGGCCGACTTCATCGCCGAATGTCGCCGGATGGGGACGTCCGAGGCGGCGATCGAAACCGCGGAAAAGCGGGGCTACGACACCGGGCTGCGCGTGCGCCATCCATTTCTGAAGGACACCAGCTTCCCGGTCTGGATCGCCAACTTCGTGCTGATGGAATACGGCAGCGGCGCGATCTTCGGCTGCCCTGGACATGACCAGCGCGACCTGGACTTTGCCCGGAAGTACGGCCTTCGGGTCGTCCCCGTCGTGCTGCCGCCCGGTGCGGACCCGGCCGGCTTCGCCATTGGCGACGAGGCGTATGTCGGGCCCGGCAGCATCATCAATTCGGATTTCCTGAATGGCCTGGACGTCGAGGCGGCCAAGCGCCGGATCATCGAGGAGCTGGAGCGGCGGCACATCGGCCGCGGCGAGGTGAACTGGCGGCTGCGCGACTGGGGGGTAAGCCGGCAGCGCGGCTGGGGCTGCCCGATCCCGATGATCCACTGCGACGCGTGCGGCGTGGTGCCGGTGCCGGACGAGCAGTTGCCGGTGAAACTGCCGGACGATGCGCGGTTCGACCGGCCGGGCAATCCGCTGGACCATCATCCGACCTGGAAGCACGCCGCCTGTCCGCGGTGCGGCGCGCCGGCCCGGCGGGAGACCGACACATTCGACACCTTCGTGGACAGTTCCTGGTATTTCGCCCGGTTCTGCAGCCCGCATGCCGAGGCGCCGGTCGAGCGCAAGGCGGTCGATCACTGGCTGCCGGTCGATCAGTACATCGGCGGCATCGAGCATGCGATCCTGCACCTCCTGTATTCGCGCTTCTTCGTCCGCGCGATGAAGCGCACCGGGTACCTGGACGTCGAGGAGCCGTTCGCCGGCCTGTTCACCCAGGGCATGGTGACGCACGAGAGCTATCGCTCGGCGCCGGGGCCGAACGGCACGTGGCTGTATCCGGACGAAGTGGCCAGGCAGCCGGACGGCACCGCAGTGCATCGGACGACCGGCGAGCCGGTGGTGATCGGCCGGGTCGAGGCGATGAGCAAGTCGAAGCGCAACACGGTCGCGCCCGAGCCGATCATCGCCCGCTACGGCGCCGATACCGCGCGCTGGTTCATCATGTCGGACAATCCGCCGGATCGCGACATGGAGTGGACCGAGGCGGGCGTCGCGGGCGCATTCCGCTTCACCCAGCGGGTGTTCCGGCTGGTGGAGGGCCTGCCCGACCGCGCGGGCGAGGGCTCGTCGGATGCCGCCCGCGCCTTGCGCCGCATCACTCACCGGACGATCGCCGCGGTAACCGAGGGGCTGGAGAGCTTCGCCTTCAATGTCGCCGTCGCCCGCCTGTACGAACTGGCCAACGCGATCGGCGATGCCGAGAGGGCGAGCGATGTCGGCGGTCTGGCGACCGCACGGCGTGAGGCAGTGGAGATGCTCGCCCGCCTGATCGCGCCGATGATGCCGCATCTGGCTGAGGAAATGTACAGCCGCATGTACCCCGATGCCGCGACGCTGGTGGCCGATATGCCCTGGCCGGAAGCCGATCCCGATCTGCTGACAGCGGAGACCGTCACCATAGCGGTGCAGGTTATGGGCAAGCTCCGGGGCACCATCGTGCGGCCGCCGAACAGCGGTGAGGCGGCGAATACCGCGGCGGCGTTGCAGGAGGCCAACGTGGCGCGGGCACTCGAGGGCAAGCAGATCAGGAAGACGATCTATGTGCCCGACCGGATCATCAACTTCGTCGCAGGCTGATGCGCCGGCGCGGTTTCCTGATCGCCGTCATCGGCGCCCTGCCTGGCGGCTGCGGCTTCCAGCCGGTCTATATGCCGACCGCGTCCGGCACCGCGGGTGTGGCGCAGCGTGAACTGGCGGCGATCCATGTGGCGATCATTCCCGATCGCCCCGGCCAGTTGCTGCGCCAGGCGCTGCAGGCCAGGTTCGAAGGGTCGGGCAGCGGCGTTGCCCAGCGCTACGAGCTGAGGGTGGGCTTCGGGATCGCAGGCGATGCGATCGCCATCCTGCCCAACAGCAACCCCACGCGCATCCGCGAGATCGGCAATGCATCCTGGACACTGGTCGCACAGGATCCCGCGCGCACCACGGTGACCAGCGGGATGGCCAAGGCGGTGGACGCCTACAACCTGATCGATGCGCAGTACTTCGCGTCGGACCTGGAGAACGAGGTGGTGCAGCGCCGCCTGGCGGAAGCGCTCGCCGACCAGATCACGATGCAACTCGCCGTCTATTTCCGCCGGCACGCGGCGGCCAGCGGTTGAAGCTGTCACCGCAGCGCGTTCCGGCTTTCCTGCGCGATCCGGGCAGCTGCCGCGTGGTGCTGCTCTACGGCGAGGACCACGGAATGATCCGCGATCGCGCCGCGGCACTGGTCCGCCTTGTCGCCGGATCGACGGACGACCCGTTCCTGGTCGCCGAACTGGGGCGCGAGGACGCCGGCCGTCTGGCCGATGAAGCCAATTCGTTGCCGCTGACCGGCGGGCGGCGCGTGGTGCGTCTGCGCGAGGCGACGGATGCGGCCGCCGATCAGGTGAGCCAGATCCTCCGTGGCGCAGCGCCGGCGCTGGTGATCCTCGAAGCCCCTGGGCTCGCGACCCGCTCGCGCCTGCGGTCGGTGGTCGAGGCGGCGCCGGACGGAGCGGCGATCGGCTGCTACCCGGAGGAGGGCCGCGCCCTGGGCGAGACGATCCGGGCGGTACTGGGCGAGGCTGGCGTCTCCATCGACGCGGACGCGCTGGCTTGGCTGTCGGACCATCTCGGTGCGGACCGGGTCTCCACCAGGGCGGAGGCCGAGAAGCTGGCCCTGTATGCCGGGCCGCGCGGCCGGGTGGACCTCGATGCCGCGATGGCCTGTGTCGGCGACCTTGCCGGCCTGTCGCTCGACGATGCGCTGTTTGCCGCGACGGCCGGCGACGTGGCACGCACCGACCGGGCGCTGGAACTGGCGCTGGCCGAGGGCACCACGCCCGTCGGTGTGCTGCGCGCCGGTCTGATGCATCTGCAACGCGTGCACCGCGTCCGCCTTGCCGTCGATGGCGGGCTGAGCGTGGCCGATGCGGTGAAGAACGCGAGGCCGCCGGTCTTCTTCCGCCGTGTGGCGGCGTTCAGCCGCGCCGTGGAGCTGTGGCCGTCCGCCGCGCTGATGGCGGCCATGACCGGACTGGCGGAGGCGGAGCGGGGCTGCAAGCGTACCGGCGCTCCGGATGAGGTGCTGGCGCGCAATGCGGTGCTGGCCCTGGGACGACGCGCTGCGGCGGCAGTGCGCCGCGCCTGAAGCGAATACTGCTTTTTACTTCACCTCTACTGAGAGAGGCCGAGGCGCCCAAGTAAATAATCAAGTTGCTCAAGGTCTGTATAGTGGAACTGGATGACGCCGCGCCTGCCGTTGAAGGTGACCTTCACCGTCAGGCCAAGCTGCTCGCTGAGGTCGCGTTCCAGTCTCACGGCGTCCGCGTCGTGGCCCGGCCGAGGCTCATCCGCGGTTGTGCGTTCGGTCGGCGGTTGACGGGCCGCGAGTGCCTCGGTCTGTCGGACCGACAGTTGCCGGTTCAGTACTTCCCGCAGCCCGGCCTCGGGAACCGGATGCGCGAGCAATGCGCGGGCGTGGCCGGCGGAGATATCGCCGCTGCGAAGCGCGTCCTTGACCGCGTTCGGGAGGTTCAGCAACCGGAGCGCGTTGGAAATGTGGCTGCGCGACTTGCCCACGGACTGCCCCAGCGCATCGTGGGTGAACTGAAACTGCGTCAGCAGGCGGTGGTAACCCTCGGCCTCGTCGAGCGGGTTCAAGTCCTGCCGTTGCAGGTTCTCGACCAGCGCCACGGCGGACGCCTCGGCATCGGTCATCTGGTCGACCAGGACGGGGACCTCGTGGAGCCCAGCGGCTCCGGCGGCCCGCCACCGGCGTTCTCCCGCGACGATTTGGAAGCGATCCTGCTTGTCCGGGTGCGGGCGAACAACCAAAGGTTGCAGAACGCCTCGGAGTCGGATCGACTGAGCCAGTTCGTCCAACGCCACCGGATCCATGCTGCTGCGGGGCTGGAAAGGGTTCGGCTCCAGCAGGTCGAGCGGGACCTGACGGAGCGCGGACGTCGCTGGAGTGACCTGAACCGCGGCTTCGCCCAGCAGAGCCGCCAGTCCGCGGCCGAGCCGTGGCCCCGGCTCGCGCCGCGCGTTCACGACAACGCCTGTTCGCGCCGCATGAACTCTCCCGCCAACCGGACGTAGGCTTGCGCCCCAGGAGAACGAAAGTCGTACAACAGGACAGGTTTCCCGTGGCTCGGTGCCTCGGAAATGCGGATATTGCGTGGGATCACGGTTTCATAGACGGCCTCTCCGAAGAAGCCTCGGGCATCCGCGGCGACCAGGTCGGAAAGATTGTTTCGTTTGTCGAACATCGTCAGTATGATCCCTTGCAGTCGTAGATCCGGGTTGAGTCCACGTTTGACCATATCGATGGTGCGGACGAGACCGCTGATGCCTTCGAGGGCATAGAATTCGCATTGCAGGGGAACCAGCACGGCGTCGGCGGCGACCAGCGCGTCGAGCGTCAGCAGGCCCAGGCTAGGCGGACAATCGATCAGGACGAACTGATAGGGCGACGGCCCGGCCCGCAATGGCGCCAGCGCGTCGCGAAGGCGAAACTCACGCCGGTCCAGTGCTACCAGTTCGATCTCGGCTCCGGCCAGCCCGGCCTCCGCGGTAACGAGGGACAGATTGGCAATCGGGGTGCCGCGCACCACCGACCCCAGATCGACGTCACCGGTCAGCAGGCGGTAACTCCCGGTTGTTCGGTCCGACCGAGGGATGCCCAGTCCGGTGGAGGCGTTGCCCTGGGGGTCGAGATCGATCAGCAGCACGGTTTGATTGGTCGCGGCCAGGGCGGTCGCGAGATTGATCGCGGTCGTCGTTTTGCCGACACCGCCCTTCTGGTTGGCGATGGCGAGGATGCGGGCCGCGGCAGGCTGCGGGGCAGGCATGTCAGGGGGAAGGGCGGACACGGGCTAGATGGCTGATCCGTAAGATACAGGCGTTTGGCCTGGTCTGGCTGGGAATGCGATCCACCAGCATCTGCCACTTCGTTGCCGCGTGCGTCAATTCCGCCGTCACGGTCTCGCCCTTGAGGAACAGGCACTGGCCTCCAGCGCTGAGCAGAGGCGCTGCCATCTGCAACAGGGTCGCAAGCGGGGCCAATGCCCTCGCCGTGACAAGCGGTGCTGGCTCCAGCGCGGCAGCCTCGGTTCGGACGGTGTGGACCTTCACCGGCGCTCCGGTAACGCGGGCCGCTTCGCGGAGGAAGGCGCACTTGCGGCGGTCGGCCTCGACCAGGTCGAAATGCACCCCGCTGGCCAGCGCGAGGATCAAGCCGGGGAACCCGGCGCCTGAACCAAGATCGATCGCCCGCGCGGATCCGGAATCGATGAGCGGGAGCAACTGAAGCGAGTCGCCGATATGACGCTCCCACAGGTGGGGCTCGTCGGCGCGCGAAATCAGATTGACGGTGCGGTTCCAGCGCAGCAGTAGAGTAGCGAACCGGTCGAGCGACCCACGTGTTTCACGTGAAACCTCGAGCGGCATTCAAGCAGCGCTTTGCTGCTTCCGCACATGAGCGGCGATCGCGACCAATGCGGCAGGCGTCATACCCTCGATCCGGGACGCCGCACCCAAGGATGCCGGCCGGGTCCGCCTCAGCTTCGCCAGGAGCTCGGCCGATAGCCCGCCGATTTCGGTGAAGGCGACCCCGTCGAGCCGCAGGGATTCTTCCCGCCGGAATGTCTGAATGTCGGCCTGCTGGCGCCGCAGATAACCGGAATACCGTGCCTCGGTTTGCAGTTGGCTGACGACGCGAGGGGTAAACTCTCGCAGCCAGGGGAAGGCCCGCCTCAACTCCTCCGGCTTGCTGTCCGGCAAGCCGATCAGCTCGAACACAGACCGCCACCGGCCGTCGGCGCGAACCGAGATGCCGCGTTCGGCCAATGCAGAGGGGCATGCGCCCTCCGCCTTCGCACGTCGGATGGACGCCGTCACGGCGTTCTCATGCGCAACGAATGCGGCTGCGCGCTCCGGCCCGACGCACCCCCAGTCGATCCCCTTCCTGGTCAGCCGCAAATCCGCGTTGTCCGCGCGCAGAGTAAGCCGGTATTCCGCCCGTGAGGTGAACATCCGATAGGGCTCGCTCACCCCCTGCGTCGTCAGATCGTCGATCAGCACCCCGATATACGCCTCGGACCGATCCGGGGTGACACCGGGCGCGCCGCCTGCCCTGCGTGCCGCGTTGATGCCAGCAAGCAGCCCCTGGGCCGCGGCCTCCTCATAGCCCGTGGTGCCGTTCACTTGGCCCGCCAAAAACAGCCCCCGCAACGCCCCGACTTCCAAAGCGGGCGTCAAGGCCCGGGGATCGACGTAGTCGTACTCGACCGCATAGCCTGGACGAAGCATGCTCGCCCGCTCCAGACCCGGAATGGTCGCCAGGAACGCAAGCTGGACCTCGGCCGGCAGACTGGTCGAGATGCCGTTCGGATAGACGGTGTCATCCTCCAGCCCTTCCGGCTCCAGGAATATGTTGTGGCTGTTCCGGTCGGCAAACCGCACGATCTTGTCCTCGATCGAAGGGCAGTAGCGCGGACCCGATCCGGCGATGCGTCCGCCATACACGGCCGAGCGGTGTAGGTTGGCGCGAATGATCGCATGCGTGGCAGCCGTGGTTCGCGTGGTCCGGCACTCGACCTGCGGGTTGCTGATGTGCTGAGTGAGCGTGCTGAATGGCTCCGGTACCGTATCGCCGGGGTCGGCGTCCAGGCTGCCCCAATCGATCGAACGGCGGTCCAGGCGCGGCGGGGTCCCGGTCTTCAGTCGACCCAGTGGCAGCTTCAGCCCAGCGAGCGTGCGCGCGAGCCCGACCGCCGGCGCCTCCCCCACTCGCCCGGCCGGCCTGGACGTTTCCCCAATATGAATGACACCGCGCAAGAATGTCCCCGCGGTCAATACTGCCGCACCGCACCGGATCACATTGCCGTCGGCGCCCACGATGCCGGCGAGCCGCCCGCCGGCAAGCTCCAGGCTCTCGGCTGACCCGGCTCGGACCGTCAGGCCCGATGTCTCCGCCAGCAGGCGCTGCATCGCCCGGCGATATAACCCACGGTCGGCCTGGGCGCGTGGACCGCGGACCGCCGGTCCCTTGCTCCGGTTCAACAGCTTGAAATGGATGCCTGCCGCGTCCGCGGCGCGACCCATCAGACCGTCCAGCGCATCGATCTCGCGCACCAAATGGCCCTTGCCGATCCCGCCAATCGACGGGTTGCAGGACATCTCGCCGATCGTGTCGAGCCGGTGCGTCAGCAGCAGCGTCCTGGCTCCCATGCGAGCCGCGGCCGCAGCCGCCTCGCAGCCAGCATGCCCGCCGCCGACCACCACCACATCAAAACGCGCGACCATCGGTGATACACCTTGTTACATACCGCCCAGTCCGCTTAATAGCGTGGATGGGCTTCTTCTCGCTCCACCATCTCATCCAGCTTCTCCACGCCTATGGCAATGTGGTGGTGGCGGTCGTCGTAGGACTTGAGTGTGTCGGGTTACCGTTGCCCGGCGAGACACTGCTGATCGCAGCTGCGGTGTATGCCGGCACGACCCACCATCTGAATATTCTCTTCGTCATTCTTTCGGCTGCAGTCGGGGCGATCATCGGGCAGATGATCGGCTACGGTATCGGCTGGGCTTTCGGCTATCGCCTGTTACGCCGCTATGGTCGTCACATCGGCCTCACCCGCCGCCGCCTTGCCTACGGGCGGGCGCTGTTTCGCCGGCACGGCGAGAAGGTGGTCGTGATCTCCCGTTTCGTCGTGGTGCTGCGGACGTTGGCGGCGCTGCTGGCTGGCGCGAACCGGATGCGGCGGACCTCGTTCATGATCGCCAACGTGGCCGGCAGTGTCGCGTGGGCGGCAATCTATGGGGTGGGCGCTTACTACCTGGGCCATGAGGCCAAGCATCTCGCCGGTCCCGCCGCGATCGCGATCGGCGCGGCGGTTGGCGTCGGGCTGTTGGGCGCCTGGTTCTACGCCAGGCGCCACGAACAGCGGCTGCTCCGGCAGCCGCTGCGCGAACCGGCAGAATAACCAATTATAGGCATTTATTCCTGTGGATACCGCCATGGCCTTTCCGGCTGCGGCGCGCCTTCGTCGATCGTCCATTGCGGCAGCGACAGCCCGGGTGCGATGTCGGTGAAGACCATCCGCATGCGCGAACCGACACCAACGCGCCTGACCACGTCGGGTGGTGCCAGCACGCCGTCCGGAGTGGTCAGGTTGGCGATGACACGCAGGGACTCGTGCTCTGTCGGCTTGCCCTTCTGGGTGTCCAGTTCGACCAGCAGCACCATGTAGGGCACACGCGCCTGGAACGCCGGCTGAATGCCGTGATGCACCTCTTCGTACGAGTACACGGCGCCCTTGCCCTCGACCCGCGTCCAGGTGGACGTCGGACATGTACACCAAGGGCACGCCGTAGTTGGCGGATAGCGCAGCAGCTTGCAGTCGTCGCACTGCTGCAGACGAAAGTCGTGCTCCGCGCAATAGCGGAAGTATTCCAGGTTCTCGCCGTCCAGATCGTCGATCGACAGCGGCATGTCCAGGTAAGTGGCGCGAATTGACATGGTCGGACCCTCCCCTCAGCCGCGCCGCATGACCATGGCCGATCCGGTCATCGGATTGGCCCAACCCAGATTGGCGGTCACCTCGATGTCGCGCACCTGCCGGCAGCCTCCCTCGCGATAGTCGAATGTGTGCTGGCGCTTGCCGTCCGGCCCCATCGGGCACGAATCATCGGCGTCGTGGCGCAACTGGCGCACATTCTCGATCACCATGTTCATGCCGTGGGTATAGCCTTCGCACAGATGGCCGCCCGAGGTGTTGTTCGGCCGCTTGCCGCCCAGACGCGTGATGCCGCTTGAGACGTATTCGCCTCCTTCGCCCCTCCTGCAGAACCCGTAATCCTCGAGCTGCAGCATCGAGGTGAAGGTAAACGCGTCGTAGGCGCCGGTGGCATCGATGTCCTCCGGGCCCACCCCTGCATTCGGCCACAGGATGTCCTTGGCATAGTAGCCGGCGACACGCGAGATCGGCCCGCACTGGTAATGCATGTCGGTGCGCGGCTTGCTGCACCGGCCCACCACGCCGCGAATCAGCGCCGGCGTATGACGCAGGTCGCGCGCCCTGTCCGCGCTGGTGACGATGATACAGGTGGCATTATCGGTCTCGACGCAGCAGTCGAGCAGGTGCAACGGCTTGCAGATCATCCGGCTGCCGAGTACATCTTCGACCGTGTAGCGCTTCTTGTAGAATGCCTTCGGATTGTTCGAAGCATGCTCGGAGTGCACCACCTTGACCATGGCCACCTGCTCCGGCCTGGTGCCGTACTCGTACATATAACGCATGAAGGTCGGTGCGAACATCTGGCCGGCGCTCTGCCAGCCATAGACGCGGCTGTGCAGAGCGTCGCCGTTGATCGGCGCGGCTGAGCGGGCTCCGGTACCGCCGATGCGCACCTGCGAATAGCCATTCATCGAACGAAAGATCGCGACGCATTTGCACATGCCGGCTTCCATGATGCCGATCGCGATGCCGACAAGTGCCTCGGTTGACGACCCGCCACCGTTCACGTCCATGAAGAAGTTGAGGCGAATGCCGAGATCGCCGGCCAAGAACGGCGAAGGCGTGGAATCATTGCCCGAATAGGAAAGCATGCCGTCGATATCCGCGGGCTTCAGGCCGGCATCCTGCATGGCGTTGCGGATCGCCCAGGTGCCCAGGGCGCGCGTGGTGCGACCCGAGCCCCGAGTGTAGGTGGTCTCGCCAACGCCGACGATGGCGTATTTGTCGCGCAGGTATTTCGGCGTGGTGGCATCGGTATCTGCCGGAAGCGGCATGAGCGTTCCCTCCTTCGTGCTGGAGAGAAAAGCTGGACGGGATACGAGGTGGCGTCAACGCGCGAAGCCGCGGAAATGCAGGCCTGCGATGCGGCCGAGCCGAGGATGCCGACCTTGACATGGGCGAGCATCCAGCCCGACGCCGTTCGAGATCGCCACAAAGCATCGCTGCCAGCACGAAGATCCCCTATGATGCGGGGAAGACGTGGAGGAGGACGCAATGCCTGAAGTCTATGTCCATGCCATCGAGGGCCGCTCCAAGGAGCAGAAGCGCGCGCTGATCAAGGACATCACCGATGCGGTGGTGAAGAACTTCGGTGTCGCCGCCGACGCGGTGCTGGTGGAGATTGTCGAAAGCTCGCGCGACAACAAGGCGAAGGGCGGCGTGCTGTTCAGCGAGCGCTGAGCGCCTCCAGTCATCACGTTCTGAGCAGCGTCAACAAGCCTTGCAGCAACTGCGTTGGTGTAGGCGGGCAGCCGGCGATCACCAGATCGACCGGCACCATCTTCGAGACGGCACCGATACAGGCGGCACTCTCGGCGAATACGCCGCAGCCGGCGGCGCAGTCACCGACCGCGACCACCCATTTTGGATCTGGCGTGGCGCGCCAGGTGCGCTCCAATGCTTCGCGCATGTTGCGTGTCACCGGGCCGGTGACCAGCAGCACATCGGCGTGACGCGGCGAGGCGACGAAGCGCAGGCCGAAGCGTTCCAGGTCATAGAATGCGTTGTTCAGCGCGTGGATTTCCAGCTCGCAGCCATTGCATGAACCGGCATCCACCGCGCGGATCGACAGGCTGCGGCCGAGACGGCGCCGCGCCGCCTGGTCGAGATCGGCCGCGAGTGCCGCGGGGGGCGCTGCTTCGGTCAGCGGGGCACGGAGGCCTTGGAGGAGTGTCCTCAGCATCGGGCCCCCTCCGCCCAACCCCCTCCTGCGAGGGGACGGGGGGTTTGTACGGGCGGGCTCACAGGTCGTGTCCCGAATAGGAGCAGTTGAACGACTTGTTGCACAGCGGGAAGTCGGCGACGATGTTGCCTTTGATCGCGGCTTCCAGCAGCGGCCACTGGAACCAGGAGGCATCGCGCAGGTGGCAGCGATCGATCCGGCCGGTGGCATCCAGTCGCACCCACACCAGCACGTCGCCGCGAAATGCCTCGGTCATGGCGATGCCTTCCTCCGGCCCGCGCGGTTCCAGCGCGATGCGCAGGTGGCCGGCGGGCAGGGCGTTCAGCATCTGCTCGATCAGCGACAGGCTTTGCTCGATCTCCCTGATGCGGATCCAGGCGCGAGCGTTGACGTCGCCCTCGTGCAGCACCGGCACCTCGAAGCGCAGTTGATCGTACGGGGCATAGCCGAGCGCGCGGCGCGCATCGAACTCGCGCCCCGATGCGCGGCCGACGAAGCCGCCGGCGCCGAACCGGCGCGCCAACTCGGCGGATAGCCGCCCGGCGCCGACCGTGCGGTCCTGCAGCGACGCGGTCTTGTCGTAGAGTTCCACCAGGGCGGGAAAGCGCGCGCGGATTGCATCGACCAGCGCGCGGATCGGCAGGTCGCTCTCAAGGTCGGTCGCGACGCCGCCGGGCACGATGCAGTCCATCATCAGCCGATGACCGAAGCAGTCGGCGGCACAGCGCAGCACGCGCTCGCGCAGGATGCCGCAATGCGCCAGCATGATGCTGAATGCCGCGTCATTGCAGATGGCGCCGAAATCGCCCAGGTGGTTGGCGACGCGCTCCAATTCCGCCATCAGGCCGCGCAACCAGACGGCGCGCGGCGGCGGCGCGATGCCCCGCGCCGCTTCCACGGCATTCGCGAAGGCCAGCGCATAGGCGACCGTGCTGTCGCCCGAGGTGCGGCCGGCGAGCCGGGCGGCGTGCTCCAGCGTGGCACCCTGCATCAGGTGATCGATGCCCTTGTGCACGTAACCCAGGCGCTGTTCCAGCCGCACCACGGTTTCGCCATCGGCGGTGAAACGGAAGTGTCCCGGCTCGATGATGCCGGCGTGTACCGGGCCGACCGGGATCTGATGCAGGCCCTCGCCTTCGACCGGCAGGAACGGATAGGCCGTGGGGTTGGCGCCATGATCGAGCCAGGGGCGGGTGTCCGGCAAGCCCACGGGGTCGAGGCCGAACAGATCCCGTGCCGCGCGTTCGAGGCGAATCGCCGGCGGGTGCAGAGCGCCGACTGACGGATAGCTGCCGGTTGGGCAGTCAAGGCTCAGCACGACGATGCCATGGTCGAACACCGCCATGTGGACGCGCCCGGGTTCGCCCCACAGGCTGAGCAGCGTCACATGGCCGGCGGCGATCGACTGCGTCGCCTGCTGCCAGTAGGTGGTATCGACCGCGGTCATATTTGCTCCCGGGCACCAGCCCGGCCTTCAATCGTCATGGGCGGGCTTGATCCGCCCATCATCCGAGCAGCGTCGCCACGTGCTGGAACCATGCGACAAGGGGACCCGGCAGCCAGACGCCGGCGATCAGCACCAGCGCGAGATGCGCGAACATCGGCACGTACGATGCGGTGACCGGTCCGGCGGGACCGCGCGGTTCGCCGAACGCGACGGCGGAAACCCGCAGGAACAGTGCGCCGAACGACACCAGCAGACCGAACACGAACAGCAGCGCGAGCAGCGGTTCGCGCGCGAAGGTGGAACTGATCACCAGGAACTCGCTGGTGAACACGCCGAACGGCGGCAGTCCGGCGATCGCGGCGACGCCGGCGATCAGGCCCCAGCCGAGCAGCGGATGCGTCGCGGTCAGTCCGCCGATCTCGGCGATGCGCTGGGTGCCCTTCACCTGGGCGACGTGGCCGACCGAGAAGAAGATCGCCGACTTGGTCAGGCTGTGCATGGTCATCTGCAGCAGGCCGGCGAAGTTGCCGAGCGGGCCGGCCATGCCGAAGGCGAACACGGTGATGCCCATGTGCTCGATCGAGGAGTAGGCGAACATGCGCTTGATGTCGCGCCGGCGATACAGCATGAAGGCGGCGAAGATCAGCGACAGCAGGCCAAGCGCGATCATCAGCGGACCGGGCGCGATGGCGCCCGGGTTGGCGGCGAGCAGCATCTTGAAGCGCAGCAGGGCATACAGCGCGACGTTCAGCAGCAGGCCCGAGAGCACGGCGGAGATCGGTGTCGGGCCTTCCGCGTGCGCGTCCGGCAGCCAGGCATGCATCGGGGCCAGGCCGACCTTGGTGCCGTAGCCAAGCAGCAGAAAGATGAAGGCGACGTTGAGCAGCGCGGGGTCGAACTCGCGCGCCCGGGTGATGAGAATGGTCCACACCATGCCATCGAGGCCCTCGCCGACCACCGGGCGCGCGGCGAGATACACCAGGATGGTACCGAACAGCGCAAGCGCGATACCGACGCTGCCGAGGATGAAATACTTCCAGGCGGCCTCGATGGCTTCGTGCGTGCGATAGATGCCGACCATCACAACGGTGGTGAGGGTGGCGAGTTCGACCGCCACCCACATCAGCCCGATGTTGTTGGCCAGCAGTGCCAGGTTCATGCCGAACAG
>DATBKQ010000407.1:0-5457 GCA_036555825.1 Acetobacteraceae bacterium | reverse complement strand
AGTGGTCTTGACCGGTTGATCGCGATGCGACCGATGTATCGGCGGCACCGTCGACATTTTTTGTAACCACCTACCTGCTGGTTTGCGAAGGAAGGCTCAGAACGCAGATGTAAGAAGATGCACGCCGATGCACGCGGATGGCGACCAGCCTGCGGCTCTGCCTGCTGCTGAATTTCGGCGGCCGCGCCTGGAGATCGAACGCGTGGTCAATGGCTGTGACCGCGCCGGACCATCTGCGTGTTCGGCGTCCATCCGCGCCTTCATCTGCGTTCAAGCCTTTCTTGGCCGCGAGCGCCGCGGGCCCTGCAACTCGCAGCGCAGCCGACCGGTCAAACCCATTGTGCAGGGCCCTAGCAACTGATTGATATAGAGCGGCGTAGCGCGTTCATCCCGCAGCCAGTCACGCTTGACAACATAGTGGAGGTTTCCCGTGTGGTCCTTCCGGTGCATCCGCCCAGTCAGGACTTTGGCGGACTCAAAGAGAACCAACAAAAGGAAGCACACCTAACGATCGACAGGGCTCCAAAGCGAAGCAATCTCGGGCAGTGAGCGCCCTCGAACCAGATTGCTTCGCTACGCTCGCAATGACACCCCCACCGACTCGCGCTCCACTGATGGACGCCGCCGATCAGGGGCTATACCTGCCGTTCGACGATCAACTGTTTGATCGCGCCGATGGCCTTGGCCGGGTTCAGCCCCTTCGGGCAGGTGTCGGTGCAGTTCATGATGGTGTGGCAGCGGTACAGCTTGAACGGGTCCTGCAGCGCGTCCAGGCGCTCGCCGGTGTGCTCGTCGCGCGAATCGGCGATCCAGCGATACGCCTGGAGCAACACCGCGGGGCCGAGATAGCGATCGCCGTTCCACCAGTAGCTGGGACAGCCGGCCGAACAGCAGAAGCACAGGATGCACTCCCACAGGCCGTCCAGTTTCGCCCGTTCCTCGCGGCTTTGCAGCCGCTCGTGGTCGGGCGGCGCGGGACTGTCGGTCTTCAGCCATGGGTCGATGCTGCGCAATTGGGCGTACACCTGCGAGAGGTCCGGGACCAGGTCCTTCACCACTGGCATGTGCGGCAGCGGGCTGATGCGCACCGCGCCCTTGATTTCATCGATCGGCTTCAGGCAGGCGAGCGTGTTGCCGCCATCGATGTTCATCGCGCAGGAACCGCAGATGCCTTCGCGGCAAGAGCGGCGGAAGGTCAGCGTGGGGTCCACCTCGTTCTTGATCTTGATGAGCGCGTCCAGGACCATCGGGCCGCAGGCATCGAGATCCACCTCGTAGGTGTCGGTGCGCGGTTTCTGCTCGTCATCCGGCGACCAGCGATAGATGCGGAATTCGCGCACGCGCCCCGCCCCGGCGGGCGCCTTCCAGGTCTTGCCGCGGGTGATGCGGCTGTTGGCGGGGAGGGTGAAGGTGACCATGCGGATTCTTCCAATTATGAAACCACGGATAACACGGATGAACACGGATACCTGACCCGCGGCGCAACCGTGTTCATCCGTGTTATCCGTGGTTTCAACTGCTCAGTACACCCGCTGCTTCGGTGGGATCACCGACACTTCGTTGGTCAGCGTCTGCAGCTTGACCGGCCGATAGGCCAGGCGGGTGGCGCCGTTCTCGTCGCACCAGGCGAGCGTGTGCTTCATCCATTCGGCATCGTCGCGCTCCGGGTAGTCGTCGTGCGCGTGCGCGCCGCGGCTTTCGTGCCGGGCCTCGGCACCGACCATGGTGGTCATCGCGTTGCCCATCAGGTTCTGCAGCTCCAGCGCCTCCATCAGGTCGCTGTTCCAGATCAGGCTGCGGTCCGACACCGACATGTCCGCCATGCCTTGCCACACCGCCTGCATCTTCGCCACGCCCTCGGCCAGCGTCCTGCTGTCGCGGAACACCGCGGCATGGGTCTGCATGGTCTTCTGCATCTCCAGCCGGAGGTCGGCCACGCGCGAGCCACCGCTGGCGTGCCGCGTCGCGTCGAAGCGATCCAGCGAGCGTTCGCCGGCACGCGGCGGCAACGGCGCCTGGCTGGCGCCCGGCCGCACGGTTTCGGAGGCGCGATGCGCGGCGGCGCGGCCGAACACCAGCAGATCGATCAACGAATTGGTGCCCAGCCGGTTGGCGCCGTGCACCGACACACAGGCCGCCTCGCCCACCGCCATCAGTCCGGGCGCAACCGCGTCGGGATCGCCAGGCGTCGGCCGCAGCACCTCGCCATGATGGTTGGTCGGAATGCCGCCCATGTTGTAGTGCACCGTCGGCTTCACCGGAATCGGCGCCTTGGTCACGTCGACGCCGGCGAACACCCGCGCGGTTTCGGAAATGCCGGGCAGGCGTTCGTGCAGGATGTCGGCGCCGAGATGTTCGAGGTGCAGCAAAATGTGGTCCTTGTTCGGCCCGCAGCCCCGTCCCTCGTTGATCTCGACGGTCATCGAGCGCGACACCACGTCGCGGCTGGCGAGGTCCTTGGCACTCGGCGCGTAGCGCTCCATGAAGCGCTCGCCTTCGCTGTTGGTCAGATAGCCGCCCTCGCCGCGCGCACCCTCGGTGATCAGACAGCCGGCGGGGAAGATGCCGGTAGGATGGAACTGCACGAACTCCATGTCCTGGCACGGCAGGCCGGCGCGCAGCACCATGCCGTTGCCGTCGCCGGTGCAGATATGCGCCGAGGTGCAGACCTCGTAGATACGACCGTAGCCACCGGTGGCGACCACCACCATCTGGGCGCGGAAGCGATGGATGCTGCCATCCTCCAGGCACCATGCCGTCACGCCACGGCAGACGCCTTCTTCGTCCATGATCAGATCGAGGGCGAAGTACTCGTTGAAGAACTCGACGTCGTTGCGCAGGCTCTGCTGATACAGCGTGTGCAGCATCGCATGCCCGGTACGGTCGGCGGCGGCACAGGCGCGCAGCGCCGGCGGGCCTTCACCGTTCTTGGTCATGTGACCGCCGAACGGGCGCTGGTAGATGCGGCCGTCTTCGGTGCGGCTGAACGGCATGCCGTAATGCTCGAGCTCGTACACCGCCGGGATCGCCTCGCGGCAGAGATATTCGATGGCGTCCTGGTCGCCCAACCAGTCGGACCCCTTGACGGTGTCGTACATGTGCCAGCGCCAGTCGTCCTCGCCCATGTTGCCGAGTGCGGCGCCGATGCCGCCCTGCGCCGCCACGGTATGGCTGCGGGTCGGGAAAACCTTGCTGATGCAGGCGGTCTTCAGGCCGGCCTTGCCCATGCCGAAGGTGGCGCGCAGGCCAGAGCCGCCGGCGCCCACAACCACCACGTCGTAGGTGTGATCGACGATGTTGTAGGCGCGCGACGAGGGCAGCGTGATCGCGTTCATCGGTTTTCCTTCTAGAGACCCAGCCGCAGCACGGAGACGATGCAGGCCAGCGCCAGCAGCACCGAAAGTCCCTTCACCAGCAGGATCGACCCGACGCGCAGCCAGTCGCTGTCCACGTAGTCCTCGATGACGACCTGAAGGCCGGCCTGCATGTGGTGGAACGTGGCGATCACGAGCGCGATCAGCAACACGATCGGCAGCGGACCAGCCATCCAGGAAACGACGTCGTCGCGCGTCGCGCCGAGCAGGCGGACCATGGCGCAGAGGAACCACAGGCTCAGCGGCACCAGGGCGAGCGAGGTCAGGCGCAGCATCCACCAGTGGTGCGCGCCCGCCTTGGCGGAGCCCAGGCCGCGCGCCCGGCCGAGCGGCGAGCGCATGATGTCGACGTGGGGTGGCCTTGCCATGAACGCCCTCACCATACCGCGAAGCCGACGATCCACAGCACCAGGGTGGCGACGATCGTGGCGACGATCGCCGCCCAGCCCGAGCGGTCGTACCAGGGCTTCTCGAAGCCGTAGCCGGCGTCCCAGACCAGGTGGCGGATTCCGGTGAAGAAATGGAAGAACAGCGCCGCCGACCAGCCCAACAGCAGCAGGATGCCGATCGGTGTGGCCAGGAACCACTGCACGGTGGCGAACGCGTCGTCCGAGACGGCGGCGGCCACCAGCCACCAGGTCATCAGCAGCGTGCCGATCGCGAGGCCGACGCCGGTGATCCGGTGCGAGATCGACAGCGCCATGCTGAGCGGCCAGCGGTACACCTGCAGGTGGGGAGACAGCGGCCGGCGGATCAGCCTGTCAGCGGAATTGCGCGCCACGAACAGCGCGTCGCGTACGTCTCGCAACGGATCGCTCCATCCTGTCGGCCGGCTGATTGGCCCCAGGCCGTCGGGTTTGCTTACGCTTCCGGTGCTGAAGGGTCAACGCGCAGGCGCCGCTCAACCCGCCGTGGCGAGCGGCCTGGGTCGAGCGGCTACTGCGTCGTGGACCTCGGCGTCGGGACGATCCGCTGGATGTGCATCTTCTCGCGGTCCAGGCAGTCCGGGACGCGTGGCGCGATCCTGGTCTTCCAGTAATCCGTCTCGTAGACCGCCTTGTACAGCGCCTCGCGCTCCGCCTCGCTGTTGAACCGGCGCAGCCAGACGTAACAGGACTCGTCGGCCTCGCCCCGGAAGCTCCCGCAGATCACCATGCCCTTGGAAATCTGGAAGGGAATGATCTCCTCCTCCATGATTTTCACCCACTCATTCATCTTTCCGGGCCGCACGAAGTATTGGCGGAGTTCGTAGAAGGCCATCGCGTCCGTCTCCTCTCTCGGTCTTGCCGAAGCCGATCCTACCATCAGCGATCTCGCGGCGCGCTAGTGTCCCGATTCCGAAGTTCTTCGCACTTTGGAATCGGGCCACTATTCTTTGTTTTCAGTGGCGTGCTTATCCCCTCCGTTCGCCGCAGAATGCGACGAACTTCGGGGGCAGGACACGAAGCCTGCCGGTCAGCCTGACAGCACGATCAGCAGCACGCCGCAGACCACCAGCGCAAGTCCGGCGACGTCGCCCGGCTTCAATGTCTCCTTGAGATAGAAGCGGCTGAACAACAGGGTGAACACGATCTCCACCTGGCCTACCGAGCGGACCAGCGCCACTGGGGCAAGGGCGAAGGCGGTGAACCAGCAGGCCGAGCCGAGGGCAGAGAGGGTGCCGACCCAGGACGAACTCCGCCAGGTGGCGAAGGCTTTCAGCAGTTCGCGTGGTTCGCGCCAGGCGAGATAGCCGCCCTGCATCACGATCTGCAGCGTATTGGTGACGACCAGGACCAACAGCGCCCGCACGAACAGGCTGGGGCCGGCGAGGGCCTGGTTGGCGAGCTTGATGAAGACCGTGGTGAAGGCGAACAGCAGCCCCGCCCCCAGGCCCGCGAGCGCCGCCGGCTGCACGGTCGCGCGCGCGAGGTCCGCCGGCCGAAATCCACGCCCCGCGAGGGAGAGGGTCATGACGCCGGCGAGGCCGACGAAGATGCCGATCCAGGAAATCGGCCGCAGCACCTCGTGCAGCACGATGAGGGCGACGATGGCGCTTTGCGCCGTTTCGGTCTTGGAGTAGGCGGTGCCGACGGCGAAATTC
>DATBKQ010000406.1:0-3303 GCA_036555825.1 Acetobacteraceae bacterium | reverse complement strand
CGCCGGCGTCGATCGCGGCGTGGGCGATCTCGGGCATATAGGCGAGCACGTCCTTGTGCAGTCCCCAGTGGCAGGAGGCGACGAGGATATCGGTCTTCTGGCGCAGTGCCGCGATGTCGTCGGTGAAGGAGCGGAGATATTCTGGGTCCGCCCAGGTGATGATGACCGGCGGAATGCCAGGGCGGTTCATCGGCGGAATTTCTGGCCGTGTCTTGTGCATCGGCACCTGGTATGCGGTATGTGCGCGTAGCACGGCGATACCGGCGGAATTGGTGCCTGCCTCGTGGTTGGTCGGCCAATACACCGAACTGCGCTGAAGGAAGCCGTAGCGGATGCCGTCGCGTTGCACGATGGCAGGCGCGCGGGCCGCCGCAAGGTTGGCGCCGGCACCGGTGTGGGGGATGCCGAGTGCGTCGAGCCGCTCGATCGATGCGGCGATGGCCGCATCACCGTAGTTCACGTTATTGGCGATGCCGACGGCACCGATGCCGCCATTGAGCAACGCCTCGCCACCGATCAGTGATGGAGCAAAGAAGCCTTCGTTGTCCGGCGCGTGGCCGCCGGGCGGATCGTAGAGGCAGCACTCGAGGTTGCTGAACACGACGTCGGTGGCGTGGAATTCCTGCCGCACCTGCGCGAACGGCACGGCAGGGTCGTCCACGTTCATCAGGTTCACGTCGCCGGTAAGGATCATTCTGGGCATGACGACCGTACCGCTACCGCACCTGCCGTCCTATCGGCAACTTCTCGCAACGGTGGACATCCGGATGCTGCTGCTGGCGACGCTTCTGTCGCGACTGGCGGGGCGCATGTTCGCGCTGGCGATCGTGCTGTACGGCGTGACACAGGTGGGCTCGACGGTGCTGGCGGGCTCGCTGGCATTCGCCGCGATCGCGCCTGGGCTGGTCATCAGTCCGATCGCGGGATCGCTGATCGACCGCCTGGGCTCGGCACGGGCGATCACTGTCGACATGGCGGCGAGCGCCGTGTTCGTGGCCGCGCTGGCGGTTGCGGCAGGGGTTGGCTGCACGAATGCGGCTGTTCTGCTGGGGCTGACGGGATGTTTCTCACTGACCAGCCCGCTGAGCTTCGCCGGGATCCGCGCGCTGCTGCCGCGGCTGGTGCCCCCGGCTGCACTGGACCGGGCAAATGCCCTGGATACGGCGGTCAACGGGCTGACGGATGTCGCCGGGCCCGCACTGGCGGGACTGATCGTGGGGTTCGGCAGGCCGTTCATCGCACTCGGCACGATCGCCGTCATCTATGCCGCGGCGGCGGTTTGCATCGGACAGGCGGATCGGACACAGGTTTCGCTGCCAACCGTCGCGCCGTTGCTGGCGCAGGCGTGGCACGGGCTGAGGCGGGTGCTCGGCCGGCCTACGCTGCGCGGACTGGCACTGTCATATGCCCTCTACGAGGTCTGCTGGGGCATGCTCATGGTCATCGTGCCGGTGTTCGCCGCACAGCGCTTCGCTGGCGGCGCGGGCGCGACGATTGCCGGTTTGCTCTGGGCGGGCCTTGGCCTCGTGGGTGGGACGACCGCGCTGGTCGCGGGCCATCTCCGCGCGGCCGGCCGCGAACGCAGGCTGATGGTGCTGGGCATGCTGCTGACGGCTTTGGCGGTCTGGCCGGTCGCGGCCGAGTTCGGTCTGCCTGGCCTGGTGGCCGGGCTCATGCTGGTCGGCGCGGCGGCGGGGCCGATCGATGTCGGCGTGCTGACCTTGCGTCAGCGGCGGACCGACCCGGCAGAGCTTGGCCGCGTGGTTGCCATTTCGATGAGCTTGAACTTTTCCGGCGGGCCGGTCGGTTCGGCGCTGGCCGGGCTGCTCGTCGCGTGGTCGCTGCCGGGCACATTCGGTGTGGCGGCCGCAGCCGCGCTGTGTGGCGCCTGGGCTGTTGCGTTGATCCCGGCGGATGTTGTTGCACGCGGTACCAGTCGGGACTAGCGTTCCGGCATCGACGCTCGACCAGCTCCGTGAGGGGCTCTCGCCGTAAGCGGGACGGGAGCGTTTGGCGGTGCTCCCGGCTCGGACGTGACGCAACAACGCAAATGCCGGGAGGAATGTCATGCGTGTTCTGCCAATCACAGCCTGTGCAATCATTGCCGCACTGACCGCCGCGCACGCGCAGCAGATGTCCGATGCTGACTACATGAAGCGTGTGTCGGCCGCGGCCCCGCCGCAGATCGTCGAGCAGGCGACCATCCTGCGGATGAACGGCAATGACATGCAGACCCTGAAGAAGGGCAGCAACGAATGGACCTGCATGATCGCCAACGAAGTGCCGATGTGCATGGATCCGGGTGCGATGGAATGGGCTCACGCCTGGCAGACCCACGCCGCCCCGACCGGCAAGACCGGCTTCATCTACATGCTGGCGGGCGACACCGGAGGCAGCAACACGGACCCGTATGCCACGGCGAAGGCGGCGGACAATCACTGGATACAGACCGGCTCTCACGTGATGATCGTCGGTGCCGCGGCCAAGACCATGACCGGATATCCGCGGAATCCCGACCCCGACCCGACGAAGCCGTATGTGATGTGGCCGGGCAGCCCGTATGAACACCTGATGATCCCGGTCAAGTAACACCTAGTCTCGGTGAGCACGACTGTCATCGTCATGGCTCGGCCAGGCCATCCACGTCTTTGACTGTAAGGCGAAGAGACGTCGTGGATGGCCCGCCTTCGCGGGCCATGACGGAATGGGGGCTGCCGCGATCGATGCTGGCGGCCTCGCACCATGTCACGTCAGAGCGCGGCCCGCCAAACCTTCCAGGACGCGGAGCGGCGAGCGCTCGGGGTGCTCCATGGCGGCAACCGGTACATGGAACGTCTGCTCGAGCGCGCAATGCCCGGAAAGCGCGGCGTGCAGCACCTGATCGGTGAAACAGAGCCATGTCGAGCCGGCGGCGAATGACACATCGGCCCTCGGGCCGTCGGATTGATAGGCGGTGTCGAGCTTTCCGGTATCATGCAGCCGCAGCATGACGCGGTCGTATTCGCTGCGGCGACCCTTGGTGATGCCCAACCGCTGCAGCAGCCAGGCGCCGCCGGGCGCCGCTCGGCCTGCACGCGGCAGAAACCGGCGAGCGAACTCGGGGAACGGCTCGCCGACCCGCCACTGTCGCGCGGCGCCGTCGGTGGCGATATTGCTGAACAGGCGCAGAATGCGCCGCCCGTGCATCGGCCGGCTGGGGAACGCATCCACATGGAGCAGCCGATCGTCGTGGCGCGGCGAATATGCTCGACCGGCGATTTCCGCCGGGCGAAAGCTGGTACGCGCCCGTTCCAGGGTTGACGC
>DATBKQ010000405.1:0-8035 GCA_036555825.1 Acetobacteraceae bacterium | reverse complement strand
TATGCACACAGAAAGGCGCGGCGCCCGCAGGCACTGGAACCACCAGGGCCAACACCTGCAGCAAGCGCCGGGAACGATGCGACATGCGGGGCGAGCTCCCTTTGCTTCTCTCATTTCGCTGAGCAACTGTCATGCCATTTCTCTGCAAGTCGGTGGGTGCATCAATCGCGGGGCCGCGCGCCAGGACAGACAGCTTGCGCGCAACCAGGGCGGCGCGGGCGATCACGCGAGGTTGACGAGGGAAGAACCCGCCGGGGTTGCGACAGATCGGCGTGTCCCGTGCACGGGCGCAAGACCCTTCAGGACTCTTCTTATGGGCATGGAAGCGCTTATGGGCATGGAACCGCGGGCTCGAAAAGTTGCGAAAGAATCGGCTGCGAGGCGAAGCGGTATCGCCCGTCGTGGGTAGTTGCCTGGCGGCGGCAAGGCTCCTTGTAGTCTGCCGGCGCGGCAATCGGTCGGCAATTCGGAGTTGGCCCATTGCTTGCACCGCAAGTTAGCAGGCATTCCCACTTGGTTGGGCTTAGCTAAAGTGGACAGCTCGATTTTGCAAGCAACGCGGGCCAGCACACTGCACTCGTTCAGCGGGCTAAGTACCGAAGAGCGCGCCTATTTGCGGCGGTGGCAGGCCGAGGCAAGGAGCGCCGGCATCGATGGCGTCGAAGATCTGGTGTCGCGGCCCTGGCCATGCCCGGTCCAAGGCGTCGTGATCGGAGTCTTCAGTCGCGGCTCCGAGGCTGCCCAGTGGCTGGTAATCGGACAGAATGGCACCTGGGCGGTGGCGCACTGTGCTGCGGGGACGGTGTCTCAGTCATTCAATTCGTTGTCCGACGCCTTGGCGACGATCCATCGCGGATAGCCCTCACCCCGCGACCGGCGGCGCCTTCAGTCCACGTGTGAGGCTGATCGAGTGCCGCCGCAGCATGCGGTACAGCGTGACGCGGGACACCCCAAGCTCCTGTGCGGTCAGCGTGATGTTCTCCTGGGTACCGGCGAGCGCCTCGATCAAGGCGAGCCGCTCCTCGTCGGAGCCCGGCGAGGGTCGAGCCGCTGTCATGGCCGGGCGTCGCAACGGCTCCGTGAGGCCGCTCAGATCGGCGCGACTTATGATGGCTCCATCGCCCATCACGACGGCGCGCCGCACCACCGCCATCAGTTCCCGCACATTGCCGGGCCAGTCATACCGCTGGAGCGCCTCGAGCGCCTCCGGTGCAAAGCCCGACACATCGCGGCCGAAATGCGCCGCTGCCTCGCGCAATGCGTGTTCCGCCAGCAGCGCGATGTCCTCTCGGCGTTCGCGCAACGGCGGAAGATGCAAGGCCAGTATGTTCAGACGGTAATACAGGTCCTCGCGAAAACGTCCCTCCGCAATCGCCTCGCGCAGACGAACGTTGGTGGCGGCGACGATCCGCGCATCGACGCGGATCGGCTCACGCCCGCCGACCCGGACAATGCTTCCATCCTGCAAAAAGCGGAGCAAATGACCCTGCAGATCGACCGGCATGTCGCCGATCTCGTCCAGGAACAGCGTACCGCCATTGGCGTGCTCGACCTGTCCTTTGGTGCGAGCAGCCGCGCCGGTGAACGCGCCTTTTTCATAGCCAAACAACTCGGACGTCACCAGCGTGGAGGGAAATGCCGCGCAGTTCACCGCAAGGAACGGGCCATCGCGCCGCAACGAACGATCATGAATGGCGCGCGCGGCGAGTTCCTTGCCAGTGCCGCTCTCACCGGTAATCAGCACCGGTTCGTCGGTTCTGGCGAAACGCGCAATTATATTGGAAGCGTGCCGGATTGCTCCGCTCTGTCCTATCAGGTCCGAATCTGCGGCATCCCTTGGCTGAGATATCGCATTGAGCGAAACGCTCTCATTCTCCTGAAGCGTCGTGTGCAGACGCATCAGCAGCTTCTGATCCTGGCGCGCGCACTCCATGAGGAGCTGTGCAAGCCGCTCGACCGGCAGCCGCGAGAGATCGCTCAGCGTTACCCGCAGCATGCGTGAACAACCATTCGCGCGTTTGACTTCCGGACCGACCATCGTGAACAGATTGCTACTTTCGTGGCAGTTCATGCGCTGCTTGTCCACCAAACCCTTGTCAAAAGTGGTTGACGTTAAGGTAGGACCACCTTCGCAAATTCGCTGCCGACAGCACGACAGATCGCGTGGTCGGGTAAGCGACGGAAGGCATCGTTACATTGGGATCGGGCGCATTCTGGAGCTGCCGGGAGTGCTGACTATCTGAGAATCGCGTGCATCCCCGGCTGGAGGCCAGCGAACGACGGCACCGTCACCTGGCGGCCTTGCGCCGCGGTTACCCGCCGTGGAATAGGCCGTGAATCAGGCCAGGGCTGCGCGTAGTAGCGTATGCTGGGCGGTTGCAGAGCAGGTCCCGCGGGCACAGGGGCCGCCGGCGTCTTGGCCAGTGTCATGCTTTCGCCGGCCGCGGGTTCCGCAACCCGTGTTTCCGATGCCGGGGATGCAAGCGCGGCGATCTCACCCCGCGCCTGCTGTTGCTGCTGTCTCAGCGTCGCAAGTTCACCGCGGATTCGCGCAAGCCTGGCATCGGAATCATGGCTGGACGCGAAGCCGGCCACTCCAACAATCAGGCCGATCACGCCGAGGCAGCCGATAACGAGCATTTCGTGCCTTGCTTTCCGGATTGCCCGCCGCGCCTGTCTCGATACGGCCTCGGCCCGCTGCGCCGACCTCGCCGCAATCGATACGAGGTCGTCTAGATAAGGCCGGACGTCCAGCACCGGGTCCGCGAGCAGCGCGAGCGCGGGAAAACATGCCGCCGGCGGCTCTGCATCGGCGGTGCCCCGCTCGGTCCTGACAATCAGCGCCGGACACGCTTCGGCTTCAGCCAGCAGGCGCCCGGCCAGGCGCACGGCGGGCGAGCCGCTGGATTGCTGCGACACGAAACGATCCATGGCGGTCAGAAACGGCAACCAGCCAAAGCAGGTCCAATCACGTTCAATCGCATGTGTTCTCGGCGACACAGCCACGCAGATTAGACGTCCAGCTCTTCAACGGTTCGTGCCCGCTGCTGAATGAACTGAAAGCGCAGTTCCGGCCGCCGCCCCATCAGGCTCTCGACAAGCTCGGTTGTCCGTGCGCGTTCATCCGGGGGCGCCACCACCTTGAGCAGTGTGCGCTTTGCCGGATCCATGGTGGTCTCCTTCAGTTGCGCGGGCGGCATTTCACCAAGTCCCTTGAAACGACTGACCTCCACCTTCGCGCCCGGCTTGAACTCGCGCCTGGTTTTCGCCGCACGGTCCGCATCGTCCATCGCATACACTGACTTGGCGCCCTGAGTGAGGCGATACAGCGGCGGCTGTGCGAGATATACGTGTCCGTGTCGCACCAGCTCGGGTAACTCACGATAGAAGAACGTCATCAGCAGCGAAGCGATATGCGCCCCATCCACGTCGGCATCGGTCATGATGATGATGCGGCCGTAGCGCAACTTGGCGCGATCGAACCGGTCGCCTACGCCGCAGCCCAGCGCCTCGATCAGGTCCTTCAGTTCCTGGTTCTGCCGCAACTTGTCGGCCGAAGCGCTCGCGACGTTCAGGATCTTGCCCCTAAGCGGCAGCACGGCCTGCGTCTCGCGGTTGCGCGCCTGTTTGGCGGAGCCGCCGGCGGAGTCGCCTTCGACCAGGAAGATCTCGGTCTCCGCTGCGTTCTCTCGCGTACAGTCGGTCAGCTTGCCTGGCAGCCGCAGCCGCCGCGTGGCGGATTTTCGCGCGGTGTCGCGGGTCTCGCGCCGGCGCAGCCGCTCCTCGGTGCGTTCCATGACAAAGGCGAGCAGGTTGTCCGCCTGCGTCGGATCGCCCGCCAGCCAGTGGTCGAAGCGGTCCCGGAGCGCGGTCTCCACCAGGCGCGCCGCCTCGGTCGTGGTCAGCTTCTCCTTGGTCTGTCCCTGGAACTGCGGGTCGCGCAGGAACACCGAAAGCTTGACGGCACTCGGCCCAAGCACGTCCTCGGCCATCACCTGAGCCGAGCGCCGGTTGCCGCGCTGTTCGGCCCAGGTGCGCAGCCCCTTCAGCAAGGCGGCGCGGAACCCGGCCTCGTGCGTGCCGCCCTGGGTGGTGGGAATCGTGTTGCAGTAGGAATGCAGGAAGCCCTCGCCCTCCTCCAGCCAAACCACCGCCCATTCCACCCGTCCGGCGCTCCCGGGAAGCGCCGCCTCGCCGGTCCAAGGTTGCGGTACCACGCGCGGGGTATCGCCGATCTCAGCCTCCAGGCTGTCGCGCAGGCCGCCCGGGAAGTGCAGCACCGCTTCGGCCGGCGTCTCGTCCTTGGCCCCCTTCAGCAGCGAGGGATCGCAGGCCCAGCGGATCTGCACCCCGCGGAACAGATAGGCCTTGGACCGGCACAGCCGGTACAGCCGCGCCGCGCTGAAGCCGGCGGCACCGAACACCGCCGGGTCGGGTTTGAAGCGGATCGATGTTCCGCGGCGGTTGTGCACCGGCCCGGCGTTGATCAGCTTCGTGGTCGGCTTGCCGCGCGCATAAGCCTGCTTCCACAGCACGCGATCGCGCGCGACCTCGACCTGCATCGCCTCCGATAGCGCGTTGACCACCGAGCTGCCCACACCGTGCAGCCCGCCGGACGTCGCGTAGACCTTTCCGCCGAACTTGCCGCCCGAATGCAGTGTGGTGAGGATCACCTCCAGTGCGCTGAGATTCTTGAATTTTGGGTGGGGGTCGACTGGAATGCCCCGGCCGTTGTCGCGTACCGTCAGCCAATTGTCCGGCTCCAGCGCAACCTCGATGAAGCTGGCGTGCCCGGCCACCGCTTCGTCCATGGCGTTGTCGAGCAGCTCCGCCGCCAGATGATGCAGCGCCGATTCGTCCGTGCCGCCGATATACATGCCAGGGCGGCGACGGACCGGCTCCAGTCCCTCCAGAACCTCGATGTCCTTGGCGGAGTACGCGTCCGTGCCCTTCCCACCGAACAGATCGTTCATGCTGTGTTCTCAGCCCTCCTGCGGCACCCTACCCGGCGCGCTGGAGTCCGGGCAACGGGGACAGGTCACCGGCGGCATTGGTTCATGCGACCGTCCGCGGATCTTCCACATCGACCCTGACGTGCTCGGTGGGCAGCGGGGTCGCGGTCAGCACGCTGACGCCCGCCGGCGCGTCGAACCGATGCCAGGTGTTCTGCGGCACGATCGCCAATGTGCCGGCTCGTAGCGCCAGCGATTGGCGCCCCTCCGCGGTGATCAGATGCAGCGTTGCCGCACCATCCACCACCTGCACGATCTCGTCGCCCCGCGGATGCCGCTCCCAGGCGCTGCGCCCGGCGAATTTGGCGGTGAAGATCGCGCCGTCGCGATAGGGCGCCACACGCCCGAACGCCTTCTCGCACTCGGCTTCGCTGGAGCCCGGCGTGCGGCCGGCGAGCATTGTCAGCCTGGCGAATTCGGCCTTCAGATCGACGACATTGATCATGCTGCTCTCCGCGGTGTTGGTGGTGCGTGGGTTAGCCCTTATCGGTGTATTCCGCCAATGGATGCGCTCGCCTGGTATGTGTTGCTTGGGACGCTGGTCGCGGGCTTCGTCCAAGGTCTGTCCGGATTCGCCTTCGGCCTGGTGGCGATGACGGTGTGGGCGTGGGTCGTCTCGCCGCAGACCGCGGGCCCACTCGTGGTGTTCGGCTCGCTGGTGGGTCAACTGCTTTCGCTGGGCACCGTTCGACGCGGGTTCGCGGGACGGCGCGTCTGGCCGTTCGTGTTGGGCGGGTGCATCGGCACCCCTATCGGGGTGGCGATGCTGCGCTACATCGATCAGACCGTGTTCAAGATGGCGGTCGGCCTGATCCTTGTGGCCTATTGCCCACTGATGCTCTGCATGCGCGCCGTGCCGCGCGTCACCGGCGGCGGCCGCCTGGCGGATGGCAGCGTCGGCGTGGTTGGCGGTTTCATGGGCGGTCTCGGCGGCCTCAACGGACCCGCACCGACCCTGTGGTGCGCCTTGCGCGGCTGGAGCCGGCACGAGCAACGCGCCGTGTTCCAGACTTTCAGCCTGTGCATGCAGGCGCTGACCCTGGCGATCTACGGTGCGAGCGGCCTCATCACGCGCCAGACGCTGTCGCTGTTCGCCCTGGTCGCGCCGGCAATGATCCTGCCGACGCTGCTCGGTCTGCGGCTCTATGCCCGGTTCAGCGAGACCGGATTCCGCCGCGTGGTTCTGATCCTGCTGTCTCTTTCCGGAATCGTGCTGCTGATGGCCTCGGTGCCGCGACTGGTGCCCAGGTGAGACATGACAGCCATCCGGACGGCCCACAGCCGGCAGCCGACCGTTCAGCGCATCCCGGCGATCTGCTATGGAGGACCGCGAACCCGGAGCGCCGCATGCCTGTCCGCCGCCTGCAACCCGAGGACCGCCGCGCCGGCGCCTATCTCGCGGGGCTGGTGACGACACAGGCGAAGCAGATCGATCCACGCCGGCGCACCGTGACCACCGCGGTTGCCGCTCTGCCGTGACCCGCCAACCTGTCCGGGACCGCTCGCGCGCGCGCCTGGTCACCCTGGACCGCCACTGGCTGCGTTCGACGACCTTCACCCTGGCCCTGATCGGTCTGGTTGCCGCGGCGATCGGCGTGGACTGGACAGCCGCGCTGTCGTCGCTGCTCACCTGCGCCGTGGGGTTCGGCTTCTTCTATCTGCTGTTCCCGGGCGGCGCGCATTTCGGCATGGTGGTCGCTAACTTCCTGGCGATCTACGCCTGCATTTTCGAGTTCTTTCGCGAGGCCAATTTCCCCGCGGCACCCCGAGCATTCGCGCTGGGCGCGGTGGCAATGCCGGTGCTGGGCTTCCTTTGCGGCTGCTTCGCGCGCCGGCGCGCCGTCTATTCCATCATCCATGCCCGCCGCATTCGGGAACTGGAACGATTGCCGCGTATCACGAGTTGGCTGCTTGCGGCATTCGCCGTCGGTGCCGCGTCTTTCGCGCTGCCGCGGCTGCGACTCGATCCGCAACAGCAGGGCCTCGCGTTGCTCGCGGCCATGGCACTCGTCACATTGTTCGTCGTTGCCTCGGTGCGCGATGTGATCCTGGTGATGATCGATATCGCGATGGTCTTCGAAGGGGTCGCGGCACGGTTCGATCGGCTGATCCGGCCGATGATGGCGTTCATCACCTTCTATGCGCTCCTGGTGGTGGTGTTCGCCTGCCTCTACCGCATCGCGGATCTGACCACCGCGGCGCCGCAATTCTCATTGCATGCGGAACCGGCGCGCATCAGCTTCGTCGATGCGCTGTACTACAGCGTCGCCACAATTACGACGCTGGGCTTTGGCGATATAGCCCCGATGTCGTCGCTGGTGCGCGCCATCACCTCGCTCGAGGTGGTATCGGGCCTCTTGATGCTGCTGTTCGGCTTCAGCGAGATCATGCGCAGCGCCAGCGGCGGGCGCTAGTTCCCGATTCCGAGTCCTCCACGCTTCAGAATCGAACTTTCTGACAGGCGAAGTCATCCTGGGATTCAGACCTCCGGCGGTTCCGCCTTCGGTTATCGCACCCTTGCCCCAGGCCAACGCGAGCAGGCGGCAGAAGTTGTCGATGGCCCACGGCAGTTCGGCGCTGTCGCTCTCGTCAATGGCATCGTTCAGGGCATGCCAGCCGACCGCGCAATTGACGGGAAGGCGGCGATGGGCCGTTCTCACTGCGGCGCTGGCTGCCGGGCGGGGTTCACCGGTGCTGGCTTCGGCGATTGATTCAACGCAAAGGCCGCCAAGGACGCAAAGGTCACGAAGGAATTTAAGTGCCGTCGCGCATCGTGCGGTGGCACTGAAATCAGCCGAAGGCCGAAAATCTATCTTGGTGATCTTTGCGCCCTTCGCGAGCTTTGCGTTGAATCCCTAGTATCGACTTTCGATGAAAGCCGATACGTCGCTCCTTTGTTCCGACGCGCGATTCAGACCTCCGGCGATTCCGCCTTCGGTCATCGCGCTCTATGTTCCGACGCGCGATTCAGACCTCCGGCGATTCCGCCTTCGGTCATCGCGCTCTAGGTTCCACCGCGCGAT
>DATBKQ010000404.1:0-3747 GCA_036555825.1 Acetobacteraceae bacterium | reverse complement strand
TGCTGCTGCCAGAGGACGCCAGCACGCTGGTCGCAGAGGCCGAACGCAAGGGCATCCGCAAGGGGCCATGAATCCGTCCGCATTGCCCGATGCTAAGGTGTGGTCAGATTCTACCAGGCACCCACAGCACATCGTCTGTATTTGTTTCTCTGATCTCTCCGGTTGAACGGCGTACGTCGCCTTCCTCAGCGTGTGGGTGTCAGCTCGTCAGCCAGTCCGCCACGCGCTCGGCCACCATCATCACGGTCATATTGGGAACCGCACCCGGTATCCGGGGAAAGATCGAAGCGTCCGCCACATGCAGATTTGCGGCTCCTCGTACGACACACCTCTGATCCAGAGCCGCGCCTCGATCGTGGCCCGGCCCGATCGGCACTGTGCCAGACGCATGACAATAGGTTCCGACGTTGCTTCGGATATAGGACGCCAGGCGCTCGTCCGAACCGACGACCTCGGCCGATAGCCCGGCGACTCGTTCGTACGCCTTCGCCAGTGGATCAGTCTGCAGGACAGTCCAGGCAAGCCGGACGCCTTCAATCAGCCGGCGCATATCCGCCGAATGCGCGCAGTAGTTGAGATTGATGAACGGCTGCTCGGCCGGGTCGGCGCTCCCCAAGGCCAGCGTCCCGTGCCCGACCGGCTGCATGAGGGCGATTCGCAACGCCGCCACCACAGGAACCTCTGCTTCCGCCATCAGCGCCGGCGATGACCGAAGATCAAGATGTGTTGTCATGACCAGTTGCATATCGTCGGCCTGCGCGGAGCCTGCCGCGGTGAACCTCGCCATGATCTGAAAGCGTGGGTCTCGACCGATGACGCACTCATCCGGATGTCGCACAAGTCGGATCGGCACCGCCGCATGATCCCACAGCCGGGCACCTACGCCCGGCAGATCAATGCGCGGCCGGATTCCAAGCGCCTCGAGTTGGTGGGCCGGGCCAATTCCGGAGCGGAGCAGGATTGCCGGAGTTCCGATCGAGCCTGCGCAGAGCACGACTGTCTCGGCCTCTTGGATGCTGCCGTCCGCCAATTGTACGCCGCTGACATGGTCACCATCGAACAGCAGCCGATCGACAAGGCGATTGGCGAGGATGGTCAGGCTTGCGCGGCCGCGCACATGTCTGAGGTGGGAAAGCAGCGTCGAAATCCGCGTCTCACCTCTTCGATTCATCGGCCACGGACCAACGCCCGAACTCACCAGGTCATTGTGATCTTTCGTTCGTGCGAAACCAACATTGAGACAGCTCTGGTAGAACGCACGCTGGATCGGGATGAGGTCCGGCTCGCCGTATCGCGTGATTTGGAATGGGACCGGAAATTCCATGATGCTGGCCCACTCCAGCAGGATCTGCCTCAAGGCGCTTGAAGTACGGCTGCACGGCGGAAAAGCTCCATTCCGTGTTGCCGAGTTTTGTCCAAGCCTCGAAGTCGGCGGGGCGAGGCCATAACGCAGCCGCCGCATTGATCGCCGAAGTGCCGCCCACCACCTTCCCGCGCTGGTACGGCATGGTGCGGCCTTCAAGTGGAATGGCCGTGTACGCCCAGTCGTGCGTCGGGCCCGCCAGGTTTTTCGAGTCGAGCAGATCGGCTGGTATAGCCGTTTCTGATTCGTAGTCAGGTCCAGCCTCCAGCAGCAGGACATCTGTGCCGGGCATTGCAGCGAGCCTGGCGGCAATGATCGCACCTGCTGTGCCTGCACCGACGATGATGTGACTCCGCATAGCCTCTCGCATTCAAGAGAAAAAGCGACGAACGCCAGTCCCGCTACTGAACGGGCATCATGACGTGCTCGTACGACGTGCCGCCCCACATGATGTACGGCTTCTTCGGATTTGCAGGCGTCTTCGGCAGCTCATCCAACATGCCGGCCATGCCGACCACCATGACATGCGGTCCGGTTGTCACCCACTGCTTCCCGGGCGGCGGCGCAGTTGCGAACGGGTCATCGTTGCTTGCATCGGACCCCCCTTGCAGCATGTAAACCAAACCCATTTTGCCTTTCGGGGCGTCCGTGTGTTCCATCCACGCCTGCAGCCAGAGCATGGCATTACGGTCCAGGCACATCGGATCGTTTCCCGGCGAACCGGGATCATCCGGGACACAGGTGTATTCGTTCTTACCTTGCCGCAAAGTTCTGACCTTATCGCCGTCCATGGCGATAATTGCCGCATCACGCGAAATAGCGGGCGGCGCCGCTGACTTCGCGTTGGCGATCAGTTCCGCATCGGTCTTTGGCTTGTGCTGCTGCGACTGCGCGGCAGCGGTCAATGCCACTCCGGAACACAGAACCACCGCGGCCAGACCCATGGCTCGCATGCTCAAATCCTCCTCCACGTTGTTGATCTGATGTTACTGGCGCGATGTTCTGGATGACAAGCTCTTAATCTAGGCTTTCGTCCACAGTGTATTCATCGAAATGACCGCTGGCGGCCAAGTCATTCGCCAATATAGCCCGAAGGATATCGTTGTGGCAGGGGCAACTGTGCTCAAGCGTTATGTTGCCCGGGCACCCACAGCACATCGTCCGCGCCGTTGCCGTTCAGCACGCGCGCCAGGATGAACAGATGGTCGGAGAGGCGGTTCAGGTAGCGCAGCAGTGCCGGCGTCACCGTCTCATTCGCCGCCAGGCCCACGACCTCACGCTCGGCCCGGCGGACGCTGGTGCGCGCGAGATGCGCCTGTGCCGCTCCTGCACTGCCACCCGGCAGGATGAAGCTCGTCAGTTTCGGCAGCGCGGCATTCATCGTCGCGACCTCGGACTCCAGCCGCGCAACCGGCCGGTCGGTGATGCGCAACCGATTGCCGGCCTCGCCGGGCACCGAGAGGTCGGCGCCGACATCGAACAGGTCGTTCTGGATGCGCGCCAGCATGGCATCCGCGTCCGGCATGTCGCGTGTCACCAGCCGAAGCACGCCGATCGCGGCGTTGGCTTCATCGACCGCGCCGATTGCCGCGATGCGCGGCGCGTCCTTGCGCTGTCGCGAACCATCGCCGAGCGATGTCTCGCCGGCGTCGCCGCCGCGGGTCACCACCACATCGATCCGTACCATACGTCGGGGCTTACTGGAGATGGAACACCACGCGCAATGCCATGTCGAACGCGATCGGGCTGCCGTCCCTGATCGCTGGCAGGAAGTGCCAGGTCAGTACTGCCTCGCGGGCCGCGCGATCGAGCGATGTGAAGCCGGAGGTCTGTGCGACATCCACGCCGGCCGGCAGTCCATCGGGAGAGACATGGATCAGCAGGATGACCGCGCCCTGCTGTGAGCGTCGCGCCGCATCGGGAGGATAGACGGGTTCACGGTTGTGGTATTTCGCATCGATGCTCGCCGGAATGACATGGGGCCCGAGTGCGATCGCGTCGGTTTCGTCGTTCCCGCCGAGGCTGATCCGTGGCGCCTGCTGGGTTTGAGGACGGATTGGGGGGCTCCGCAGGGTCGGGGGCGGAGTTGGCGGGTTTGGTCTTGGCAACGCCTCCTTGGCGGCCTCCACCTGCGGCATCGGTGGCGAGCGGGGCACCGGCGGCAGCGGCGGCGCCTGGACAACCGCAGGGGGTGGAGGCACCGGCGGGACCGGAGGGGCCTGGACGGTAACGGGAGGTGTGGGGGCGGCCAGTGCAGCGGGAGGGCCGGACCCCCGGTGCTCCACCAGCAGCAGTTCCACCGCACCCTCGGTCTGCGGCCCGCTTGCGGGCACCGGCGCGTGACGGAACCAAAGCAGCAGTGCGGCGAGAAGACCGGCGTGCAC
>DATBKQ010000403.1:0-4935 GCA_036555825.1 Acetobacteraceae bacterium | reverse complement strand
CGTTGCGGGGTGGGCCGCGGCGCCGGTCGTGGTGCCGGCCGGGGTGTCGACGGGCCGGTGATCACGTCGAAATCGGTGTTGGGCATTGAAGCCTCCTTCGGGTGATGAGGCCGCTTCTGCCTTGGCGAAATCCGGATTTCCGATGCAGCAGAAATGCGAAAGCCGCCTTGGCGGGGCGGCTTCGGGTTCCTGCTAGTGGTGCACGATCCTAGGCCGCCGGTCTGTACCAGCGGTACCAAAATCGCGAGGCGGGAACGATCTGCGTTCGTGCCATGCGCGCGATTTACCGCGATTACCACGGTTGGGCAAGGGGCTAAAGCCATGGTCTGGAAAACCCGGGCTCCGTGTGCCACCGTGCGCACGAAATAACCGGAGGTGCGCCATGAGCCAACTCGCGACGGATACCAACAGAGCTGCCTCGGCCTATGTGCCACCGCTGCAGCGCACGGAAGGGCAGCCGCCGCCCATCGCGGCGAACGATGGCCTGTCCTACATGGCGTTCGCCCGGGACGGCGATGCGGGAACCGCCAAGGCAATCGAGGACGCACTCGCCGAGATCGCCCAAGGCGAGGGCCAGCGTGTCGTCGACATGATCGACAAGGCCCCACCGGGCCCGATCAAGACCAAATGGGGCCTCGCGTTCCGCGAGTGGGGCGAATGCGTGGCCTACATTCGGAACTCGAACAGCATCAAAGCCCCCGAAGGCGGCGTGGTGCTGCCGCTGCCCTATACGGTCTATGAGCGGCCGACCTACTCCATCGTTCCGTCCAACGCGGTCTGGCGCGACCCGGCGCGCACCGACATCGCAGCGATCCTGCGCCAGAACGAGAAGGACAACCGGCGGCGGGACCTGTTCTTCCCGATGGTGCTGCGCGACGCGCGGCGCATCGGCGAGTACTACCCGGGTCTCAGGCCCGACAGCCCCGAGTGCATGGACAAGCTCGGCCTCTCGCTGGCGCACCTCGAATCCAAGTGCACGAACATCTACGATTCTGCGGAGGTGGAGCGGGTGTACTACCCGGAGATCGAGAAGCTCCTGCTCGACTTCTTCCCCGACGCGACCGACGCGCTGGTCTATAACCACGACGTGTTCGACAAGGACTACACGGGCGACCGCACCGAGAACCAGGACGCCAAGAACCCCGGCGTGAACGCCAACTACGCCATGCTGGTGCACAACGACCTGAACGACAATAGCGGCCGCGTGCGCTGCCGCGAGCTGCTGACCAAGAACCTGCGCAACTTCGGTCGCACGCAGAACTACACCGAGCAAGAGGCCGACGCGAAGATGTCGCGGCGGTTCATGTCGATCAATCTCGCCAAGCCGATCGAGACGATCGAACAGTACCCGTTCGTGCTGTGCGCCTGGCCGTCGTTCGCCGACCAGCCGTACATCAACAACTACCGGATCTACGACGACCGGGTGGGCGAGACCACGCGCTTCACCTACCGGCCCGACCACGAGTGGTACTGGTTCCCGCAGCAGAAGCCCACCGAGGTCTCGATGCTCAAATGTTATGACTCGGTGACCGACGGCTCGGTCTCGCGCTGGTCTTTCCATTCAGCCTGTATCGACCCGACCGCGCCCGCCAACGCGCGATGCCGCAAGAACGTCGTCGTCCGATCGTTCGTCTTCTTCTAGCAGGACGGCGAGAGGCAGCGGCAAAGGACAACACCAGAGGAGTGACGATGCGGCCGAACAGGATCAAGCAGATGTGGCGGGCCGGGCAGCACGTGACGCTGGGCTGGCTTTCCGTCTCCCACGGGTTCACGGCCGAGGTCATGGCGCGTCAGGGATTCGATGCTCTATGCATCGACCTGCAGCACGGCACCGCGCAAATGAATGACGTCGGACCCTTGCTGCAGGCGATCTCGCAGACCGATACGGTCCCGGTCGTGCGGGTCGCATGGAACGAGCCCGCCGCCATCATGAAGGCGCTCGACCTTGGCGCCTACGGCATTATCGTGCCGCTGGTGAACACCGCCGGGGAAGCGGCGATGGCGGTGGCCGCGTGCCGGTATCCACCCGTCGGCATGCGCTCGTCCGGGCCGGTCCGCGCCATGCACTACGGCGGCGCCGACTACGTGGCCCATGCCAACGACGAGATCGTCGTCATGGCCATGATCGAGACGAAGGAGGGCCTCGCCAACCTCGATGCCATCTGTGCCACGCCCGGCCTCGACGCCGTCTATATCGGGCCGGCCGATCTGTCGTTCGCGCTGGGTCTGACCCCGCGCGGCGACAATCCCGACCCGCTCCATCTCGCCACCTGCGACAAGATCCTGGCGGCAGCGCATAAGCACGGCATCAAGTGCGCCATGCACTGCGCCAGCGCGGCATTCGCGGCCGGCGCGGTGAAGCGCGGCTTCGACATGGTGATGCTGACGTCCGATCTATCGTGCATGATCGCCGGCGCGCGAATACAGCTCGACGAACTGAAGTCCAAGACCGCCTGAGCGTTCAGCGCATGATGACCAGAGGCCGGAATCGTCGGAGGTCTGCATCACGCGCTCAACAAGGAAAGATGAAGCAGGGAGAAGTCAACCTGACCTCACCCTGCTTCAGATGATCGCCGGATTGTCCGGATCGAGTGCGCGCAGCAGATAGGCGGTGCTTTCCGGCGCATAGCGTTGCCACAGCGCCCGCAGCTCGGCGATCGGTGCATCGTGCCAATCCACGCGCAGATCGATCAGCGGGAAACTCTCGTGTTCCACCACCAGCAGATGCGCACTGCGTACCGGCACCTGCTCGCCGCCGGCCGCCAGGCCCTCATCCAGCGCATGCAGCAATCGCTCGGCCAGCGGCGAGGACGGATCGGCCTGGAAGCCGCGCAGCATCGCCGCCGGCACCCGCGCGGTCGCCAGGATGTTGCCGATGGCGCAGACATCCTGCGCTGGCGCGGCACTCATTTCCGGCCTGGTTCGCGTCCCGCTGTATGCCGCGGTGTTGCCGCCGGCATCCAGCACCGCGATCTGCCGCCATTGCGCGTGTGTGGTGGAGGCGACCAGCGCATCCAGCGTCTCCTGCGCCGAACAGCCGGAACGCAGCAGCATAAGGCCGCGTGGCCCGAGTCGAGGGTCCGTGCGATGCTGCGTCAGCACCGCGCCAACCCCGGCCGAGCAATAGGCGCAGCGCGCGCCCACCGCGATGGACGATGTGGCGACAGCGGCGCCAAGCTGGCCGGTGCGCGCGCAACGGCCGACAAGTGAGAAGGTCATCTGTTGTCGAAGTCTGCCCCTGTTGACGTTCTGACACCCCGGGCCGCCGTCTCGTTGGACGCCGGCAAGCAGAGCCTGGCAGCCGGTTCCCTCCAGCTTGCCATTTCGGTGGTCCTGCTCAGCAGCGCGTGGCCATTGACCAGGATCGCCATCGATAACGGTAGCACACCGATCTGGTTCGCAGAAGCCCGCGCATTGGTTTCCGGTGCGACAATCGCCATAATTCTCGCGGTGCTGGTCAATCCCTGGGCCATCGACTGGTCGTCGCGCAATGTACTGATCGGTCACGCCTTCCTGTTAGGCGCCTCGCTGGCCTGGTCGGTGGCGATCGTCGTTACCCGCAGCACGACCCCGCGTTCCACCATGTTCGAGCTGCTGCCCTGGTGCTTTGCCGTCGGTGCGCTGACGCTCGCGCCGCTGATCCTGCTGCATGCGCCGCATGGCGGCATCGGCACGCAGCCGATGTCGTGGCTCGCCTTGGCCTATATCGGTCTGGTTGCCGGTCCGTTCAGCACCTGGTGCGTCATCGAGGCCACCGCGGCGCTGCCCGCCGTGGTCTCCTCCGTCGGTTTCCTGACAACCCCGGCCGTCAGCCTGATCCTCGCGAACCTCTTACTCGGCGAGCCGATAACCGCCGATCTGCTCGCCGGCTCCGGCCTGATCGTGTTAGGCGTCGGCTGCGCCGCGTGGCCATGGCGATGATGTTGCACGCCATCGAGGCCGGGCAGGGCGATCCACCGCTGGTGCTGCTGCATGGCCTGTTCGGTTCAGCGCGCAACTTCGGCTCGGTGCAACGCGAGTTCGCCGTGCATCGGCGCACCATCGCGCTCGATCTGCGCAACCATGGGTCCAGTCCGCACGATCCCGTCATGCGCTACGCCAGCATGGCGGACGATGTGCTGCAGACGCTCGACCGGATGAGCGCCTTGCCGGCGATGCTGCTGGGCCACTCGATGGGCGGCAAGGCGGCGATGCAGGCGGCGCTGACGCAGCCCGATGCGGTGGCGCGGCTGGTCGTCGCCGACATCGCGCCGGTGCCGTATCCGCCGCATCTGCGCGGGGTGGCCGAGGCGATGGCGGCGCTGCCGCTGGCGTCCGGCATGACGCGCGTCGATGCCGACGCGGCGCTGGCCGCCGCAGTGCCCGAGCAGGGCATGCGCGCGTTCCTGCTGCAGAACCTGCAACTCGGCGAGAAGCCTCGCTGGCGCATCGGGCTTGCGGAGATCATCGCGGCATTTGCCGATATCGAGGCATGGGAGGCGCCAGCCGACGCGCGGTACGCCGGCCCGACGCTGTTCATCGCCGGCGCGAGCTCGAACTACATGAAGCCCGAGCACCGCCCGGTCATCCGCGGGCTGTTTCCCAACGCGCGGTTCGTGACCTTGAAGAACGCCGGCCATTGGCTGCATGCCGACAATCCTTCAGCGTTCGTCGCAGTGGTCGAGGCGTTTTCCTTGAGATAGCGTGCCGTCGCGTCAAATCCCAGTGTCATTGCGAGGAGCGCAGCGACGAAGCAATCTCGGTCGGGATTGCTTCGCTGCGCTCGCAATGACATCGGGCCAGTGCGTCCAGCGCTAATCGCCGTAGATCGAGTTCGGATCGAGCCCCGGGGAAACCTCGGGCATCCTGGGCGGCAGGTAGGTCATCGCGTCGGCGCGAGCCATTTCCGGCAGCCTGCCGTCGGCCAGCAATTCATCCAGAACCTTGTCGACCGCC
>DATBKQ010000402.1:0-11933 GCA_036555825.1 Acetobacteraceae bacterium | reverse complement strand
CACGGGCACGACCGGGGTCGTCGCACCCACCGGGATGAATCAGACGCTGGTCCACGACGCCGAGCAGCTCGCAACCCAGGCGGGTCTGACACCCGCACAGGAGCAGGCGCTGGTGGTCGAGGCAAACAACATCTCACGGATATTGAGCCAGCATCCTGTACTGCTGCGGTTCATTCCGTCGCGACTGTTGCAAGCTGGCCTTACCCGGTTGATCGATCTTAGCACTCCGCTGAACGCCGGTCAGAGCGGCACGCTTGCCAAGGACATCCTGGCTAATCCGTTTGCAGGCAGCGCCCCGCAGGTCACTCAGCCGAGCCTCAGGACCCTGGCCAGTGCGTCCACCGACAGCTCCAACCTGAACAACCTGCTGACCACCCTGCTCAACCAACAGACGTGACGAAGCTCTGCCTCAATATGATCGTCCGGAACGAGGCGGCGAATATCGAACGCTGCCTCGCTTCGGTGGCCGATCACGTCGGCTGCTGGATCGTCGGCGATACCGGATCGGCCGACGACACTCCCGCCCGCGTGCAGTCGTTCTTCGACGCGCGGAACATACCGGGAGAGCTGCATCGCTTCCCGTTCGACAATTTCGAGCAGGCGCGGAATGAGGCGCTCGGGCGGGCGCGTGCGTCCGCGCTGGAGTTCGACTATCTGCTGCTCACCGACGCCGACATGGAGCTGCGGGTCCGCGCCGCCGATTTCCGCGACCGGCTGACGGCGGATTCCTACCGGGTGCTGCAGAACACCGGCAGCGTGAGCTACTGGAACACGCGGCTGCTCCGGCGCGGCATCACCGCGTGCTATCGCGGGGCGACGCACGAATACCTGGACGTGAAGGGGCAAATCCAGCCGCTGACGGATATCTGGTTCTTTGATCACGCGAGCGGCGCGAACCGAGTGGACAAATATACCCGCGACATCGGGTTGCTGCAGCGCGAGATCGAGCACGATCCGGACAATGTGCGCTCCTGGTTCTACCTCGCCAACTCGTTTCGCGATGCCGGGCGCGATGCCGAGGCGGCGCAGGCCTATGCGAAGCGCATCGGCATGGGCGGGTGGGACGAAGAGGTGTGGGCAGCGCGCTGGCAGCGCGCCCGCTGCCTGCAGCGTCTCGGCGACGAGGCGGCGTTCGTCCACGAGGCGCTTGCCGCTTTCGACTCCCGGCCATGGCGGATCGAGCCGCTCTACGACGTGGTCCGGCACTACCGAATGAAGGGCCGCAACGAGATCGCCGCCGTTCTTTGCGAGCCGCTGCTGACAGCGCCGCGGCCAACCGATGACCTGCTGTTCGTAGAGGATCGGGTGTACGAGACGGGGCTCTTGGAAGAATACTCGATCGTCGCCTACCACACCCGTGATGCCGACCGCATCGAACGAGGCCGCGCGTCGTGCGACCTGTTGGCGTTCGGGCGCGGGGTGAACGAGGAGGCATGCCAGCTCGCGCGCCGCAACAGCTTCTTCTATGCCCGGCGGCTGCAAAAACTGCTGCCGTCGTTCGAACCACGGGAAATGCTGTTCCGGGCGCCGGCGCCGTTCCGCCCGACGAATCCTTCGATCCTGCGTTGGGAAGACGGGTTCCGGATGATCCAGCGCTGCGTCAACTATCGCCTGGTGGAAGGGAGGTATCTCACCCCGGACAAAGCGCCGGTGACGACCCGCAACTTCCTGGTGGAACTCGATGCCGAGCTCCGGATGGTCGGCGATGGTCGTGAAATCCTGGGTCCGGCCGATTGGCCCGTGCCGCGCTTCGGCCAGGTGCTTGGATTCGAGGACTGCCGGCTGTTGGCGCGGGGCAACGAACTCTGGTGCTCGGCGACGGTGCGCGAACTGACGGATGAGGGCTGGTGCGAGATCGTGCTGGCGCGGATCGACAGGGAGGAGGAGGAATGCCGGCTCTCCGACTGGTGCGTGCTGCGGCCCGAGGGGGAGAGACGGACCGAGAAGAACTGGATGCCGCTGATCGGCAGCGCGCAACCGCGGTTCATCCGCAGTCTCGATCCGACGCATATCGTCGATGCGCAGGCGCATACACTCTCGACGCTGACTCCAGGGCTGGCGGTCGATCACCTGCGCGGCGGATCACAGGCGGTCAGCTTTGACGGCGGCTGGCTTGCAATCGCCCACGACGTGGCGCTGATCGATGACAGGCGGCACTATGCGCATCGCTTCGTCTGGCTCGATGCGGAGCATAGGTTGCGCGCAATCAGCCCGGGCTTCCGCTTTTTCGGCGTTGAGCCCGTGGAGTACGCTGCGGGGCTGGCCTGGCACCCCGATGGCGAGCGCCTGATCGTCAGCTTCGGGGTGGCCGATCGGGAGTCATGGCTGGGCAGCTTCCGGGCCGAGGAGTTGCGGGCGGTGCTGCGGGGTTAAGAGCTTATGACGGATCTCGCCAACGACAAGCCATGCGCGACGACGGTGCCCTGCTTGGTTCGGGGTGTGCCGCTCGCCCGGTTCTGTTTCACACGGAGGACGCCGAGGGCCACGGAGAACCACGGAGAGATTTGTTTGGCGCTTCGCGCCCCGGGCATTGGCATCCAGTACCACGAATCGATGGAGCGCGGTTCACTGGTTCTATCATGCAGCCGGCGAGGATGAATTTCGGTCCTGCCGCATTCAGTCGGCCGGGCGCAGCTCCAGGATCGCCGCGTCCGGTCCCAGGCCGAAGAACCCCGCGCGCGCCGCGACGAACAGGCGGTCCAGCGTGGGCACGAACAGCGATGTGCGCGCACCCGGGGCCGTCTTGACCGAACCGAGCGGCCGGTATTTGGCCCCGTCGCGCTGCCATACCTCGACGTGGCCGTCGCCGCAGCTTGCGTAGATGCGCTGCCGTTTGCCGTCGAAGAACACGTCGTCGGCGTCGCCGCAGCCCGCCAGGTTGCTGATCGGCGTTCCGCGGCGCGTTTCGAGCACCACCAGACGCGGAGGACTGCGGAACACGGACGCGATCATCCCGGCGGCACCATCGAACGCCAGCGGGAAGTTCGCCGCCAGGACCGCGATCCGCCACGTCGCCGTCTGCCGGCCGGACTGCAAATCGACCACCGCGATCTGGTGCGCGTCGGGCACGTTGACGAAGGCGCGCCGATTGTCGGGGTCGATCTGGAAACTCTCCGGATGCGCCGCCAGCCGGATGCGGCTGACCACCGCGCCGCTCACCGGATCGATGACGGCGAGCGCGCCGCTGCCGTAGCCGACCACGAAATTGCCGCCGCCGGCACCGAGCCGGACATTGTCGGCATCGTCGCCGAGCATCACCACGCCGGCCGGCGACAGTTCGGCGCCATGGAACAGGCGTACCGAACCATCCCCGGCACTCGCGACCGCCAGGATGTCGGGGCCGGGCGCATAGCCCACGCCCTGCGGCTCCTTCAGCCCGCCGATGCGGTGGATGACCTGTCCCGCGTCCAGGTCGACGACGTCGAGCGTTCCATTGCCCAGCTCGGCGACGAACAGCCGCTTGCGCGCCAGGTCATCGGCCATGTGATCGATGCGGCCCGATACGCCCTTCAGCGGGATGGTCCGCTGCAGCACGAGCGGCTGCGCGATCGCGGCGAGGGCGAGACCGCACAGCAGCACTGCGGCCGCCAGAGCCGATGTGATTGCTTTCGTGGTCATTGGCGGGGGCCCGCCTGCGGATGCAGACCGAAGGCGGCGTAGGCGCGCGCGCTCGGTGGCCAGGTGGCGACGATCTCGCTTCGCCATGCGAACGCGATGGCGGCCAGCAGAATGAGCAGCGCGATACTGGCGGCCCAGGCCACCCGCAACACCCCCGGCGATCCCGGCGTCGCTGGGTGGGCGGCCAGCCGCGCCATCGCCGAGCGCTTTACGGTGGCCAGGGGTTGCGGCGCGCCGGGGTCCGGCGGGGGCGGCTCAGGCGGTGGGGGCGGCGGCGGCTCAGGCGGTGGGGGCCCGGCTTCCGGCTCCTCGGCCGGCACATTCGCGAGCGGGACCCACTCGCCGGCGCAACGTGCGCAGCGCACCACCCGCCCGGCCGTCATCAGCGAGTCGGGTACCTCGTAGGATGCAGAGCAGGACGGGCAGACAATCCGCATACGGGCAGATGGTGGCGGCACGCCAGCCGCGAAGCAATGGCGACGCGGCCCGTGCAATGGCAAGAATGACGCCGATGGTTCGATTCGAAGCGGTCGGGCTGCGATACGGCGGTCCCGCCGAGGCAGGACCGGAGGTGCTGCACGACCTCAGTTTCGCACTGCCGGATGGCACGTTTCGTTGGCTGCTCGGGCCGTCGGGGGCCGGCAAGACCAGCCTGCTCCGCCTGATGTACCTGGCGATCCGGCCCAGTTGCGGGCGGCTGGCGATCCTCGGCACCGACATCCAGACCGCCGAACGGCGGGTGCTGCCGCGGCTTCGCCGCCGGATCGGCGTGGTGTTCCAGGACTTCCGGCTGATGCCGCACCTGTCGGCGTTCGACAATGTCGCGCTGCCGTTGCGCATCGCCGGACGGCCGGAGGGCCAGATCCGTGCCGATGTCGGAGAGATGCTGCGCTGGGTGGGGCTGGGGAAACACACCGATGCGCGACCGGCGGAACTCTCGGGCGGCGAACAGCAGCGCGTGGCGATCGCCCGCGCCGTGATCAATCGGCCGAGCCTGCTGCTCGCCGACGAGCCGACCGGCAACCTCGACGAGGTGCAGGCCGAGAGACTGATGCAGTTGTTGAAGGAGATGAACCGGCTGGGCACCACGGTGGTGGTCGCGACGCACAATGACGCCCTGGTGGCGCGGCACCCGGCCGCGACGCTTCGGCTGTCGCGCGGCAGGCTGGCATGACCTCGCTGCGCGCCCGTCGTCTGCTGCGGCCGGCCGGGTTCGACGAACTGGGCCTGCGCCGGGCGATCTCGGACCGCATGCTGCCGTTCCTGGTGGGCGCGATGGCGGTGCTCGCGGCGCTGGCGATCGCCGGCTGGGCGGGTGCGGCGTCGCTGGCGCGTCACTGGCAGCAGGGGGCGGGTTCCGCCCTGACCGTGCAGGTGCCGCGGGCGCGCGAGGCGGCGGCGGAGGGGGACGGCACGCGGCTCGACCGTGTGCTCGCGATCCTGCAAGCCGCACCCGGGGTCGCCTCGGCCAGGCTGCTCAGCGAGGAGGAACTGGGCGAGCTGCTGCGTCCGTGGCTTGGCAGCGGCGCGGAGCGGCTGGCGATCCCGCTGCCGGCGGTGATCGCGGTGCGATTGCGCGACAGCGGCGTCGCAACCGGCGCATTGGCACGCCGGCTGGATACGATCGCGCCCGGCACGCTGGTGGAGAGCCACGGCGTGTGGATCAGACGGCTTGCGGTGCTGGCGCGGAGCCTGCAGGCCTGCGCCGGTCTGGCACTGCTGCTGGTGGCGGCGGTTGCCGCCGCGGTGATCGCGGTCGCGACCCGGGCCGGGCTTTCGGCGCGCCGCGAGGCGATCGAGATCGTGCATGGGCTCGGGGCCACCGACGGCTACATCGCGGCGCGCTTCGCCGGCCGTGCCACGCTGCTGGCAGCGGCCGGAGGAGCCATTGGCGCCCTTGTCGCCCTGCCGGTGGTCCTGGGTCTTGCGAACCTTGCCGCGCCGTTCTCGGGTGCCGCGCCGGAGCCGGCCTCGCCGGCCGATCTCGTCGCGGCGCTGCCTGCGTCGCTATGGCTGGCGCTTCCGGCACTGCCCGCCGCGGCGGCAGCGATCGGGTTCCTTACCGCCCAGGCCACCGTGCGGCGCTGGTTGCGGCGGCTGCCATGATCGCCACCCGCCGCCGCCGCGTGTTGGCCGGAGCTGGCACCTGCCTGGCGGTGGTCCTGCTGGCTTGTGCGGGCGGGTTTGCCTGGTTCGTGCATCTGGCCGGGCACGGCACAGAGGCGCCTCGGCACACCGACGGTATCGTGGCCTTCACCGGCGGTCCCGACCGGGTGGAAACGGCGCTTCGCCTGCTGTCCGAGGGCCGTGCGGACCGCCTGCTGCTCTCGGGGATCGGCGGGGGGGCCGAACTGTCCGAACTGGCACGGCGCGCCGGGGTCGATCCGCTCCCCCTGGCTTCGCGCGTGACACTCGACCGCGCGGCCGCCACCACCAAGGGCAACGCCCTGGCAACCGCCGAGTGGGCGCGCGCGAACGCCATCCACTCCTTGCTGGTGGTGACAGCGGCTTACCACATGCCCCGCGCGCTCACCGAGCTGACACGCGCACTGCCTGGTGTGAGACTCTATCCACTGCCGGTGGTGCAGCCGGAGCGGCTGAGCGAGGCGCCGCTGCGCCTGATGGCCGAGGAGTACATCAAGTTCCTGGCCACAAGGACCGGCCTGACCTCGGTACTGCCCGAACGCGAACCGACGCTGGCCCGCCCGGGCCACGCCGGATGACGCTGCTGCGTTCCACCCTGTTCAACTTGTACTTCTTCACGATGACGTTCGTGCTGACCCTGGTGCTGGCGACACCCACCCGGTTCCTCGCCCCGCATCGAGTACTGGACGTTGCCCGGCTGTGGGCGCGCCTGCTGCTGTCCGGTGTCCGGCTGATCTGCGGGATCCGCCTCTCTGTGACCGGCCTGGAGCGGGTTGGCGCCGGGCCCTGCGTGATCGCCTCTGCCCACCAGTCGGCCTTCGACACCTTCGTCTGGCTCGCCTTGCTGCCACGGTGCTGCTACGTCCTGAAAAAGGAGCTGCTCCGCATCCCGCTGTTCGGGCCGCTGCTGCCACTGGCGGGAATGATCGCCGTGGATCGCCACGGCGGCGCCAGCGCGATGCGTCACCTGTTGCGCGACGGCGATCGGGCAGTCCGCGAGGATCGTCAGATCGTGATATTCCCGGAGGGTACGCGCGCCGCCCCGGGCGAACGCCTGCCACTGCAGCCCGGGGTGGCTGCGCTGGCCACGCGGACCCGGCTGCCGGTCATTCCAGTGGTCACCGACTCGGGCCGGTACTGGGGACGCCGCGCATTCCAGAAACGGCCTGGGACGATCAACATCCGGTTGCTGGAACCGCTCTCCCCGGAGGCCGGGCGGGACCGTTTGATGTCCGGTCTCGAACAGGCATTGCGAGGCGGGGCTGTGGAGAACTCTGTGGGTTGAGCATCGCTTCAGCTCCTATCGTGCCGCAGCCATAGAACGCAATGCCTTGAAAAATGGGGGTAATGTTATCGGATTCGGTGCGAGGCCGCGGTGCCGCCGAATGTGGGGATGGATGCTGATCGCCGAGGCACCCGGCGGCGATCCGGTTGGCGGGGACCGACATCCCGGTGCGGCGGGCCGCGTTGCCTCCCGCCTGTGTTCGCCTATAAGCGACGCCGCGGGTTCCGATACGAGGCGGCATGCGGCGCAAGCGGATGTTATGGGTCGTTCTGCTTGTCGTGCCGCTTGTCCTGCTGGCCGCCGATACCCTTTATTGGTGGATCGCTGCGCGTAATCTGCAGCAGGGCTTTGCCGACTGGGCGGCCCTTCAGCGGGCGAACGGACGGACCGAACGCAACGACGCGACCACTCTCGGCGGTTGGCCGCTTGCAGCGACGCTGACGGTTCCGGCGATATCGCTCGCCGGCGGCAGCCGCGAGGTGGCCGGGAGCATTGACTGGAACGCCGAAAGGATCGTCCTGCGGGTGGCGCTGACCCGGCCCGCGCTGCTCGAGATCCTGGCTGAAGGCCGGCAGCAGCTTCGCCTTGGCGGCTACCCGGGCGTGCCCTACACGGCCGGCCGGCTGCACCTTCTGATGCCCCTGCAGGCCACGGAATGGCCCAGCTTCATCCAGGTGGACGCCGACACCCTGCGTGCCGACACCCCGGCTGGAACCGCCAGCCTGCGCGAGGCGCAACTGCGCCTGGATTTCCACCCCGGTGCGCGCGCGGGCGAGCCGGTGCTGGCGGCCTCGGTGCATGTCGAGGATGCCAGCCTGCCGCCCGGGATGGTCCGCCCGCTGGGACCGAGCGTCGCCGATCTGGAGGCGAAGGCGATCCTGAACGGCCCGCTGCCGGCCGGGGGCAGGCCTGCCGAGGCGGCTGCGAGCTGGCGCGACGGCGGCGGCTCGCTGGAGGTCCGACATCTGGCGTTGTCGTGGGGCCCACTCGCCCTGACCGCCAGCGCGACACTGGCGCTGGACGACCAGTTGCAGCCGATGGGGGCGGGCAATGCCCGGATCGTCGGCTACGCCGAGACGCTGGACGCGCTGGCGGCGCATTCCATGATCAGCCGATCGGCCGCGACCGCCGCCAAGGCGGTGCTGTCGCTGCTCGCGAATGCGCCCGACGAGGGCTCCCCTCCCGAGGTCGAGGTGCCACTGACGCTGCAGTACCGCACGTTGTCGATGCGGCAGGTGCCTTTGCTGCGCCTGCCGGAGCTGGATTGGCCCTGAATCACGCAGGTCTTGGCGATCGCTGCGCGGAGGCGTAACATGGGGTCATGGCGTTCCGCACGAACAGCACGCGAATTAGCGGCCCGGCTGCCTGAGCAGCCGGGGATCACCCGCGCTTTTTCCTCGCGTCGTTCGTCCGGAGTTTCAGCTTCCATGCCTGCCGATCCTTATGTCGCCGTCCGTTTCATGCTCGATGCGGACGCCTCGCCTGGCCTGCTCAGCCGTCTGCTGCAGCCGTTCGGCCGGCGCGATCTGATCCCTGACCGCATGTGGTCGCACCGGTCCGGCGATACGGTGCATGTCGAGATCGCCATGCATGCGATGCCGGTGGAGGCCGTGCATCTGGTCGAAGGCAACCTGCGCCAGGTCATCGGCGTGCGCAGCCTGACCCAGGTGCGGCCGGAAGCGATCCGCCGGGCGGCTTGAAGCCGGTCCGCCGGTCTGCATACTCGGCTGCCCGACAACCGCGCGAGGTTGGCATGCCAGGCACCGAAGCTGTCCTGCTGGCGCGCGCGCAGTTCGCCTTCACCGTCGGGCTTCACATCGTGCTGCCGGCGTTCAGCATCGGACTGGCGAGCTATCTCGCGGTGCTGGAGGTGCTGTGGCTGGCCACCGGCCGGCAGGCGTATCGCGATGTCTATCAATACTGGTTGAAGGCGTTCGCCATCACCTTCGGCATGGGGGTCGTCTCGGGCGTGGTGATGTCGTACGAGTTCGGCACCAACTGGGCGAGTTTCGCCGACAAGGCGGGCCCGGTGATCGGCCCGCTGATGGGTTACGAGGTCATGACGGCGTTTTTCCTGGAGGCCGGTTTCCTCGGGATCATGCTGTTCGGCCGCGAGCGCGTGTCGCGTGCTGTCTATTGCTTCGCCGTGTTGATGGTCGCGGCGGGGACGCTGTTCAGCGCATTCTGGATCCTGGCCGCCAATTCCTGGATGCAGACGCCGCAGGGCTACAGCGTGACGCCGGATGGCAGGTTCGAACCCACCGACTGGTGGCAGGTCATCTTCAACCCGTCCTTTCCGTATCGGCTCGTGCACATGGTGATCGCGTCGTACTTGTCGGTTGCCTTCGTGGTGGGTGCCGTCGGTGCCTGGCACCTGCGGCGCGATCCGCAGAATCAGGCGGCGCGGCTAATGTTCTCCATGGCGATGTGGATGGCCGTCGTGGTGGCGCCGCTGCAGCTTCTGGTGGGGGATCAGCACGGGCTGAACACGCTGGAATACCAGCCGGCCAAGGTCGCCGCGCTGGAGGGCGACTGGCAGTCGGAACCCGGCCAGCCGCTGATCCTGTTCGGCATGCCGGACATGGAACAGGAGCGCACGAACTGGGCGGTGGAAATCCCGCATCTCGGCGCACTGGTGCTGACGCACACCTGGGACGGCGCGATCAAGGGGTTGAAGGAGTTCCCGCCGGAGGACCGGCCGTATGCGCCGGTGGTCTTCTGGGCGTTCCGCGTCATGGTGGGGCTCGGGTTGCTGATGGCGGCGGTCGGCCTGTGGGGCGCCTGGCTGCGCGTACGCGACCGGCTCTATGGGTCGGTCTGGCTGCGCCGGGCGATGCTGGCGATGGCGCCGGCGGGGTTCATTGCCCTGCTCGCCGGATGGACGGTGACCGAGGTTGGCCGCCAGCCCTACACGGTTTACGGTCTGTTGCGCACGGCGGACAGTGCCTCGCCGATCGGCACGCCGGGCGTTGCCGTCTCGCTCGCCGCGTTTGTTGTCGTCTATGCAATCGTATTTGGCGCGGGGTTCTTCTTCCTGTATCGCCTGCTGCGCCGGCCGCCGGTCACCGGCGAGGCCGGACCGCAGACCGGCGTGCCGGTCCGCACCGCCGGCATTACCCCCGCGCCGGCACTCCCGAGGCAACCATGACCTGGCTGCCGGTGGTCTGGGCCGGGCTGATCGCGTTCGCCGTGCTGGCCTACGTGCTGCTGGACGGGTTCGATCTCGGCGTCGGCATCCTGTTCGCCGCCGAGCGGCGCGAGGAGGACCGCGACGTGATGGTCAACACGGTCGCGCCGGTCTGGGATGGCAACGAGACCTGGCTGGTGTTCGGCGGCGGCGGGCTGTTCGCGGTATTCCCGCTCGCCTATGCGGTGATCATGCCGGCGCTGTACCCGGCGATCATCGCCATGCTACTGTCGCTGGTGTTCCGCGGGGTGGGGTTCGAGTTCCGTTTCCGTGCCGCCACCGAGCGCGGCCGGATCTGGTGGGACCGGGCGCTCTGCGCCGGCTCCACGCTCGCCGCATTCTGCCAGGGACTTGTACTCGGCGGCCTGCTGCAAGGCATCCGGGTGCAGGACCGCGCCTATGCCGGCGGCTGGTGGGACTGGCTGACGCCGTTCACCGTGCTGTGCGGGGTCGCACTGGTTATCGGCTACGCCCTGCAGGGCGCCTGCTGGCTGGTGTGGCGATGCGAAGGCGCGTTGCAGCAGCGCGCCAGGCGGCAGGCGCGCACGCTGGCGGTGGCCACGCTGGTGCTGATCGTCGTGGTCAGCATCTGGACGCCGCTGTTGCACCCGACATTCAGCCAGCGCTGGTTCACCTGGCCCAATGTCGCGCTGACCAGCCCGGTGCCGATCCTGGTGGCGCTGGTCGGCTGGCTGTTCTGGCGCGGCCTCGAGCGGGGACACCATGCCACGCCGCTGCTCTGCGCCGATGCCTGGTTCGTGCTGTGCTACGCGGGGCTGGGGATCAGCCTGTGGCCCGACATCGTGCCGCCCGACATCACCATCTGGGACGCCGCCGCGCCGTCGGCGAGCCAGCGTTTCCTGCTGATCGGCGCGCTGATCCTGGTGCCGATCATCCTGATCTACACCGGCTTCGCCTACTGGGTGTTCCGCGGCAAGGTGCGGCCGGGGATGCATACGTATTGATCTGATGCCACTGCTCGATCCGGTCGCTGCCTCACGGTCAAAGACGTGGATGGCCCGCCTTCGCGGGCCATGACGATTTGAGTCATGCGCATCACCGTTATACCCGCCTGCGGTAGCTCGATCGAACTGCGATGCTTCCGCGCGCGGCGGGCAGTAACCGGCACCTATCGGTCGCCGGCGATTGCGTCACGACTTGCCCCGCCCGCCACTCAGCCAAAACGACATGACATACCCGACGGCCCGGATGCCCAGCGATGCATGTCAGCGTCCTGAGCAGGGGCGAACATCGCATACAGTGCAGGCGGGGGCGGATTCGCGTCTAGACGCGAACGGGCGTACCGAGCAAATGCGTGAACGCCTGCCGGATGCAGGGGAGACTGGTCGCGAGACTGCGCAGTCTCCGTGCACGGCGCCTCGGTCACGCGGCCTCGGCCAGCACCAGCCGCCGGCGCGGCACCGCCTCCACCGGCATTGCCGCGTAAAGGTCCTTCGCGGCCTCGGTGATCGTCACCCCGGCCACCCCGGGCAGCCAGCGCCGACCGGTCTGCTCGAACAGCCGCGCGCCGCGCAAAACGAGCCGCCATCGGGACGGCGGCAGGTACAGCGCGGCATCGCGCCGCTCTACACGATAGAGCGAGGCCGCCAGCAGCCGGCCGATCTGGCCGAACGAATACGGCTGGCCGTGGCCGAACGGCGTGCTCTCCCAGTAGGCCCACATGCCGGTGCGGTTCGG
>DATBKQ010000401.1:0-5625 GCA_036555825.1 Acetobacteraceae bacterium | reverse complement strand
TCCACGATGTGGCGATCAGCCGCGAGGCGCCCAATTACCGGCAGGACTGAGGTCGACCTGACCTCATCATGCGTTGGCTTCGTTGTTTGAGCGCGTGATTCGGACCTCCGGGCGATTCCGCCTCCGGTCATCACGCGCTAGCTGCGGTAGACGTCGCGTGCCTTCTCCGCACTGATGTAGCCGTTCCGCACATCGGCTCGAACATGCTGCGGGTCGCGGGTGCCGGGATCTCCAAAGCCGCCGGCGCCCGAAAGGCAAAAGCTGACCACATCGCCCCGTTGCAAGCGCAGCACCTGCTTCGAGCCTAGCTCGACCGTCGCGCCGTCGCGGATCAGCACTGTCCGCGCCAGCGCGCCCGCTTCACCGCCGAACAGTCCGTATGGCCGGAACTTGTGCCGCTCACCCAATAGCGACAGTGTCGCCTCGTCGCACAGCAGCTCGATATCCTTGCGCAGTCCAGCGCCACCGCGGAATTGCCCGGCGCCGCCACTGTCGGTGATCAGCTCCAGCCGGTGCACACGAACCGGATTGTTGGTCTCGTGCACCTCCACGGGGACGTTGGCGCAGTTCATCACCGGCGACAATGCCTCCGCGCCATCCTTGTCGGCGCGTCCGCCATAACCCGCGAGCAGCAGGTCGTACATGATCCAGGGACGCCCGGTGCGCTCGTCGATGCCGCCGATATTGGGATTGCCCCAGTGGGAGAACGCCGCCATCGCGCGCGAAGGATCGGCCTGCGCCAGCGCACCGTTGATCGCCTCGAAGATGCGCACCTGCACCGCCGCTCGCCCGCCGCACGGCGCCGGCCAGCGCGCGTTGAAGAAACAGCCGTCGCGCGCCACCGCCCGGATCACACGTTCGATCCCGGCATTGTTCGGAATGTCGATCCCGGCGAACACGCGGATGGCGAAGCTGGCGTAGGCGCGCGTATAGTTCATGTAACAGTTCAGCGCAGCCGGCACCTGGTCGCCGGAACGCGAGAAGTCGACCACTGCCTCGCCATTCTTCAGCGTCACGTCGACCGCTACCCGGATCGGCGGCGTGTCGGGACCGTAATCGTCCAGATGGTCCTCGAAGCTGTAGGTCCCTTCCGGCAACCGGCCGATCAGCTCGCGTGCCCGTTGCTCGGAGCGCTCGATGATCGTCTCGATCGCGGCCGCCAGCACATCCGCGCCGTACGCGGCGAACAGCTCGCGCAGACGCTCGCCGCCGACGTGATTGGCATTGCGCTGCGCCAGCAGGTCGCCGCGCATCTTCTCCGGCAACCTGACGTTGCCAAGGATCACCCGCAGCAGGTCGGCATCGAACTCACCGCGATGCACCAGCTTCACGGGCAGAACGCGGATGCCCTCCTGGAACGCCTCCGTGACACCCTGCACCGCCTGCGAACCTGGCGAGACCCCTCCGACATCGACGTGATGCGCGGTGGTCACGACATAGCCGATGATCGCGCCGGCCTCGAACACCGGCGCGACCAGGAACATGTCGGGATAATGCCCACCGCCCAGCGCCGCGTCGTTCGTCGCCAGCATGTCGCCCATGGCGAGGCGCTCGGGCGGCACGTACTCCAGCACGTTCCGTACCGCGTAGGGCATGGCACCGAGGTGACCAGGCGTGAAGTTGCCCTGCGCGATCAGCCGGCCGGAGGCATCGAACAGGCCGGTGGAGAAGTCCTGGCCCTCACGCACCGCTTCCGAGAACGCGGTGCGGCGAAGCGCGCTACCCATCTCCTCCGTGATCGATGTCAGGCTCCCCCAGATGACTGTGAGAGTGATGGGATCGATGCTCATCGGCCAGCTCCGATATCGATGACGAGATTGCCGTGCGATGTCGCGACCGCGGTGTCGCCGGGCAACACCAGCGTCGTGCACTCCGCTTCCTCGATCAGCGCGGGACCCGGCAGGGAATTTCCGGCCTGCAGGCTGCCGCGATCGATGACCGGCGTTGCGACCATTCCGCCGGCTTCGGGAAGGTAGGCGGGGCGATTGACGTGGCCTCCCTCCTCCCGCTGTCGCGGGTAAAGGCGCAGCGACACGGTCGGTGCGCCACCCAAGGTAGCGACGATGTACCAGTCAGTGGCCTCGATCGGGGTCTCGCGATCGACATAGCCATACTCCTGTCGATACCGCGCGAAGAACGCCTCGCGCATCGCCGCTACATCGATGACCCCGGACGGCAGGTCCACGCGAATCTCAAACCCTTGCCCCACGTGATGCATCGATGCCGCGCGCGCCAGCGTACGCACCCCACGCGGCAACCGTGCCTCCATCTCGGCGAATACCGCCGCGATTGCCTCGCGCGCATTCTCCTCCAGCCGCAGCACCCGGGTCAGGCCGGCATCGACCTTGTGCTCTGCACTCAACAGGCCAAGCGCAGATCCGACACCGGCCGCGCGCGGCACGATCACGCGTGGAATGCCCAGCGCGCGCGCCAGCCGCGCGGCGTGCAGCGGACCCGCGCCGCCGAACGCGACCAATGCATAGCGGCGCGGATCGCGGCCGCGCTCGATGGAGACGACGCGCATCGCGCGCTCCATATTGGCATTGGCCACGGAATGAATGCCCCAGGCGGCCTGCTGCAGCGGGAGCCCCAGCGGCGCCGCCACATCGCGCGCGATCCCCGCAGCGGCGGCGCCGCAATCGAGCCGCATCGCGCCGCCGTTGAAGTAATCCGGATCGAGATAGCCGAGTACCAGGTTGGCATCGGTGAGGGTGGCGGCATCGCCGCCGCGGCCATAGCAGATCGGCCCCGGATCGGCCCCCGCACTGTCGGGGCCGACCGAGATCATCCCCATGCGCGTGCGCGCCAGGCTGCCGCCGCCGGCGCCGATCTCCAGCAGCTCGATCGCTGTGACGTTCAGCGGCAGCCCGCTGCCGGGGCGGTAGTTCACCGCATCCACCTCGAATGTCGGCGTCACTACCGGCACGCCGTCATCGATGGCACCCAGCTTCGTCGTGGTACCACCCATGTCGAAGCTGATCACATGCGACGCGCCCTCTTCCGCGCCAACACGCGCGGCCATCAGCACGCCCGCGGCCGGGCCGGATTCCACGATGCGGATCGGCGCGCCGCGCGTTTGTGCGGCGGACATCAGACCGCCGTTCGACTGCATGATCGCCAGTTCGGCGCCAATGCCAAGCTTGCGCAGCGCGTCCTGCAGCTCCGCAACATAGGATTCGACCAGCGGCTTCACGTAGGCGTTGGCGACCGCGGTACTGGTGCGTTCGTATTCGCGGAACTTGGGGGACAGCTCTGACGACAACGTCACCGCCAGATCGGGCGCCACCGCCGCGAGAAGCGCCGCCATCTGCCGCTCATGCGCCGGATTGGCGTAAGCGTGCAGGAACGCCACCGCGACTGACCGATAGGCCGAGCTGCTCAGCCGCATCGCCACATCGCGCGCCGCTACCATGTCGAACGGTGTGACCACTGAGCCATCGGGCGCCATGCGTTCCGGCACCTCGAAGATGTCCGCGCGCTCGATCAGCGGTGCGGGCTTGTCGATATGCAGGCTGTTGGTGTCATGCCGTTTCTGCCGGCCGATGATCAGAACGTCGCGAAAGCCCGAAGTGGTGATCAGCGCGGTGCGGCTGCCCTTGCGTTCGAGTATCGCGTTCGTGGCGATCGTGGTCGCATGCAGCACATCGGCGATCGCCGCGGGCGATATCCGCCCCGTCGCGATCCGCTCGGCCAGGCTCTCGATCACCGCGGTGGCTGGCCGCCCAGGCGTGGTCAGTACCTTCCACACGGCAAGGGTGCCGGTTTCTCTGTCGGAGAGCGCGAAGTCGGTGAAGGTGCCGCCGATATCGAAGGCGAGTTGAAACATGTGGTTCCGGTCCCCTCACACAGTCGTGATTGCTGATGCCAACGCCGCGCCATGTTCCTCCGCTGCATTAACCGCGAAAGGAGACACCATGCAGAGTTCCACCGCACTGATTGCCGGCGCACTCGGGATGACTCTGGCATTGTCCGCCTGCACCAATCCTTACGACCCCGGACAGCGGGCGATCGGCGGCGGTCTGCTCGGCGCCGGCACCGGGGCGGCGATCGGCGGAATTGCCGGTGGCGGCCGCGGCGCGGCAACGGGCGCTTTGATCGGTGGCGCGGTCGGCGCCGTCGGCGGGGCGGTAACGACACCGCAACCGCCGCCGCCAGCGTATTATGCGCCGCCACCGCCGCCGCCCGGCTATGGTTACTACCGCGGCTATTAGTACGGCGAATCAATGCGGCGCGGCTTGCCGATTGCGCCACACACGGACATGCCGCCACCTACTCGCGCGGTTGCTATTACGTGTCGGCGAACACACCGACCGGTGCACCGGCGACCGGCGCATCGGTGCGGAACAGGCCGCCCATCGTCGGATGCTGTCGCAGCGCGTCGGCCGGGCGGCCTTCGCGCAGCGAGGTCACATACAGGTGCCGCTCGACGAAACATGGCATGGTGGGCGCCGGCACCGGGAAAGGCCGCGTGCTCAGCAGTGCCCCGCCCGGAGAGAAGCGGTTGATGCAGGCCGCCGATGGACCCGCCGACCAGTAGTTCCCCTCCACATCGACCGCGGCGCCGTCCGGCCGGCCTTCCTCGTTCGACAGTGTCGCCAGAACGCGGTGGTTGGCCAGCGCGCCGTTGCGCACGTCGAAGTCCCAAGCCTCGATAATGCCGGCGGTCGAATCCGAATGGTACATGGTCCGGCCGTCGGGCGACCAGGCGAGCCCGTTCGACACCGCATAACCATCGGCCTTGCGCTCGATGCGGCCCTCAGGCGTCACACGGTATAGCGCGCCGGTCTTCTGACGCGGCGAGTTCTCGTCCATGCTGCCGACCCAGAAGCAGCCATCCGGGCCGACCTTGCCATCGTTGAAGCGGTTGGTGGCCGGCTCGTTCACCGGTTCGGTCAGATTTTCGATCTGCCCGGTGCGCGGAGCGAACAGCACGACGCGATGGCGCAGCGCTACCACCAGGCGCCCCGAGCGGCAAAGGCCGAAGCTGCCGACCACCTCGGGAAAATCCCAGAAGCTGCGGTCGCCGTCATCGATCGACAGCACATTGATGCGTTTGCCGGGAATGTCGCAGAATAGCAGCCGCCGAGTGGATGCATCCCAAACCGGCGACTCACCGACGCCGCAACGGGAATCCCAGATGAGTTCGAATTCGCTCATGCTCAACTCCGCCTGATATTCCAGAACACCGGGCTGCCCTGCAGCATCCCGCTCAGGTTCGCCTGGTAGGCCGTCGGGATGAAATACTGCCCGAGCGGGATGTACGGCACGTCCTCGAACGCCTGCAATTGCAGCTTGTCTGCCAGCGCCTTCTGCGCGGCAAGGTCAGGCGCGCGGAACCACGCGTCGCGCAGCGACTCGATCCTGGGGCTGGTCGGCCAGCCGACGGTCGCGGCCTTGCCGTTGCCACGCAGGAACACGTGCCCCGCGGGATTCACCATGTCGAGCCCGCTCCAGCCGGTGTGGAAGATGCTCCAGCCACCCTGCTCCACCGGATCCATCTTGGCGCGCCGCTGCACCAGGGTTGCCCAGTCCATCGCCTGCAGTTCGACGTTCGCGCCGATCTTGCGCAGCCACTCGCCGGTGATCTCCGCCGCCGCCTTCGACCACGGAATGTCGGACGGCATC
>DATBKQ010000400.1:0-8228 GCA_036555825.1 Acetobacteraceae bacterium | reverse complement strand
CCCAGCCGCGTGATGCGATGCGCAGGCAACCGGCGCAGCGACCGTTCCTCGAACTCGATCGCGCCCTCGGTCGCCACCTGGCCGGCGATCGACTTCAGCAGCGTGCTCTTGCCGGCGCCGTTGGCGCCGACCACCGCGACGACCTCGCCGCGCGACACCCGCAGCGACACACCCTGCAGCGCCCGCAGCCCCCGATACGACGCGGACAGGTTCTCGACCCGCAGCATCGTGACATCCCCTCCCCCGCCACGCGGGGGAGGGTCAGGGCGGGGGCGCAGCATAGCGGTCGCCCAGATAGGCGCGGATCACCGCGGGGTCGCGCACCACGTCCTGCGGTGCACCGATCGTCAGCACGCGCCCGAGATCGAGCACAACCGTGCGATCGACCAGCGGCAGCAGCACCTCCATTACGTGCTCCACCATCATCACCGTGATGCCCCGCGTGCGCACATCGCGGATAAGCTGCACGCCGGCCTGCGCCTCGACCGGCGTCAGCCCGGTCAGCATCTCATCCAGCAGCAGCAGCCGTGGCTGGGTCGCCAGGGCGCGCGCCACCTCCAGCCGCCGTTTCTCCGCCGGCGTCAGCGAATGCGCCGGGGTGTCGGCGCGCGCGGCCAGACCGGTGAACGCCAGGGTCTCGAGTGCCAGCGCCATCGCCCGCCGCGTGCGCGACAGCCGCGAGAACGCCCCAACCATGACGTTCTCCAGCACGGTCATGGAGTCGAAGCTGCGCACCACCTGGAAAGTGCGGGCAATGCCGAGAAGCGAGCACTGCCCCGGAGTCAGGCCGGAAACACGGCGGCCGTCGAGGCGAATCTCGCCGGCATCCGGCACCACCTCGCCGGAGATCGCGTTGAACAGCGAGGTCTTGCCGGCACCGTTGGGACCGATCAATCCGAGGATCTCGCCATCGCGCACATCGAAATTGATATCGGCATTGGCGGCGACGCCGCCGAACGACTTGCTGACGCCGTCCACTTCAAGCAGTGGCGGCATCGTCCGCCCCGGATTCAAGCCCCCTGGGGGCGCGCACACGCACGCCGATCAGACTCGCCAGGCCCTGCGGCCGCGCCAGCGCCACCAGCACGATCAGCGCGCCGTAGATCATCAAATCGACCCCGCGTCCCGATCCGCCAAGATAGGATCGCGTCAGCTCGGAAAGCGGGATCAGCACCGCGGCACCGACCAGCGGCCCCCACAGCGTGCCGACGCCACCCAGCACCGCGGGCAGCGGGATCAGGATGGACAATTGCCCATACATCACGCTGTCGGGGTCGATGTAGCCGACATACTGCGCATAGATCGCGCCGCCGATCCCAGTCAGCGCACCGCTGATCGCCGCCGCCGCCATCTTCGAGGGGAAGATGCGCACCGCCAGGCTGCGCGCCGCCACCGGATCGTCCTTCATTGCGCGCCACACAAAGCCCCAGCGCGAGCCTTCGATCAGCCAGGCCACCAGCCACGCCACCGCGGCGAAGGCCAGCGCGGCGTAGTGATACGGCAACTTGTCGATGCGGAACTGCAGCCACAGCCAGGAATCGCCGATCGCCCGGCGGTAGGGAATGTTGATGCCGGTGGCGCCACCGATCCAGTCCCAGTTGAGGAACAGCAGGTAACCGATCTCGCCCACCACGACGGTCGCGATCGCGTAGTAGTGGCCGGACAGACGAAAGCACGGCCAGCCCACCAGCAGCGCCATCAGCCCGCCAAGCGCGCCGCCGGCGAACATCCCCAGCGTGGGCGGAATGCCGGCGCGCGTCAGCAGCAGCGTGGAAACATAGGCCCCTACGCCGAAATACAACGCGTGGCTCAGCGAGATCTGCCCGCAATAGCCGCCCAGGACGTTCCACGCCTGGGCAAGGCCGGCAAACAGCACGGTGATGATGATCAGGTTCCGCGTATATACGTCATGGATCGGCAGCGGCAGTACCGCCAGCAGCGCCAGCAGTCCCGCGCCGATCACCAGCTCCTTGCGTCGCCGCCGGGTGATCGAGGTTTCCATCACAGCGTGCCGAACAGCCCGCGCGGGCGGAACATCAGCACCGCGAGGTAGATCGCGAACATGCCCACCTGCTTCAGCGAGGGTTCGACCAGCAGTGCGGTCAATGCCTCCACCTCGCCGATCAGCAGCCCGGCGACCAGCGCGCCGAGCAGGCTGCCGAACCCGCCCAGCGCCACCGTGACATAGGCGATCAGCGCGAAGTTCGCGCCGACATTGGGCGACACGTAATAGAACGTCGCCAGCATCGCCCCGGCGACACCAACCGCCGCCGCACCCAGTCCCCAGCCCAGGGCGAAGATCCGGTCGCGGTCGATGCCGATCAGCGCCACCGCCTCGCGGTCCTCGCGCGTTGCCTCCAGCGCGCGGCCGAACTCGGTACGGCCGACCGCGAACAGCGCGCCGAACGCCAGCAGGCTGACTACCCCCGCAGCGAGCTGCGGCAGTGGAACGAACACGCCACCGAGGACGATGGTGCGGTTGGCGAGCAGCGAGGTGCTGACGCTCTTGAAGTCGCTGCCGAAGGTGAACTGCGCCGCCCCGCGCAGAAAGATCGCCAGGCCGAAGGTGACGAAGATCTGCACCATGCCGCGGTTGAACCGCACCGACAGCGCGCGTGCCATCAGCAGGCGATAGATCGCCACACCCAGCGCGAACAGCACCAGCGCGACCGGGATCAGCAGCAGCAGCGGATCGAGCCCGGTCCCCAGCCACGCGACGAACGTCGCGTACATCGCCAGCATCAGCAGCTCGCCATGCGCGAAATTCACCACGTCCATCAGCCCGAAGATCAGGCTCAGCCCCGCAGCGACCAGCGCATAGATCAGCCCCATCAGCAGGCCGCCCACCGCGACCTGGAGGAGGAACGCCAGCGTCACCGCAAAGACCCCCCCTCCCCTCGCGGGAGGGGGATGGGGGGAGAGGGAGCCGCCAACACGGCACAACCCCCGCCCCCTACCCCCCTCCCGCAAGGGGAGGGGAGATTCTCGCTTATCACTCCCATCACTTCCCCACGTTCCACACGGGTTCCTGTGTCGCCACGTCGAACGGGTAGATCGTGTGATACCTGCCGCCGGTGATCTGCTGGATCACCGGCGTGGCCGCGATGTTCTGCCCTGTGCTGTCGAACCTGATACCCTTCCACGGCATGATCGTCTGATCGCCGGGAATGTCGGTCGCCATCAGCGCCGCGCGGATCTTGTCCTCGTCCATCGACCCCGCCCGGTTGATCGCATCCGCCAGCACGATCAGCGCGGTGATCTCGCGCCCGGTGTTGTCGTTCAGGTCCTTGTTGTTGCGCGCCCTGTAGAGCGCGTTCACCGCCGGAATCGCCGGCCGCGCCTTCGCCGCATCCAACGCGAACGCCGAGCGGCTCATCACGCCCTCGGCCAGCGGTCCAACCGCATCGATGAACGCCTGTTCGGCGAAACCGGCGGACTGGGCCATCACCGCCTTCGGCGTGTAGCCGACATCGTGCAGCCCGCGCATCAGCAGGATCGCATCCGACGTGTACGACGAAGGCATGATCACATCGGCATCCGCCGCCTTGATCTGCTGCACCTCGGCCGACAGCGACGGCGAATTGCCGCGATAGCGGATATCCGCCGCCACCTTGATCCCCGCGGCCTCCGCCATCTGCTTCTGCGCGTTGGCGCTGTCGGTGCCGAAGATCGTATCCTCGTGGAACAGCACGACACTCTTGACCTTGCGGCCGGTCTTCACGCCGATGTCGCGGAAGAAGTCGAACATCGCCTGGGTGAACATGATGTCGTGCGGCGAGGTGCGGAAGAACCACTTCAGCCCGCGCTGGTTCAGACTGGGCGAGGAATTGTCCGCCGACAGATACGGCACCTCGTAGCGGTCGGCGACCTGCGAGATCGTCGCCGCGGTCGCGCTCTGATAGGAGCCGATCAGTGCCACCACGTGCTCCTGCGTGATCAGCCTCTCGGCCTCGGCCCGCGCCTTTTGCGGATCGCCCTGATGATCCGCGAAGATCAGCCGCACCTTGGCGCCACCTAGCTTGTCCAGGCCCCCGCCCTTGCCCAGCAGCATCGGGATATCGTGCTTGCCGTTGACGATCTCGGCGGCGGTCTCCATCGCCGCCCTGGCGTCGTTGCCGACCTGCGCGTTCGGCCCGGTCATCGGATACAGCGCGCCGATCACCACATCGTCCGCGGCGCGCGCAACGCCACCCGCCATCGCCAGCACGAGTGCCGCGACCACCAACACTATTCGCTGCATGTGAAGCCCCCCTCAATGCGGCGGACTCAAGTGTCGCGGCCGAACGCTGTCAAGGAATCCCTCAGGTTCCGACCTTCAAGGTCGAGACCAGCCCGCGCAGGCAGGCCAACATCGACAGCGCGGTGATCTGCCCGGTGCGCGGGTTCTCCTCACTCGGCACATTCTCGATAGTCATGCTGAACCGGGCGGCCTGCGCCTCGACGCGGATCGTGTGCATGTTGCGCTCGATCGCCGGGTCGGCCCAGATTTCCACCTGGGTGCGGGTCGGTCCGATGCCGGCCAGCGCCAGCGCCGCCGCAACGTTGACGTTGGCCGGGAACCCCGCCGCCGCATCGAACGCGTTGCCCTTGAACACCCGACTGGGTGCAGTGATGGCGCTCACGTCGATGTTGTGCTTCACCAGGTACGGTGCGCCCTCGAGCCCGCGCGGCGGCTTGCGGCTTTCGATGGTTACGCTCTCCACCGAGCCTTCAGCCGCCGCGCGGACCGCATCGAGGCCCAACAGCGCCCCGGTCGGGACCACGATCCGCGCGCCGGTTGTCCGGGCACGCTCGATCAGGTGCATGCGTGGCAGCAGCGCGCCCACCGATGCCGGAACCAGGATGCGGCCGGCCTCGATCGCCGCGCCGGCGATCTTCTCGAACACCGCGGCCGGCGCCGCCTCCACGACGATGTCGGCCTCGGCGAGCCGCTCCAACGCCACCAGGCGCGGCGGCACGTGGAAACCGATCAGATTGGCCTCCGCCTTGGCCTGGTCGCGCGCGGATACCGCGATGAGCCGCAGCCCATCCATGCCACGATCCAGCGCCCGCGCCAGCTTGAGGCCGATCGCACCGAGCCCGCCGATCGCCACCGTCTGCGTCATGCCTTCCCCTCCACGATCGCGCGCGCCGCCGCCAGGTCCGCCGGCGTGTTGATGTTGAGGAATGGGTCCCATTTCGTTACCGGGAATTCAACCCGCCGCATGCCGATCAGCCGGGCGAAGTGGGCAACGTCGCGGCGGCCGGAAGACGCCAGCAACCGGCGCAACGGCTCGCGGGCAGTGACCGGCCAGAGTGCAACCAGGTAGTGCGGACGGTGGTTGGTTGATGCGCAGGCGGGGGCAGGCGTCAGGGTGGCCGCCAGACCACGCGGAACGAGCGGCGTATCTCCCGGCACGGTAAGAAGGGCTGAGGCGCCGCGTTCGCTCGCCCAGCCGAGACCGGCGAGTACTCCCGCCAGCGGCCCCTCGCCTTCGAACGGGCCGTCCGCGAGCACCGGCAGGCCGAAGCCGGCAAACCGCGCCGGATCGCCATTGGCGCTGATCGCGATGTCCTGCAGATCGTGCCGCAGCGCCTCGACGACCCGCCCGAGCATGGCGGAGCCGCCCAGTTGCATCAACGGCTTGTCCCCGCCGCCAAAGCGCCTGGCCTTGCCGCCGGCCAGAACCAGTCCCGCCACATGAACAGCCGTCACCCCAGCCCGCCCCGGCAACTGGGGCGAGCAACGGGACTCGAACCCGTGACATCCAGGACCACAACCTGGCGCTCTACCAACTGAGCTATGCCCGCCATCCAGCGGGCCGGCTTTAGGCCCTTCGCCTCGCCGCCGTCAACGCGCGCCGGCGACCCTCAATTCCGGTCGCGGTTCTTCGCGTTCAGGGATACCTGTTGTAGTTGTAGGTGTCCCGGTCCTGCCCGCGATACTGGCTGTCCCGGTCGAGGTCGCGATTGCTCCACCGTTGGTCATCGTCGTGCCGGGAACGCCGGTCGCGCTGCACCTGCTCGCGGCGCATCTCGTCCTGGCGCCCGCGCCGGTAGGCGTCCTCGTTGCTTTGGCTATTGCTGTTGTTGTTGTTCAGGAACCGCTGAGCCTGGCCCAGGAAGTCGTTCTGTTGCGAGTGCGCGGAGGGGCCAAAGCCGACAATCGGCCCAGCCGTCAAGATACACGCGGCAATAGCGGTCATGAGACGCATGTGCGCGCTCCCTTCTGATCACGTAGTCGCGCATCAACGCCGGCCATTCCCGGAGGTTCGGCGGCCGCCGATCAATTCGCATCCGGCGCGGTGCCCCAGCCATGGATCAAAAGATATATCCAAGATATTGCTTTATGCGGCGGGCAACGTAGATTGCCGCCAGCGGCTTGGCGGGACAAACCGTAGCGGCCGAAGCAGGAGAGCCGGTGGAATGAACCACGGAACGTCGGAAACGGCGCGGCAGGCGATTGACCAGGTAACAGAAGCATCAATTGCGCTGCTGGTCGATCGCTTCTATTCGAAGGTGCGGCGTGACGCGGTACTCGCCAGTGTCTTCGAGGCAACCATTGCGCCGGAGGAGTGGCCGGCGCATCTCGCCACGATGCAGCGCTTCTGGTCTTCGGTGATGCTGACGTCAGGACGGTATTCCGGCAATCCGGTAGCGGTGCACCGCGCAGTGCACGGCATCGAGCGCTCGATGTTCCCGCGCTGGCTGGAACTGTTCGAGATGACCGCCGGCGAGTTGTTCACACCGGACATCGCATCCCAGTTCACAGCCAAGGCGCGGCGGATCGCGATGAGTCTGGAACTGGCGGTGTTCCACCGGCTCGACGGCCCTCCGGACGGATTGGCCCCGCCGTCAAAGTCCAACAGATCCCGGAAGGTCGTCGGATGCGACTGACCACCTACACCGATTACACGCTCCGAACGCTGATGTACCTCGCCGTCAGCGGCGATCGGCATGCGACGATCGCCGAAATCGCCGCGGCATATCGCATTTCCGAAGCGCACCTGATGAAGGTGGTTCATCAGCTTGGCGTCGCCCATCTCGTGCAAACCGTGCGCGGCAGGGGCGGCGGCATCAGGCTGGCGATGCCGCCCGAGGCCATCAACCTCGGTATGGTCGTGCGCCGTGCGGAGGCGGACCTCGCGTTGGTGCCCTGCTTTGATGCAGCCGGCCACTGTGCCATCGGCGACTGTTGCGTGCTGAGCAACATACTGTACGAGGCGCTCGGTGCCTTCCTGGCCGTGCTCGATCGCTATACGCTGGCTGATCTCGTGATGCCTCGGCAGACCCTGGCATCCCTGCTGGGTCTGCCCGCTGTGCACCCGGATGTTGCCCGGAGAGTGCCATGAACCTGCCGTCCGAACCGTCGCGCTTCGCCGACCGTGTCGTCGAGAACATGTCCGATGCGGTGGTGTATGCTGATGCCGAAGGCACCATCCGGGTGTGGAATCGCGGCGCCGTCCGCATCTTCGGCTTCACCGAGGCCGAGGCGCTGGGCCAGTCTCTCGACATCATCATTCCTGCCAATCTGCGTGAGCGCCACTGGCACGGATATCGGGAAACCATGCGGACCGGGCGGTCCCGTTACGCCGATGGCCAGCTCTTGTCCGTGCCGGCGATCCGCAAGGACGGTGCCCGAATCTCGGTCGAGTTCATCATCGTTCCCTTTGCCGACGAGACCGGAAGGATGATCGGCATCGCAGCCATCATGCGCGATGTCACCGCACGGTTCGAGGAAATGCGCGCGCTGCGCAAGGAATTGGCCGCGCTCTCCACCGGCAAGGCGCAGGAAGGACCCTCGTGATGCCCCGGCCACCGCTGCCCCCGTTCACCTTGACCACCGCCGTGCAGAAGGTGCGCATGGCGGAAGACGCGTGGAACGCCCGAGAGCCTGAACGGGTCGCCATGGGCTACACCGAGGATAGCTGGTGGCGAAACCGGGCTGAGTTCTTCCAGGGGCGGTCCGCGATCATCGCCTTCCTGCAACGGAAATGGGCCCGCGAACTGCAGTACCGGCTGATCAAGGAACTATGGGCGTTCCATGAAAACCGCATCGCGGTACGTTTCCAGTACGAATGGCACGACGATTCCGGCAATTGGTATCGCTCGCACGGCAACGAACAATGGGAGTTCGACACCTCCGGCGTGATGCGGCGGCGCGAGGCAAGCATCAACGACGTGCCGATCCGCGAGGCCGATCGGCTGTTCCGCTGGCCCCAAGGTCCCCGCCCGGACGATCATCCGGG
>DATBKQ010000399.1:0-3815 GCA_036555825.1 Acetobacteraceae bacterium | reverse complement strand
GGACCTGGAGACTTATCGCCAAACCGGTATCCGTGCCGTGCAGTCTACGCCGCTGGTCTCGCGCTGCGGCGGCCTGCTGGGCATGATCTCCACACACTGGCGCGACCCGCACCAACCATCGGAACGCGACCTGTACCTGTTCGACGTGCTGGCGCGCCAGGCTGCAGATTTGATCGAGCGCAAACAGGCAGAGCTAACTGATCAGCGGTTGGCCGCGATCGTCGACTCGTCTCACGATGCCATCGTCAGTGAGGACCTGGATGGCCTGCTCACATCTTGGAATCGCGGTGCCGCGCGACTGTTCGGATATACCTCGGAAGAGATGATCGGTCGGTCGATCACGGCTCTCATTCCACCAGACCGTCATCATGAGCACGTCCAAATTCTTGAACGTATCCGGCGCGGTGAGCCCGTCGATGCCCTTGAAACCGTGAGGAAGCGGAGGGATGGCAGCCTCGTTGACGTTTCCGTCAGCGTGTCGCCTTTGAGGAATTCCGCAGGCGAACTCACCGGCGCCTCGAAGATCCTGCGGGACATCACCCAGCGAAAGAAGGCCGAGCTGGCCCTGGGTGAGCGGAACCTGCAGCTGGCGCTCGCGGGGAAGGCCGCCCGTGTCGGCAGCTTCGCGTACGATATCGACACGGAGAGGATGCAGATTTCTCCCGGTTACGCGGCCATTCACGGCTTCGCCGATGGGACAACCGAGATCACGCGAAGCGAATGGCAGCTCGGGGTGCACCCCGAGGACAGTGCGCGGTGGGAAACGCTCCGGAGCCGCGCCTGGCGCGAGCGGCGGGAGGAATATGGTGGGGAGTATCGAATTGTTCGACCTGAAGGCGAGATTCGCTGGATCGAGGCGCGGGTTTTCGTTTCGTACGACGGCAACGGCCGCCCGCATCGCGCAGTGGGCGTCGACATCGACGTCACTGCGCGCAAGCGCGCGGAGGAACAACAGCGTGTACTGAATGCGGAGCTGGACCATCGTGTGAAGAACGTACTTGCGACGGTCAGCGCGATCGCCGCCCACACAAAGGATGGCAGCAGCTCGATGGATGACTTCGTGGTCGCGCTGGACAGCCGCATACAGTCGATGGCTTCAACACACGAACTCCTCAGCAGCTCCCGGTGGGAAGGTGTGCCACTGCGGGAACTGGTCCGGCGGGAGCTCGCACCCTACGCCTCAAACAACAACATGCGCATCAAGGGGCCTGAAGTAATCCTGAAGGCGGAAGCTGCCCAGACGATAGCCTCGGTGCTTCATGAGCTGACGACCAATGCGGCAAAATACGGGGCGCTCTCCGCGCGCGAAGGGCGCGTTCTGGTTCGCTGGCGCCGCGCACCGAATGGCCAGGCGCCGGGTCCGCTCGTGATTGAATGGCTGGAAAGTGGTGGCCCGCCAGTGGAAGTTCCGAGCAGCTGCGGCTTCGGCAGAAGCGTGATTATCGAGCTTGTTCCTTATGAACTCGGCGGCGAGGCTCGACTCGCATTCTCTCCCGGGGGCGTCGAGTGCCGGCTCGATATTCCCGCCCGATGGTTGGCGCCGGTGAGGGCAAAATTGGGCAGAACGGGAGGCCTGCCGGACGGAAGGTAATCCGTCCAGTGGCGGACCTGCAGGGCATCGCCCTCGCGCCGGTCGGCCTTGGTCTGCACGATCCTCCGGTACGGCCGGTTCCCCAGGCTGTCGCCGTGCCGGTCGATCTTAAAATACCCTGGCCTCACGGCGTGTTCACAAAGCGGCGATGCAGGAAAGGACTTGGCAAACCATTGAAATCTCAAAATAACCAGCAAATGCGATGGACCGTTCAATGTTTCGCATTTTATTGACTTTTAACAAAGTATTCACGGGCCTCCTGAATAATTGACGGACTTTGTTTCTAAATTGGCCGGATATGCGACAACGTAAGCGCCGCAACATATACCGCGTCGAGCGTCTCGATGTGCACTTCAACGTCAAGCTGCCCCGCGAGATGCGCGCCGCCCTGCGGGTGGGTGCGACTGCCCAAGGAATGCGGGACTCGCATTTCGCGCGAAAAGTGATCGAGCTTGGGCTCGGCGCCTGGGAGCCCAGGGAGGGGACGGCCAGCTTGCCGAGGCGGTTGCGCATGGTGCCGGGTCCGAGCCCGCGCAGATCCTCGGGCCGGGGCATCCTGTTCGACCTCCAGATGAGCCTCGAGATGCGGGCGGCCTTGAGCATGGGCGCCGCCGCCGAGGGCCTGTGCGTCTCCGCGTTTGCACGATGGGTGATTGATTTGGGCCTCGCGGCCTGGCGTAAGGGGCGGGCGCCGAATATCCGCAACGCAGGAGCGGCTTGAGGGGCGCCCGCCGCACCCAGGCCGGCTTCATGCTGGCGCCTCTGCTCTACATGCTGGCGCTGGCCGGCATCGGGGCCGCTGTAGTGTTCTCCGGCTATTCGCAGATTTTGCGCAGCAATGCCGTGATGACGGCGGTCAACGCGGCGCGATCCGAGTTGCAGGCAGCCAGCCAGACGCTCTCCGCTTCTTCGGTTCTCGATACACCAACCAGCACCATCGTTGAACCGCCGGCCGTCTTTCCGTTTGCGAGCGTTGCGGTTGGTGATACGGCCCGCCTGCCAACAAACTATGCGAATGCCGGCAATACCGGCATACCAACAGACGTCGGCGTTATCGATGTGTCCTCGGGCGTGCGCCAGCTCGACCCCTGGGGAAAATTCTACGTCTATTGCCGCTGGGAAAATCCAGTGGCGTCACCCGCATCTCCCGCGATGACGATGATCTCGGCCGGACCGGACGGTACACTCTCGACCGGTTGCGGTGACACGTTGGCACAGGGCGACGACCGCATCATTACCTCGTCGGTCGCGGAAACCATCAACCGCGCGAATGTGTGGCAGGTCTCCAGCAGCAGCCAGGTGAAATACGGCATCGACTCCGACGCCGTGCGCGTCAACCAGGATGGTTCGATGTCGGCCGCGAGCCTAACCCTCAGTGGAGGATTGACGGCGGCCAGTGCCACGATCAGCGGCGCGCTTTCGGCAGGCACAACAACCTTCAGTGGCGCCACCATCAGCGGCAATGCCACGGTGGGGGGAACGCTTGGCGTAACGGGCGCAGCAACGTTCGGCGCGTTGACGGCGGGGGCGACCAGCCTTGACAGTCTGACACTCGGTGCAGCTCTGCCTGTAACGCAGGGCGGCACAGGTGCCACCGATGCAGGAGGTGCCAGAGCCAATCTTGGCTCCACGACCGTGGGCGATGCCTTGTTCACGGCGACAGATGCAGCGGCAGGCCGCACGGCCTTGGGCGCCACGGCCACGGGCGGGGCCCTGTTTACGGCGGCAGACGCGGCGGCGGGCCGGACGGCCTTGGGCGCGACGGCGTTTGGTTCATCGTTGTTCACGGCAGCCGATGCCGCCGCCGGGCGCACGGCGCTCGCACTTGGCACCATGGCGGTGCAGAACGCCGACGCGGTGAACATCACCGGCGGCACCATTGCCGGCGTTACCATCTCCGGCGACATCAACGGCAACGTGACCGGTTCGGCGGCGACCGTTCCGGCCAGCGGTATCACCGGCTGCTGCGTGCCCATCACGGCGGGTGGTACCAATTCAGGCACGGCGGCTGGGGCGCTGCAAAATCTGGGCGTGACGACCTCGGGTACGCCAACGGGGAATTTCGATCTCAGCTTGCTGCCCTTAAGCGGCGTGGCGGCAGGAACTTATACCGGCGAGCCTAATGTTTGACCTTCGGCCTGATCCTCATGATCCACGGGTATGACGTGAGCGAGGTCAGGCGTCCAGTGTCGCGGCGCAGGCGCCGCCATGCCCTCGACGCGGC
>DATBKQ010000398.1:0-8872 GCA_036555825.1 Acetobacteraceae bacterium | reverse complement strand
TTCGTCGGCGATCTTCTCCGCCGTCATCATGGTCGGGAAATTGGTGTTGGCGCAGGGAACCACGGGGAAGATCGAGGCGTCCACCACGCGCAGCCCGTGCACCCCGCGCACGCGGCCCTGGTTGTCGGTCACCGCCATCGGGTCATCGGCGGCGCCCATGCGGCAGGAGCAGGAACAGTGCCACACGCCGACGGCGGCGCGCCTGATGTAGGTCTCCAGTGCCGCATCGTTCCGCAGCGCCTCAACCAGCTCGGCTGACTCCATGATGAAGCGCCGGATCACCAATTGGCGCAGCAGGCTCGGGCCGTCCATCAGCATCGCACCGATCCGGGTGAGAACGCGGTTCTTCGTGTTGTAGGTGCCGACGCGGCGGATCTTGTCGGTGAAGCTCGCCGGGAATGCATCGGAGGCGACCGCCCGCAGCGGCGGCAGGTCATGCAGCGCCGCGATCTCGCGAAAACCCTTCGCCAGCCGCACCAGATCGCGATGATCGGACAGCAGATTGAAATCGACGTCGGGTTCCTGCCGCCAGTCGGGCGATGCCAGGCGCACCTGACCCGTCTCCGAGAAGGTCTTGTTCACCCACAGCGTGATCACCGCGATCCGGTCGCCGATGGCGTGCCAGGCGGACTTGTTCGACGCGGTCAGCGCCATGTCGCCGGCGGGCGCCCCCTCGATGCCGGAGCTGAAGCGCATGCCGAGATGCAGCGAGCGCTTGCTGTACGGGTTCTTGCGAGCACCCGGCTTGAGAAACGAGGCAACGGAAATCGAGGGGTGGTCCATCAGCCGCTGCCCGACACCGGGACGGCTTGCCCGCACCTCGATGCCGAGATCGCGCAGATGCCCGACCGGACCGATCCCGGCGCGCAGCAGCATCGCCGGCGAATGGATCGCGCCGCAACAGATGATGACCTCGCGCGCGCGAAACTCGGCCGCCTGCCCGCGCACCATGGCGCGGATGCCGATGCAGTTCGTGCCCTCGAACAGCAGCTCGCTCACCTGCGCCTCGGTCATCACCGTCAGGTTGTCGCGCTGGCGGACGGTGGCGCCGAGATAGCCGACCGCGGCGGAGACGCGCCGGTCGTAGAGGTTCGACATGGCGAGCGGATAGTAGCCGTCCTGGAACTCGCCGTTCTGGTCCGGCACGTAGCGATAGCCGGCAAGCCGGAAGGCTTCGGCGACCGCGCGGGCGTAGTCGGACCAGTTGTCGGGAAACACCCGGCGCACCGGGATGCGGCCGTCCGAACCGTGCAGCGGGCCGTCGAAATCGATGTCGCGCTCGATCTTCTTGAAATAGGGCAGCACCGTTTCCCAGCGCCAGCCGCCGGCGCCGCGCTGTTCCCATTCGTCGTAGTCGTGCGGCGCGCCGCGATTGGCAAGCTGACCGTTGATCGACGAACCGCCGCCAAGAACGCGCGCCTGCTCGTAGCGCACGAGCCGGGGGCGGGGCGCGTCGGGGTCGTTGTGCGGCCTCGCCTCGGTGGTGACACGCAACCGGTGCCAGATGAAGCGGTCGTCACGCGTGGCATAGCCGGAGCGGCTGTCGAGAACGGCCTCGGGGACGCGGCCGTCTGGCGTGTCCTGGCCGGCTTCGCACAGCAGAACCCGAATGGCGCTTCGCGCGGAAAGCCGGCTGGCGAGTATCGACCCTGCCGAACCGCCGCCCACGATAATGTAGTCGTAGCTCTCCATACGCCCGTCCGAATTGCCGGGCTTGCTGGTAGTAACCGACTACACCGGTGTCAACAACCGCAGTACCCAGGCGCGCCTGCTTGACATCCGACTCGCGGGCTTCATCATCGCGCCACTTGGGGGGAAGTCCCAAGGGAGAAATACATGTCCGCGCTCGATCGTTGCCTGAACGTCTATGACCTGCGTGCCGCCGCGAAACGCCGGCTGCCGAAAGCAGTGTTCGAATTCGTCGATCGGGGCAGCGAGGACGGCATCGCGGTCGCCAACAACCGCGCCGCGTTCGAGCGCATCAAGCTGCGCCACCGCGCCCTGGTCGATGTGTCCGGCCGCACGATGAACACCACGCTGTTCGGCAAGCCGGTGTCGATGCCGATGGCGATCTCGCCGACCGGCGCCGCCGGTCTGTGCTGGCACGAGGGCGAGCTGGAACTGGCCAAGGCGGCGGCCAAGGCGAAGATCCCGTTCACCCTGGCCACCGGCGCGATGACCTCGATGGAAAAGATCGCCGAGATGGCCGGTCCAGGCGTGGGCGGGCGGCTTTGGTTCCAGCTTTATGTATGGAACCGCCGCGAGTTCTCCTACCAGCTCATCGAGCGGGCGAACCGCGCCGGGTTCGAGGCGCTGATCGTCACGGTCGATACCATCGTGCCGCCGAACCGCGAGTACAACGCGCACAATGGCTTCCTGCTGCCGTTCACGCCCAACGTCACCTTCACGCTCGACATCATGCGGCACCCGGTCTGGTTCACCAACGTGCTGATGAAGTACTTCACCACCATCGGCATGCCGCGCAACGAGAACTACCCCGACGCCTATCGGCGCATGGAGCGCAACGCTGCCACTCACGAACTGACGCGGCAGGACTCGCTTTGCTGGGACGATATCAGGATCTTTCGCGACAAGTGGCCGGGCATACTGATGATCAAGGGCATCAACCGCCCAGACGATGCGGTGAAGGCGATCGAATACGGCGTCGATGGCATCATCGTCTCCAACCATGGTGGCCGCAACATGGACAGCGTCGTCGCATCGATCGATGTGCTGCCCGAGATCGCCGAGGCGGTGCGCGACCGATTGACGGTGATCGTGGATTCCGGCGTGCGTCGCGGATCGGACATCGCCAAGGCGCTGGCACTCGGCGCCAAGGCCGTGATGACCGGACGCGCCACCCTGTACGGCACCGCGGTCGGCGGCGAAGCGGGCGCCTTCAAGGCGATCAACCTGATCCGCAACGAGCTCGACAAGACCATGGCCTACACCGGCTGCCGCTCGGTCGATGAGGTGACCACCGACATCTTCTTCGGCGGTCGCCAGGGCAACCGGCTGTTCGAACGCGCCATGGATGAGGCGGCATTCTGAGTTCCCTGGCATGGTTAATGTCGACCGCTGCCTGAACGTCTGGGACCTCCGCGCCGCGGCGCAGCGCCGCCTGCCGAAAGGCGTGTTCGAGTTCGTCGACCGTGCCACCGAGGATCATCTCGCGGTCGCCAACAACCGCTCGGCATTCGAGCACATCAAGTTGCGGCATCGCGCGCTGGTGGACGTATCCGGGCGCAGCGTTGCCACCACATTGTTCGGCAAGCCGGCCAGTCTGCCGCTCGCCATCGCGCCCACCGGCGCGGCCGGTCTGTGCTGGCACGAAGGCGAGCTGGAACTGGCCAGGGCGGCGGCGAAGGCGAACGTTCCGTTGACGCTCTCCACCGCCTCGATGACGCCGATGGAGAAGATCGCCGCGGTCGGCGGCCGGCTGTGGTTCCAGCTCTATGTCTGGAAGCAGCGCGAGCTGTCACACCAGTTGATCCAGCGCGCCCACCGCAACGGGTTCGAGGCGCTGATCGTCACCGTCGATTCGCCGGTCTCGGCCAACCGCGAATACAACACGCACAACGGCTTCGGTCTGCCGTTCACACCCACCTTGCGCTTCACGCTCGACATCGTGCGCCATCCGTCGTGGACCGGCGGCGTGCTGATGAAGTACTTCACCTCCGGCCGCTTCCCGCGCCACGAGAACTACCCCGAGGAATACCAGCGCTCCATCCTGAGCGGTGTCGGCTCACGCGATGCACTGCGCGCCGATTCGCTTGCCTGGGAAGACGTGGCGAAGCTCCGCGACATGTGGCCAGGTGTGCTGATGCTGAAGGGCGTCAACCGGCCGGACGATGCGATCAAGGCCCTGGGCTACGGCGTCGACGGGATCGTCGTCTCCAACCACGGCGGCCGGAACATGGACAGTGCCGCCGCATCGCTCGACGTGCTGCCGGAGATTGCCGAGGCGGTCGGCGACAAGATGACGCTGATCCTCGATTCCGGTATCCGTCGCGGCTCGGATATCGTGAAGGCGCTGGCCCTGGGCGCGAAAGCGGTGCTGACCGGACGCGCGACGCTCTACGGCACCGCGGTGGGCGGCGAGGCCGGCGCATTGCGGGCGATCAACATCCTGAAGAACGAAGCCGATAAGACGATGGCCTATACCGGGTGCCGCACGGTGGACGAGGTCTCCACCGATATCTTCTGGGGTTATCGCGGCGGCAACCGCCTGATGGGCGCCTGAGCGATCGCCAGCCCCGCTCCCAGCATCATCGCGCCGGTCGCCATGGACGAGATCGCAATGCCGATCGCCGCGCCCGTCAGCCAGGCGTTCCCCGGACGGCGGGGCTCGCTCGCTTCCTTGCCTCTGTACATCATCGAGTCTCTACTCCTGTATTCCATTCGGCTGACCCGCGGAGGCAAGCGTGCCTGACGCCGACCCAGTAACCGTCTCGGTTGTGCAGCACCGGCTGCATGCAATTGTCGAAGAGATGGGCGAAGCCATGCTGCGCACATCGTATTCCCAAATCCTTAACTCCAGCCGCGACTTCTCCACCGCCATCTGCGATCTGAACGGCAGGTTGATCGCCCAGGCCGAACATGTCCCCATCCATGTGGGCGCACTGCCCTGGGCGGCGAAGGCGGTCACCGAGTTTTTTGCCGGGGACATCCACCCCGGCGACGTGTTCCTGCTGAACGATCCGTACCACGGTGGCAATCATATCCCGGATCTCACCGTTTTCGTTCCGGTTTTTCAGGGAGAAGCACCAGTCTTTTGGTCGATCAACCGCGCCCACCAGAGCGACATCGGCGGCTCGACTCATGGCGCGTACAACGCCGCAGCTACCGAGATCTGGCAGGAAGGCATCCGCGTCACCCCGCTGCGCCTCACCGATCGCGGTGTCGTGCGTCGCGACGTGCTGGAGATGCTGGTGACCAACGTCCGCCACCCGCACGACTTCCGCGGCGATCTCGCGGCGATGATCGGCTCGGCGCATGTCGGCCAGCGGCGCTTGCTGGCGCTCGCCGCCGAGTTCGGTTGGGACACCACGCTCGCCGCGATCGAGGCGGTGCTCGATGGCGCCGAACGCCAGGCGCGTGCGGTGATCGCGACGTGGAAGGACGGGGTATATCGCGGCGAGGCGTTCCTCGACGACGACGGCCATCGCTACACCGACATCCACGTGCGCGCCACCGTGACCAAGCGCGGCAGCGATCTGACCATCGATCTGTCCGACTCGCACGAGCAGGTGGTCGGGTTCATCAACTCGTCCTATCCCAACATGCGTTCGGCGGTTGTCGTGGCACTCGCCTATCTGATCGACCCGCGCACGCCGAAGAACGACGGCGCGTTCCGCCCGCTCGAGGTGATCGCCAGGCCCGGAACCGTGGTGTGGGCCAACGAAGGCGCGCCGGTGACGCTGTGCACCAACCACTGCTCGCAGGAGATCATCGAGGCGATCATCAAGGCGCTGGCCCCCGCCTGTCCGGATCGCGCCATGGCCGGCTGGGGCCGCCGCTTCCGCATCGCCCTCCAGGGCCGCGATCCGCGCACCCAGAAGCCGTTCATCTGGCACATGTTCCAGGCGCGGCCCGGCGGCGGGGCCTCGCCGGTGGGCGACGGCTGGCCGGCCGGCGGCGAGTGGCAGGCGGCCGGCGGCATCAAGTTCGGCAGCCTGGAGGTGACGGAGGTGCGGTTTCCGCTGTTCTTCCGCCGTCACGAGTTCCGTCCCGGATCGGGCGGCGACGGCCAGTATCGCGGCGGTCCGGGATGCGTGCTGGAGATGGTGGCGGAAATCGACGAGTCCGCGCGCGGCAACACCGCCGGCGATGGCGTGAAATACGGCGCCTGCGGCATCCTGGGCGGCAAGGACGGCCTGCCGCACCGCTACGTCCTGCACTCCGAGGGCCGCCAGCAGCGCATGCTGAAAACCAAGGAGGTCGGCATCGAGATCCGTCCTGGCGACGTGTTCCGGATCGAGTCAGGCGGCGGTGGCGGCTGGGGCGATCCCGCCAAACGCGACCCCGCCGCCCGGCAACGGGACGAGATCAATGGGTTTGTTTGAATGAGTCGCCGTGTAGACGCGCGAAGAAGACCCCCCCGCCCCTTGCGGGAGGGGGGTAGGGGGAGGGGGCCGTGAAGATCGGCATCGACGTCGGCGGCACCTTCACCGACCTGGTCGCGGTCGACGACCTCGGCCGCTCCACCCTGGCCAAGCTCGCCTCCACCCCGGAAGACCCCTCGATCGGCGTCATGGCGGGCCTCGACCGCATGGCGGAACTGCTCCACCTCACGCGCGCCGAACTCCTTGCCCAGACCGAGCGCATCGTGCACGGCACCACCGTCGCCACCAACGCGCTGCTCGAACACAAGGGTGCCAAGATCGGCCTGCTGACCAGCGAGGGCCATCGCGACGTCATCGAAATGCGCGAGGGTTTGAAGGACGACCGGTACAATCTCCGCATGCCGCCGCCGCGACAGCTCGTCCCCCGCGCGCTGCGCCTGGGTGTCACCGAACGCATCCGCGCCGACGGCACCATCGAAACCCCGCTCGACCGCACCTCGCTCGCCACCTCGATCGAGACTCTCAAGCGTGCCGGCGTCGAAGCCGTTGCGGTCTGCTACCTGCACGCCTGGCGCGATCCCCGCCACGAACGCGCGACCGCCGAAGCACTCGCCCAGGCGATGCCGGATGCCTATGTATCGCTGTCCTGCGACGTGTTTCCGCAGATCAAGGAATTCGACCGCGTCACCACCACCGTGGTGAACGCCTATGTCGGGCCGGCGCTGTCGCGCTACCTGACACGGCTCGAACAACGCCTGGCCGAGGCCGGCTATCGCGGCCCGATCCTGATCATCCAGTCGCACGGCGGCGTCGCGCCCATCGCCGAGTCGACACGCCTTGCCGCCGGCGCCGTCCTGTCCGGTCCCGCCGGCGGCGTGGCCGGCAGCCGCTACGCGACGCGGCTACTCGGCAGCGACAACCTCATCCCGTTCGACATGGGCGGCACCAGCACCGACATCTGCCTGATCGTCGACGGCGAGCCGGCGCTGGTCAGCGGTCGTGGCATCGGCGGCCATCGTCTCGCACTCAACAGTCTCGATATCGTCAGCCTCGGCGCCGGCGGCGGCTCGATCGGCCGCGTCGATGCGGGCGGCATCCTGCACGTCGGTCCGGAAAGCGCCGGCGCGGTTCCCGGCCCCGCCTGCTACGGTCGCGGCGGCACCGAGCCCACGGTGACCGACGCCAACCTGCTCCTTGGCTATCTCGATCCCGCGCATTTCCTCGGCGGCACCGCCCGGCTCGATGCGGCTGCCGCCACCGCCGCGCTCGACCGTCTGGCGGCACGTCTGAAGGTGGACCGCATCGCCGCGGCGGAAGGCGTCCACCGCGTGGTCAACACCAACATGGCGGAGGGCATCCGCCTGGTCTCGGTGCGCCGCGGCGTCGATCCGCGCCGCTTCGCGCTTCTTTCGTTCGGCGGCGCCGCCGGCCTGCACGTGACCGACGTGGCGCGCCAGCTCGATCTCACCCGCGTCGTGGTGCCGCGCGTCGCCGCGGTGCTGTCGGCCTGGGGCATGCTCGCCACCGACCTGCGCTTCGAGGTGTCGCGCACGCACATCGGCGATACCGCGCGGCTCGACGGCGCCGCCATCAAGCGGCTGTTCGCCGACATGGAACAGGAAGGGCTGGCACGGCTGCGCGCCTCGTTCGACGGCCCGGTGCGCGTGCAGCGCTCGGTGGAGATGCGCTACGGCGAGCAGATCTTCGAAATCACCGTCCCGCTGGACGGCATCGACTGGGACGCCGGCGACCCGCTACCGGAAATCGTTGCGCGCTTCCATGATCGGCACGAAGAACTCTACACGTACGCATTGCGCGATCAGGACGCGGTGCTGGTGAACGCCCGCGCCGCGGTGATCGGCGTGCTGCCCGGCGTGCCGCAGGAGCCCGTGCTCGGGGCGCGGCCGGACGCACCGCCCTGTGGCGAGCGGCGTGTATGGCTGCGCGAATGGGTCGGCGTGCCGGTGTTCGAGTTCGACGATCTGGCGCCGGCGCAAAACATCGACGGTCCTGCCATCGTCGAGTCAGCGATGACGACCGTGCTGCTCCGGCCGAATAACCGCGCAACCGTAACCCCGCACGGCTGGCTGGACATCGCAGTGTAAGTACACCTCGCCCACGCGGTGGGAGAGGTCGGCGCGAAGCGCCGGGAGAGGGTAGGTCGGCCCTCGGAAAATATTCCTTGACATCCTCTTCCGTTCCATGTTCTTGTTCCGTTCGCTGCCGGCGCTCCTCGACCTCGTCCGCAAGCTCATCGACTACGGCAAGGACCTTGCCGCGACCCTGCACCGGCGCGTCGCCGCCATCGCCGATATCTGCCGCGATCTCAATATCCTGCCCAGCCACCCGCTGTGGCGGGAGCTGATGCGGGCCATTATCATGCATGGCGGCAACTACGCCCGGATGGTGATGGACCAGCTCCGGCGGCTGTTTCCCTACCACACCGAGCCTGAACCGGCGTGGCTGCTGCCCCCGCCCGCACCCGCCGCCACCGGCCCGCGCCGAGCCAATCCACCTCGCCTGCCAACGGTACGCCTCGCCCGCTTGCGGGAGAGGCAGGCGCGAAGCGCCGGAGAGGGTGCTGCCCGCACAGGGAAACCCATCATTCCTGCTCGGTGAAGCATTTCAGAGCAGGTTTGGCGCTTCCGGCGCAGACCGCCCGCATTCGTCCATCTTTCCAGCGAGAGGAGAATCGCCATGCTTCCGTTGCTGCTCGCCATGGGCGTCCCGCTGTTCGCGATCATCGGCTATGCCCTGCTCTGCCCAAATCCTCCCCCCAGCCAGGCGGCCGAGGACGCGAGCCTCTG
>DATBKQ010000397.1:0-10032 GCA_036555825.1 Acetobacteraceae bacterium | reverse complement strand
ATGTCACTCTCGTATCCGACCGCAGAGGAGCGTGAGTCGCTTGCGGCCACGCTCCGCCGCGTGAATCAGATACCTGAACAAAGGGGCGACGTATCGACTTTCATGGAAAGTCGATAGTAGCTCAGGGGTTGCCAGATGCCTCGCCAACACCGAACGCCACCGTGTCGTCGCGCCTGATCTGGTTCGCCAGTTCGATCTCCCACGTGAGATAGGCCTGCATCGCCTCCTCCACGCCGGAGTTGCGGTCATAGGCACGCAGATATACGTCGATGCATGCTTCGTCGGGAGGATTGGTGCGGTCCTTCACCAGCGGACGCCCGAACGCATGCCAGGCATCCGTGCCACCCTCCAGCACCCGAACGTCCGCCCCGCACAGCCCCTTCACCTCCTCGAAGGCCAGCCGCGCCGCGATCCCGTCAGGCGAGGTGATCACCACGTGCCCAGCCCCGGCAAGCTGCGGCTTCAGCGCATCGAGCCGCGTGCGCACGCCCCAGACCGCGCCGGGGATGTGGCCCTCGCGGAAATCGATGCTGCGGGCGAGATCGATCACCACCGTCCCCTCGCCGCTGTCCAGCAGCGCGACCAGGCCGGTCACATCGATCGTCGCCACCTTGGCCCCCAGTTCCGGCACCGGCAGGCGTTCGCCTCCGCCGGCGCGGATCGCCTCCAGCCCGCCTTCGACCACGAACACGTCGCGATGCCCCATCTGGCGCAGCCAGGCGCCGGCCATGCGCCCGCGCACGCCGCTGTCGTCCACCAGCACGATGCGGGCATTGCGCACGCCGATCCACTGGTCGGTCGCCTGCACCAACTGTCCGCCGGGCGCGCTGATGCTGCCGGGACGATGCCCGGCGCGATATTCCGCCGGATCGCGTACGTCGAGCACGTAAAGCGTCCGATCCTCATCGTCCTCGAACCGCGCGAGGTCGATCGCGCCGATCACGCCGACGCCGGACTGCTCGGCAAAGGCCTGCGCGCGCTGCAGGGCTGTTGCCGCCGTCTTCGGCGTGCCGGGTGCGAACTTCTCGGTGCGGCCACGCTCGCAGCGGAAGCCGGCCAGTTCCCAGCCCATCGTGCCGTTGCGCAGCGCCACCACCTTGTTGGGAATGCCGGCCCGGCGAAGGCTCTCGGCCCCCATGATGCTGCGGGTGCGGCCGGCGCAGTTGACTACGACCAGCGTGTTCGGATCGGGCACCATGTCGCCGATCCGATAGACCAGCTCGCCGCCCGGGACACTGATGCCGGTCGGGATCGACATGCGCACGAACTCCTCGTGCGTGCGGCTGTCGAGCACCACGATGTTGCGACCCGCGTCGATCCACGACTTGAGTTCCGGCGGATCGACGCTTTCCGTGCCGTAGTGGTGCTCCACCCACTCGCCGAATGCCTTGGACGGGACGTTGACGCCGGAAAACAGCTCGTAGCCCGCGGCAGCCCAGGCCCTCGTGCCGCCGTCCAGCACGGCGACGTCGGCGTGGCCGGTGGCTTCCAGCCAGGCAGCCAGCTTCTCCGCAAGCCCGCGGCCCTCGTCGACACAGCAGATGCGCACCGCGGGCCTCGGCAGCAGGGCGCGTGCGCGAATCTCGCGCTTCGACAGCGGGCATGGCACAGCCCAGAAAAGATGCGAGACGCCGAACTCGCCGTCCTCGCGCGCATCGAGCAACGCGAGTTCGTGACCGTCGGCCAGCCAGGTGTGCAGCGTTTTGGCGTCGATGCGCTTCATGACGGCCCCTCCGTCGCGTCAGCCTAGCGCGTGATGACCGGAGGCGAAACCGCCGGGAGGTCTGAATCACGCGCTCAACCAAAGATAGCTAAGGCAGGATCAGGTCGACTTGGCCTCATCCTGCTTTAGGCGCGGGGACGAACGCTTGGCAACGAGCAGTGGCGGGCGCACACGGAGGTGATGGGATCGGCCATGCAGGTCTTCGATCGCCGGGCGGTGCGGCGGCATCGCGACCGCGCGACGCGCACGGTGGGCGGCGTCGCGGATGTGTTGCGCGATGCGGCCGGGCGGCTGCTCGACCGGCTGGATGACACGACGCGGCGCTTCTCCCAGGCATTGGATGTCGGTGGTCGCGGGGTGGTCGCGCCGCTCTTGCGCGCGCGCGGGATCGAGGTGGTGAGCTGCGACCTTTCGGCGGCGATGGCGGCGCTGAGCGGCAACCCAGCCGTCGCGGCGGACGAGGAGTTCCTGCCGTTCGGGCCCGGCAGCTTCGACCTTGTCGTGGCGAGCCTCTCGCTGCATTGGGTGAACGACCTTCCCGGCGCGCTGATCCAGCTCCGGCTGGCATTGCGTCCGGGCGGGCTGCTGCTTGCCAGCCTGCCGGCACTCGGCACGCTCGCGGAACTGCGACAGGCACTGACCGAGGCCGAATTGGCACTGACCGGAGGAGCCTCGCCGCGCGTATCGCCGTTCCCCGACCTGCGCGACTGCGCCGCGCTGCTGCAGCGCGCCGGCTTCGCCCTGCCGGTGGCGGACGTCGAGGAGCTGCGCCTGCTCTACGCCGATCCGCTGCTGCTCTTGCGCGACCTGCGCGCGGCCGGCGAGGCCAACGCGCTGTGCCAGCGCGACCGCCGGGTGCCGCCGCGTGCGCTGTTCCCCGCCGCGTTGGCGGCGATGCCGGAGGCCGATGGCCGCGCGGCAGCCACCCTGCGCCTGGCCTGCATGACCGGATGGGCAGCTTGACGCTCGCCCGCCATCGGTGCCGATGGCGAACAGCCGATCATCAGGCAACCGTTTCGAGAAAGTCGGTCATCCGGTCGTTGTTGGGCGCGATGCCGTTCTTCTGCAGAACGATGCCTGCATTGCCCCTATGATAGGTTCCATGCAGACACACGTGCAGTATTATCTCGCCGCGTCGCATGCGGGCCGGCGTTTCGTTGGTGAAGACAAAGTCCACGGGCTGGTCGAAATCGCTGTCCGACAAATTCCCGACGTAAGACGCGTACCAGTCGTCGACTTCCCTCATGCTGCTCGCGAGCGAGCGGAAGTCCGGCATTTTCTCGGAGCGCGCCGCGTGGAACCTGTGCGGCAGTCCCAGCAAATGATGCCGACAAACTTGGTCGACGACATGGATGTGGTCGAGGATACGCAAGAGGATGCTGTATCCTCGGCATCCAGCCGTTCGAGATTCCGGGCGACAACATCGCAGAGGCCGCGATCGGCCCATTGTTTGTAGCGTACGAGCTGTGAATAGGGCTGCGAAGTCATCAGAACTGCCTTTCCATCGGCGTTGCGGAAAGGACCGAGAAGGCCAGCCGAACGGTTGCACAGGCGATCGAAGCCGTGCTGCGGAAGCATGCCGACGAAATCGCGCCAGACATCGACCTCGCCGCCGCCGCGGCCGGGATCAGGTTCTCGCGCCTGGGCGGCGGACCCATTCATCCAAGCCGATGCGGCCAAGGCGTGCTTCGCCCAATGGAACGAGCGAATTCTCCTCGACCCGGCCGCCCCAGAATCGTGCCTCGGGATCACTCATCACCTCGCGCCGGTCGCCGACCGCCTTCAGATAGCGGGCGAGGATTTCGCTGAGTGGTACTCGTTCCGGTCCGGCGATCTCGACGATAGCGTTTCGCGGCGGCGCGAGCGCCACCTCCGCGACGACAGCAGCAACGTCGTCCGACGCGATGGGCTGGAACAGAACGGGCGGAAGCCTGACCACGCTTCCGTCCATACTCGAATCCGCGATGCCGCCGAGGAATTCCAGGAACTGGGTCGAGCGGATGATGGTGTGGGGGACGCCGGAGGCCGCGATCAGCTTCTCTTGCGCGACCTTGGCGCGGAAATAGCCGTTATCCGTTCGGTCGATTGCGACGATGGATAGTGCAACATGGTGTCGGACGCCTGCTGCGGCCTCCGCCGCAAGAAGGTTGCGGCCGGAGGTTTCGAAGAATGCCAGCACCGCCTTGTCTTCGAATGACGGAGAATTCGCGAGGTCGATCACCACCTGCGCGCCTGCCACGGCCTCTTTGAGGCCCTCGCCCGTGATGGTGTTGATGCCGCTCTGCGGCGAAGCCGCGATGACCTCGTGTCCGCCCTGGCGCAGGATCGCGACCGTCTTCGAGCCGATCAGTCCGGTGCCGCCGATCACGACGATCTTCATCGTTTCACCTCACTGTCGAAAGACGGAAAACTTGAGCACATGGCCTTGGCGCCAGCTCGACCAGCAGGGCAACAGCAAGCCGGCCAGGAAAGTGCGCGATATGGCCGAAATCGCGCGACGGTCCGCGCCAAATTTGATCTTTTTATTTTTCGGGGCCAACAACCCGGGTGGTCATCTCCGAGCCGTTTGGCCAATTGCGCGCAGCTCGTCGGCAGGAGCAAGTGAAATCGAGGTTAACTCGAACGTCGTCTGCATCACCCCGGTGCTTCTTCCCGCTCTGTCCAGCCCGGTTCCAGAAAGTCGCCCGTATCCGGCTCCAGCGCGCCGATTTTGGTCAGGTCCGCCACAGCCGTGCCGTCCTCGGCAATCATCACCGCATCCGTGTAGCGCATCCCGAAGCGTATATCCTCCGATGCGTAGCTGCGGATGTCATGCACCGTGGCTGCAAGCGTCGGGTCCCGCGCTTCGAATGTCACGAACAGTTGTGCGCGCGCCGCCATCACCCGCGCCGTATCATAGCCGTGCAACGGACTTTGTTCGTCCAGCACATGCATCAGTGTCCAGGTCAGAGGAAAGGCGGGAAGGTGCGCTCGCTCGAGCCGCAACTCCTGGGCACGGCGAAACAGTTTGCCCTCCAAGGAGGTAATGCCAAGGAGCACGTTAAGCTTTGCCGACGCGTCCAACAGTACGACAGGTCGCCCGTTGCCGACACGCAGCATCAACGTCGGTTTCCCGTTATGCATTGCCACAACCGGGTTGGAGGCGAAGACCAGCCTGGCCCGCGGACGCGAAAACCGGACAAAGGTCAAGCCAGTCACGATGGCCGTGAAGCCAAGCCCGCCGGCGATTTCGGCCGCTGCGATCACATGGCCATACAGCGTCGCAGGATACATCTCGCCATAGCCGACCGTCGCCAACGTCTCGATGCTGAAGAAGAAGGCGTCTCCGAAGTCATGCAGCCGAGCATTGGCCACGGAGCCCGGAACCAGCCAAAAGAGAGTCGCGAAGACGACATTCACCAGCAGGTAGATTGCAAGCAGGCTTGCGAGGAACTGCGGCCAGGTCAGCGCAATTGCGAGATGATAGGGATCGCGGATGTCGAAACGCGATACCCCCTTCTTCTTGAACTCGTAGGTGCCAAGGCGAACCCGCGCTGTCTGTTTGTGCGGATCGGGCTTCATTCCATGACCGGATTCCCGCCTTCTGTGCATTCGTGCATCCAATGGCTTTCGACACGGAGTAGCACGGCTCCCGCGGGCGGCCGAGGTATCCGCCCGTCCAGGACAAGCGGCATTTGCATGCCGTCCGTTACGTCCCACTAGCAACGGGGGCCCGGCGTGACCGAGCAAGGCAGCAAGCCGGATTCGATCAATGCGCAACCGACAGCGGGTGGCGATGCTTCGGCCGCCCAGGACGGGAAATCCGCGCCGGCACCGCAGCAGGCGCGCAAGGCTACCAGGAAGCGAACGCTGCTCGCCGGTGTACTCGGTGTTGCGGTGCTGGCCGTCGTCCTCGTGTTCGGCATCCCGCGGGTCGAGCAGATGCTCAACACCGTCTCCACCGACGACGCCTCCGTGAACGGGCACGTGACCTTCGTCGCACCCCGCGTGGCGGGGCAGATTGCCCGCGTTTTGGTGGATGACAACAACCGTGTGCGCAAGGGAGATCTGCTCGCCGAGTTGGACAAGGAGCCGTACCGGGTTGCGGTCTCCGAGAAGCAGGCAGCGGTCGATACTGCGCAAGCAGATCTGCAGGCAGCCAACGCGGCCGTGCGTGCGATCGAAGCGGAGGCAAGAAGCCGGCGCTGGAACCTGCAACGCGCCGTGCAGGACGTCGACAACGAGGTCGCGCTCCTGCACGCGCGGGTTGCCGCCGTGAACAAGAGCAAGGCCGCCTTGACGCTGGCGCAGGCCCAGTTCGATCGCGCCAAGCAACTCGTCGCCAGAGCCGATGTGCCGCGTGAGGTGTACGATGAGCGGCAGGCGGAACTGACGACCGCCGGCGCCGAACTGACGCAGGCCCTGGCCGAGGTCTACCAGGTTCGTGTCTCGCTCGGGCTGCCTGCGCAACCCGATGGAGGCGGCGATCTCGGCCAGGTGCCGCCCGATCTCGACGAGACATTTTCCTCCGTCCTCGCGGCGCAGGCGGCGCTCATTCAAAGTGCCGCGCAACTCGGCGTCGTGCATTCGTTCGACCAGGGCCCGAAAGCGATGCTGGACGAATTCGAGAGACTGGGAGACATCGACACCACGTTCGCCCGCTACGCGGCCAACGCCCCGGCGGTGAAGCAGGCCGAGGCGAAACTCGAAGCAGCCAAACGCGATCTCGCGCAGGCCGAACTCAATCTTCGTTACACGGACATCGTCGCCGAGGTCGACGGCGTCGTCACGCGCCGCAACGTCAATCCGGGCAACTACGTCCAGGTCGGCCAGAACCTGATGGCGATCCGCTCGCTCGACCAGATCTGGGTCGACGCCAACTTCAAGGAAACGCAGTTGCGCGACCTGCGCATCGGGCAGCCCGTCGAGCTGCGCGTCGACATGTACGGCGGCGCGCACATCTTCAAGGGCCGGGTCGCCGGCTTCACCATGGGAACCGGATCGACGCTCGCATTGCTGCCGCCCGAGAACGCCACCGGCAACTTCGTCAAGGTCGTCCAGAGATTGCCGGTCCGGATCGACCTCGTCGATTACCATGCCGAGCGGACACCGCTGTTCATCGGCACCTCGGTGGTTCCCTACGTCTATATCAACAGGCCGCCCACCGGACCCGACGCCGGCAAGTTCCTCCAGGCATATGCGCCGGGTAATGCTCGATGACCGACGCGGTACTGTCGTCCGCACCGCTGAGTTCCCCGTCCCGCGCAGCGATAAACCCCTGGGTCGTCGCCGCCGTCGTCGTCGTGCCGACCTTCATGGAGGTGCTCGACACCACGATCGCGGTCGTGGCGCTGCGTTACATCGCTGGTGGGCTGTCTGCCACCGTCGATGACGGCGAGTGGGTCATCACCAGCTACCTTGCCGCCAACGCGATCATCCTGCCCATCACCGGCTGGCTGATCGCGCATCTCGGACGCCGCAACTATTTCCTGCTTTCCATCGCCGTATTCACCCTCGGTTCGGGACTGTGCGGCATGGCCACGGGGCTCGGACAACTGATCCTGTTCCGTGTGCTCCAGGGTCTTGCCGGCGGCGGACTTCAACCGTCGAGCCAGGGCGTGCTGCTGGATGCCTTCCCGGTCGAACGGCAAGGCATGGCCATGACGCTGTTCGGCCTCGCCGCGCTGATCGCGCCCGTCGTCGGTCCGACACTCGGCGGCTGGATCACCGACAGCTACTCCTGGCGGTGGGTGTTCTGGATCAACGTCCCCGTCGGCCTGCTGGCACTCGGTGCGTGTGCCATCACGCTCCGTGACCCCGACTACCTTACGGCACAGCGCATGGAGTTACGCCGGCGGCCGTTCAGCTTCGACGGCGTTGGCCTGTCGCTGCTGGTCATCGTCATGGTCTGTTGGGAGGTGATGCTCAGCAAGGGTCAGGAATGGGACTGGCTGGGGGACCCGTTCTGGCGGGTGCAGACGCTGGCGATTCTGTTCGCCGTTGGCTTGGCCGGGCTGGTCTTCTGGGAACTGCGTCATCGCAGCCCGGTGGTCAACTTCCGCCCGCTGCGCGAGAGGAATTTCCTCGCCTGCTGCATCATCATCTTCTGTGCCTACGCGGTGCTGTACGCTGCCAGCACCTCGCTGCCCGCCTTGCTCCAGTCGCTGTTCGGCTACGATGCCCTGAGCGCCGGACTGGTCATGTCGCCGGCCGGCTTCTTTGCCGTCGTCGCCATGCCGTTCGTCGGGCGGACGCTCGGTCGTGGAACCGATGCGCGATGGGTGATTGCCGCGGGTCTTCTGACCATGGCCGCGGGGAACTACTGGATGTCGCAGATGAACCTGGACATCAGTCCGGGGCAGGCCATCTGGCCGCGCGTGGTGCTGATAGTCGGGCTGGCGATGTGCTTCGCCCCGGCGAACGTGGCGGCCTACCTCTATACGCCGGTCGCGCTGCGCGGCGCGGCGGTCGGCCTGTTGAGCCTGCTGCGCAACGAGGGCGGCAGCGTCGGGACCTCGCTGGCCCAGACGCTGCAGGAACGACGTGACCAGTTTCACAGCCTCCGCCTTGGCGAATGGCTCGATCCCTTCAACGCCGCGGCGCATTCCTTCCTCGATCGGGCTTCCACGCCATTCCTGCAGCAGACCGGCGACCCGGTCGCCGCGCAGCAACTGGCCTTGCGGGCGCTGGCAAATCTGCGCCGGCAACAGGCATCGGCGCTCGCCTACTTCGATGTGTTCTGGGTGCTGGCGGTTGTCATGGTCGCGCTCGTGTTCGTTGTGCTGCTGATGAAACGCTCCGTTGCGGAGAAAGGTGCCCGAATCGGATCCGAGTAAGGCCAGCACGTGGTGACCGGAGGCGACTGTGATCGCTCTGTGTGTTGTCTGCCTTTTCAGGATTATTATTCCTAGCACGCCCAGGGGCCATCCCGCTCCCGCAAGGGGCAGCGGGTCTCTGCGGTGCTCGCGAGCTTGCGCGAAGCGGTACTACTTTCTTCTTTGCGGACTTGGTGTTCTTTGTGGCCTCTGCGTTGACGAAATCGCCGCGACCGCGCCGGCTCGCCCAGTGGGGTCCGAAAGACCTGCATGGCAGGGCTGGCGTGCATCGAGGCGGCTATGGTCGCTACGCCAAGCGGAATCGCCCGGAGATATGAATCACGCGCTCAACGAAGAAGCTAAAGCATGATGAGGTCAACCCGACCTCATCACACTCCAGCGCAAACCGCTCACTCCGCCAGCACCGCCTCCCCCACCTTGCTGCGCGCATGGTGGTCCGCGGCGATCAGCATGTACACCGCCGGCACGACGAACAGCGTGAACAACGTGCCGATGGCCAGCCCCGAGGCGATCACCAGGCCCATATTGAAGCGCGACACGGCGCCGGCGCCGCTGGCGACGATCAGCGGTACGACGCCCAGCACCATCGCGGCGGTGGTCATCAGGATCGGCCGAAGCCGGATGCCGGCGGCCATCTCGATCGCCTCGCGCCGTGAGTGGCCCTCCTTCTGCAGGTTGTTGGCGAACTCGACGATCAGGATGCCGTGCTTGCTGATCAATCCCATCAGGGTGACCAGTCCGACCTCGGTGTAGATGTTCAGGCTGGCCCCGCCCAGGCCCAGGCCGACGAAGAACAGCGCACCGGCGATCGACATCGGCACCGAGACCAGGATGATGAACGGGTCGCGGAAGCTCTCGAACAGTGCCGCGAGCGACAGATAGATAATGATCAGCGCGAAGCCGAAGGTAAGCAGGAAGCCGCCCGATTCCTGCACATACTGCCGCGACAGCCCGCCGTAATCGACCGAGTAACCGGCCGGCAGCTCGCGTGCCGCGAGATCCTGCAGGAAACTGACCGCGGTCCCCAGTGCCACTCCAGGCGCAGGCACGCCCTGGATCATCGCATCATTCAATTGCTGGAAGTGGTTCAGCGATTCGGGCGCGGTGTGCGTGACGATGCGCGCAACGGTGGAGAGCGGAACCGATGCGCCGCTCGAGGTGCGCACGTAATAGTTCAGCAACTGATCGGCGTTCAGGCGGTAGCGCTGCTGCACCTGCGGGATCACCTTGTACGACCGGCCGTCCAGGCCGAAATAGTTGACGTAACCTCCGCCCAGCATGGCGCTCAGCGCACTGCCGATGTCGCTCATCTTCAGCCCGAGCAGCGCCGCCTTGCTGCGGTCGATCTCGACAGTGGTCTGCGGCTTGTCGTAGCGCAGGTCGGTATCGAGATACATAAAGAGGCCGCTGGCGCGCGCGTCCTGCAGGAATCTCTGCGCCACATCGTTGATGTGCGAGAACGGGTCGGTGCTGCCGATGATGAACTGGATCGGC
>DATBKQ010000396.1:0-8789 GCA_036555825.1 Acetobacteraceae bacterium | reverse complement strand
AGTGAGTGCGGGAATGCTGGTCTGGTGCCCACCGTCGGTCTTTGCGAATCGGCCGACCATCGCGGCCAGTTGCCGATGCAGAAACTCGGTTGCCGTCGAAACAATCGGAATGCCTGATCCATCCATCTGCGGGGCTCCCGGCGCAGACCAACAAGGATACGCGGTACGTGAAGAGGTGTGCGAGAACTTGGGGCGCAGATTTGCAGGTTTGGGCAAGAAATCAACAGAATTACGAAGGCGGCTTCCGCCACCGCGCACGGCATCTCGAAACGCAGCATCGCGATGGCAACGCTCGGTGTGTGCGCTGCGCGGCCGAGGTGCGACAATGAGGATCGACCCGCGAGGAAGGGGGATAGACGATGCCGGCTGATCTGCTTGTCGACAACGTTCGCCCGCTTGGGGGCGAGCGTGCGGATATCCTGATTCTGGCCGGCCGCATCGCGCGTGGTCCGGCACCGGCCGATGTGCCGGTGCTGGATGGTGGCGGACGCATTGCGTTGCCGGGTCTGGTGGAGGCGCACACCCATCTCGACAAGTCGTTGCTCGGGCTGCCGTGGTACCGCAACGAGGTGGGGCCTCGCCTGATCGACAGGATCGAGAATGAGCGCAAGGTCCGCAAAAGTCTGCCGATCGATCCCAGGCGGCAGTCCGAGCGTCAGGCGTACCTCTCCGTCTCGCATGGCAGCACCTTCATCCGCAGCCACGTCGACGTGGACACGGAATGCGGTGTGGCGGGCATCGAGGGTGTAATGGCGACGCGGAAGGCTCTCGCCGGTGTCGTCGATATCGACCTGGTCGCATTTCCGCAGAGCGGTCTGCTGGTGCGGCCCGGCACGGTGGAACTGCTCGAACAAGCGTTGCGGCTTGGCGCCGAGACGGTGGGCGGACTGGACCCATGCGCGATCGATCGCGACCCGAAGGGTCATCTCGACACGGTGTTCGGTCTCGCCGAGAAGTTCGGCCGCGGCGTGGATATCCATGTGCATGAGCCGGGCGAGATGGGCGCATTCTCGATGGAGCTGATCATCGAACGGACCATCGCGCTCGGAATGCAGGGGAAGGTGATGGTGAGCCACGCATTCTGCCTCGGTATGCCCGATGCGGCGGTGGTGGATCCGCTGATCGCCGCTCTGGCCGAGGCGCGGATCGCGATCATGACCACGGCCTCGGCCTCGCGGCCTGTGCCGCCGCTGAAGCGCCTGTTGCAGGCCGGGGTAGTGGTGTGCGCCGGGTCGGACGGCATCCGCGACACCTGGGGACCGTATGGCAATGCGGACATGCTGGAGCGAGCCATGCTGGTGGGCCAGCGCTACAACCTTCGGAGAGACGATGAACTGTCGCTGGCGCTCGATGTGGTCACCTCTGGGGGTGCGCGGGCGCTGGGACTGGAAGGCTACGGGCTGGCCCAGGGGTGCAACGGAGACCTGGTGCTGGTCGAGGCCGATACAGTCGCCGAGGCGGTCGCGCAGCGGCCGGGGCGGCGCACGGTGGTGAAACGGGGCCGCGTGGTGGCCCGCGACGGGGTGTCGGAACCCTGATGCTGTCGGCCGCGGCCGGGTGCCTCATCCACCACGAGAGAGGTCGGCGCGGCGTTGCTCGGCAAGTTTCCGGTAGTTGGGGTCGGACACCAGACGGCCGAACAGGTTATGCCGGGCCATGCCGGCCGCCCGCTCGAAATGTTCGACGATCTGCCGCAGTCCCCGCTGGATCTTGGGGAACTCGCCCGGATCCTCGACATCGTCCGTTATGTACGGGATCACCAGCTTGCGGTGTTCGACCTCGACGACGACCTGTCCGCCCTCGGTCACGCCGACGCGAAATGCCGCGAAATTGGGAGCTCTGAGCGCCGCCATCGTCGCGTATACCGGCTTTTCCGGATCTCCGTCCGGCGTCGGGTTGAAGGCATACGCCCATCGCGACCGCCTGTCGTGGTCGTATCCGGGCGTTGTCGCGGCGAACGCCTCGATGGCCTCCTTCAGGAAGAGCACAAACTGTTCCCGGAAGGGTTCCGCCAATCGATTATGTCCAGGTCCCGGACTCATTCCTGCGCGCCTGCAGCACCCTTATTGAAGCCGCCGTGGGCTGTTCCCAGCGAACCGATTCGCTATGGGCGGACAAGGGTACCCGCCGCTGGACCCTCAGACAAGGGATTGCGCGCGCCGCGATCTCACGCGTCGGGTCAGGAGAAGGAGTAACACGGATTACACGGGTTGGACTGCAAGCGGTCCAACGGCACGGATTACACGGAGAAGATTCTGATGCGCCTCGCGCAGGCGAAGCGCCCACCTATCGCAATCCGTGTGATCCGTGCCAAATCCGTGTAGTCCGTGTTATAATTCTTAACGCACAGCGAGGTCGAACCGGTCGAGGTGCATCACCTTGCTCCAGGCCGCGACGAACGCATCCACGAACGCCCGCCCCGCATCGGCGGTCGCATAGGCTTCCGCCAGCGCGCGAAGCTGCGAGTTCGAACCGAAGATCAGGTCCACCCGCGTGCCCGCCCACTGCTTCTCGCCGGTCGCCCGGTCGCGTGCCACGAACACCATTCCGGCGTCGGAGGTCGCCTCCCACTTCATGCTGGTGCTTGCCGCGAGCAGGTTCACGAAGAAGTCGTTGGTCAGCGTCCCCGGCCGGTTGGTGAACACGCCAAGTTCCGACCCGCCGAAGTTCGCACCCAGGACACGCAAGCCGCCGATAAGCGCCGTCATCTCGGGAGCGGTCAGCGTGAGGAGCTGCGCCCGATCGACCAGCAGTTCCTCGGGCGACCGGCTGTGCTCCCCGCTCTGGTAGTTGCGGAACCCGTCCGCCGTGGGTTCGAGCACGGCGAAGGACTCGACATCGGTCTGCTCCTGCGACGCATCGGTGCGGCCCGGCGTGAAGGGAACCTGGACGTCATGGCCCGCCTGCTTCGCCGCCTGTTCGACCGCCGCGCAGCCGCCGAGAACGATCAGGTCGGCGAGCGACACCTTCTTGCCGCCGGACTGCGATGCGTTGAACTCCTTCTGGATCGCTTCGAGCTTGGTCAGGGCAACGGCCAGCTCCGCCGGTTCGTTGACCGCCCAGTCCTTCTGCGGCGCAAGGCGGATGCGCCCCCCGTTCGCCCCGCCGCGCTTGTCGGAGCCGCGGAACGTCGCGGCCGAGGCCCAGGCGGTCGAAACGAGCCGCCCGATCGACAGCCCGGAGGCGAGGATCTTCGCCTTCAGCGCGGCGATGTCCGCCGCATCGATCAGTGGATGATCGACGAGAGGAACCGGGTCCTGCCAGATGCGCGCCTCGGCCGGAACCTCCGGGCCGAGATAGCGCGACAGCGGGCCCATGTCGCGATGCACCAGCTTGTACCACGCCTCGGCGAAGGCGTGGGCGAACTGATCCGGGTTCTCGTAGAAGCGGCGCGAGATCGGCGCGTAGATCGGGTCCATCCGCAGCGCGAGGTCGGTCGTCAGCATCGTCGGCGCGTGCCGCTTCCTGAGATCGTGCGCATCCGGCACGGTGTCCGCCGCCGCGCCGTCCTTCGGCTTCCACTGCCAGGCGCCCGCGGGGCTCTTCGTCAGCTCCCACTCATAGCCGAACAGGTTCTCGAAGAAGCCGTTGTCCCACTTCACCGGGTTCTTGGTCCACGCGCCCTCGAGCCCGCTGGTGATCGTGTCAGGGCCGCACCCGGTGCCGAAGCTGTTCTTCCAGCCGAGGCCCTGCTCCTCGATCGGGGCGCCCTCGGGCTCCGGACCGACATACTCGGCCGGCACTGCCGCGCCATGCGTCTTGCCGAAGGTGTGCCCGCCGGCGATCAGCGCCACCGTCTCCTCGTCGTTCATCGCCATGCGCCGGAACGTCTCGCGGATGTCCCGGGCCGCGGCGAGCGGGTCCGGCTTGCCGTTCGGACCCTCGGGATTGACGTAGATCAGCCCCATCTGCACGGCGGCGAGCGGATTTTCCAGGTCGCGGTCGCCGCTGTAGCGCTCGTCGGCCAGCCACTTGCCCTCGCGCCCCCAGTAGATGTCGTCCTGCGGTTCCCAGACGTCCTCGCGGCCGCCGCCGAAGCCGGCGGTCTTTAGGCCCATCGATTCGATCGCGCAGTTCCCGGCCAGGATGATCAGGTCGGCCCAGGAGAGCTTGCGGCCGTATTTCTGCTTGATCGGCCACAGCAGCCGGCGCGCCTTGTCGAGGCTCGCATTGTCGGGCCAACTGTTGAGCGGGGCAAAGCGCTGCGCGCCGGTTCCGGCACCGCCGCGGCCATCGCCGATGCGATAGCTGCCGGCGCTGTGCCAGGCCATCCGGATGAACAGCGGACCGTAATGGCCGTAGTCGGCCGGCCACCAGTCCTGCGACGTGGTCATCAGCGCGAAGATGTCGGTTTTCACCGCGTTCAGGTCGAGGCTCTTGAACTCCTTGGCATAGTCGAAGTCCGGTCCCATGGGATCGGACAGCGGAGAGTTCTGATGCAGGATCGACAGGTCCAGCCGGTTCGGCCACCAGAGCTGGTTCGTCATGTTGCGGACGAGGGCGTCCCTGCTGACACGGTCGCCCATCGGGCACTTGGTTACGGCGTCCATGCTGCCTCCAATCGCGGTCGAGGCTGTTCGACCGCGGCGGGGCAAGTAGTGCTCCGGTGTTCGTTTGTCCAATCGATTAAACTTCTTGGAATGATCGTATTTTTCACTGAACCGGCGCTCCCTCCGATTGGCGCGGCGAGCAGGAGCGGTTGTATATGGCGGCCGATGCGCAGTCTCATGGCCCGCGGACGTCCTGTCATGCCCGCCCGCCGCCTGCTGCTCTGCCTGGCGGCTGCGACCGCGCTGATGCCGGCCTCAATACGGGCGCAGGGCGTGCGGGACTCCCGCGCTGCGACGCTCACTGTCCGCCTGTCCAGCTTCGCCATCGAGCCTGAACTGATACGGCTTCGGGCCGGTGTGCCCGTGGACCTGCAGCTGGTGAATGAAAGCGCCGGCGGACACAACTTCAGCGCGCCCGGCTTCTTCGCCGCCAGCAGATTTCCGAATGGGGCCGCTCCTGCGGCGGGTGTTGTCGAAGTCCCGGCCGGAAGCAGGGTGGAGATCGTCGCGGTGCCGGTGACGCCCGGAACCTACCGGGTGGAGTGCACGCATTTCCTGCACGCCCTCTTCGGCATGACCGGGCGGATCATCGTCGAGCCGGCGCCGGGCTGATCGCCGGGCGTCACCAACCGCGGATAGCTCGCTATATCTCATCTTTCCGCCGCAAGGAGACCGACATGGCCGCACCGCCCGTGATCCGGTTGCATCCCGACGACAGCGTGGTGATTGCGCGCGCCACGCTGCTGCCGGGCACGCCGGTCGCCGAAGGGATCGCCGCCACGGAGCGGATTCCCGCCGGCCACAAGGTGGCCGTACGGCCGCTCGCCGCGGGCGAACCGGTGCGTCGCTATGGCCAGATCATCGGCTTTGCCTCGCGCGCGATCGCGCCGGGCCAGCACGTTCACGTGCAGAACTGCGGGATGGGCGACTTCGCCAAGGACTATGCGTTCGGCGTCGATGCCAGGCTGACCGGCCACGCGAACACGCCGCTGACGTTCGACGGTATCCCCCGGCCCGATGGCCGCATCGCCACGCGCAACTACATCGGCATCCTCACCAGCGTGAACTGTTCGGCGCATGTCGCCGGGCTGATCGCCGACGTGTTCCGCCGCAACCCGTTCACCGGCGACGACCCGCTGGCCGGGTTCCCCAACGTCGATGGCGTGGTCGCGCTGACCCACAAGACGGGTTGCGGCATGACGGAAAGCGAGCCGCTCCGGGTGCTGCGCCGCACGCTCGCCGGCTATGCCCGCCACGCCAACTTCTCCCATGTCGTCGTGCTCGGCCTGGGCTGCGAGGTGAACCAGATCCGCGGGCTGATGGAGGAGCAGCGCCTGACCGATCGCATCCGCAACATGGACATCCAGTCGATGGGCGGAACGCGCAGGACCGTCGAGGCAGGCGTCGCGTTCGTGAAGGAGGTGCTGGCCGAGGCCAACCAGGTGCGGCGCGAACCGGTGCCGGCCAGCGAACTGACGGTGGCGCTGCAATGCGGTGGATCGGACGGCTACTCGGGTGTTTCCGCCAACCCGGCACTCGGCGCGGCGAGCGATCTCGTGGTGCGTCACGGCGGCACGGTCATCCTGTCGGAGACGCCGGAGACCTACGGCGCCGAGCATCTGCTGACGCGGCGCGCGGTCTCGCGCGAGGTGGGCGAAAAGCTCGTCGCGCTGATGCGCTGGTGGGAGGACTACACCGCGCGCGAAGGGGCGGAGATGAACGCCAATCCCTCGCCCGGCAACAAGGCAGGCGGGCTGACCACGATCCTGGAAAAGTCACTCGGCGCGATGGCGAAGGCGGGCAGCACCAACCTGGTGGACGTGGTGGGCTATGCCGAGAAGGTGACGGCGAAGGGCTTCGTGTTCATGGACACGCCCGGCTACGACCCGGTGTCGGCGACCGGGCAGGTTGCCGGCGGCGCCAACCTCGTCTGCTTCACCACCGGGCGTGGCAGCGTGTTCGGCTGCAAGCCCGCGCCTTCCATCAAGCTGGCCACCAACACGCCGATGTATCAGCGGATGGCCGACGACATGGACGTGAACTGCGGCACGATCCTCGACGGCGACGAGACTGTGCAGCAGTGCGGCCAGCGCATCTTCGACCTCATGCTGCGCGTCGCGTCCGGCGAGCGGACCAAGAGCGAGCAGTTCGACTTCGGCGCAGCCGAGTTCGCGCCCTGGGTACTTGGGGCGACGATGTAGGGCTTGGCACCGTGACGCGGTACGCCTTCCTTCCCTGGATCGCGGCTGTCGCCGCACCGGCAGGCAGCCCGGCCAGAATGCACCGACCCGTTTTTCAAGTATCCGATTCACGCGGCGGCGCGTGGCCGCAAGCGCCTCACGCTCCTCTGCGATCGGGTACTAGGTAACGCGCCGGGTTCCGGCTACGCTTGACCCAGAGTCACAACCGCAAGGGAGCAGTCCATGACCGAGCAGACCAAAGGCCGGATCCGTCACGTCGCGCTCAGCGTCGAGGATCCCTGGGAGACCGCCGAGTTCTACAAGCAGGCCGTCGGCCTGCAGGAGGTCACCGAGCTCGACGGCCCGCTGGCCGAAGGGGTTTTCCTGACCGACGGCATCGTCAATCTCGCCATCCTGCACTTCAAGACCGACGAAGCCTCGCAGGGCACCGGCAAGGATTTCGTCGGCATCCACCACATCGGCTTTTGGGTCGACGATGTGGTCGAGCAGGGCAAGATCGCTCGCAACGCGGGCGCCACCTGGATCATGGGCGATCCGAACAATCCCGACGGTTACGAGGTGAAGCATACCGACCTCAGCGGCATCATCTTCGACATCGCCGCGCATGGCTGGGCGGGCGCGCAGAAGAACCCCGGATCGGATGACAATGTGGTTCACCCGAACCCGCAGCGCCGGCTGGCCAAGTTCGACGAGCGGCGCGCGCGCGCTCAGGCGAAGATCGCAGCGCTGCGTGCGAAGGAGGTCGCCGCGGCGGCCGAGTGACCCGCGACCGGACCGGCACGCAAGGCTGTCCCATCAGCCTGGTGTGCCGGCCCTACGTCTGGTATCCGATCGCAGAGGAGCGTGAGTCGCTTGCGGCCACGCTCCGCCGCGTGAATCGGATACTTGAACAAAGGGGCGACGTATCGACTTTCATGGAAAGTCGATACTAGACTAGGCTGCCAGAGGCGCGTTCTCAGTCTCGTGCAGCCAGCGCGTCACCCATCCGGCGATGAGGGCGCCAACAATCGGCGCTACCCAGAATAGCCAGAGCTGCGATACGTACTCGCCGCCGGCGAACAACGCGGGACCGGTGCTGCGCGCTGGGTTGACCGAGGTGTTGGTCACCGGGATCGACACCAGGTGGATCAGCGTGAGCGCCAGACCGATCGGAATTCCGGCAAATCCCACTGCCGCGCCCTTGGACGTGCAGCCGATGATGATCAGCAGGAAGAAAAACGTCATCAGCAGTTCCATCACCAGGCAGGACCCGAGGCTGTACTTGCCAGGGCTCAGGGCGCCATAGCCATTCGACGCAAACCTGTCCGGCACCCACCCCGGCTTGCCTGATGCGATCCAGTACAACACCGCAGCGGCCACGATGGCGCCGATCACCTGCGCCACGACGTAGGGGATGACATCGCCGGTCGCGCAGCGCTTTCCGGCCCACAGCCCGACGGTCACCGCCGGATTGAAATGGCCGCCCGAGATATGCCCGACGGCATAGGCCATCGTCAGCACCGTCAGCCCGAACGCCAAGGCAACGCCAAGGAAGCCAATGCCCAGCGACGGATACGCGGCGGCCAGCACGGCACTGCCGCAACCGCCGAAGGTCAGCCAGAAGGTGCCGAAGAATTCGGCGCCGACGCGTCGAGACTTGTCCATCTGCTTCCCCCCTCATTATCGATCGGCCAGCGACCGGCGAGCATATCCGGCCGCGTGCGGCCAGTCTGTCACACAGCATGCCCGGCGCAAGCACGGGATTCTGGTGAAAGCAAGCTGACGGCCAGCCGGATCGGCACCCTGCGGTAAAGTCAACGTGGTGGGGCGTGCAGCCGGTCGGCGCGAAACACCGCCACGGTCTGCAATGTCCGCCCAGCCTGGCGAATGGCCTCGTCAGGAAGTTGTTCGATGCGATCGAAGGCGCCGGCAAACTCGTCCGGGACACGATCCCCGTGTTCAGGCGCAAGGATCAGCAGGTCGGAACCGATGAAACGCTGCGCCGGCGCGGTCAGACCGAATTGCCGACAATCGCGGCTCAGGCAGATCGTGGTACTCC
>DATBKQ010000395.1:0-2592 GCA_036555825.1 Acetobacteraceae bacterium | reverse complement strand
CAAACCCTGCCACGCTAGTGGCGCTGCGGACATTGCCAAGGGAACTAAAGCGGCACCCGATCGCCTGGATCCTTGCCCGGTCTAACACGCAGCAGCAAGACGCGGAAAATCTGTTCGGCATCCTGGAGAAAGACGGTGCCGTTCGTGTTGCCTTGGCCGCGCTCGGTGATGACGCGGTGGCGGCGCTGCTTACGGACGCGTTTGGCGCGCTGCCAGACATCAGCTTGCTCGCCCTGGCCTCTGGCGCCGCCGGGAATCCCTCGTTGCTCACCGAACTGATCCACGGCCTGCGCGACGATAACGCCGTGCACGTCACCGGCGGCCGCGCCGTGCGGGCTTCCGCCCAGCTGCCGCAGCGGTTTCACCGTGTCGCGCAGCGGCGGTTCGATGGCCTCAGTAAATCGGCCCGGCACCTGCTGGTGACAGCGGCTGTGCTCGGGCCTTCGTTCCGGCTGGAGGACGCGGCCGAGATGCTCGGCGAAACGCCGACCGCGTTGCTGCCCGCGATAGAGGAGGCGATGAGCGCCGGGCTTATGACCGCCGCTGAAAGCGCATTCTCATTCCGGCACGAACTCCTGTGCCGCGCTGTCAGCGACATGACCCCACGGCCAGCGCGTAAGGCGCTGCATCGCCAATACGGCGAGATCCTGCTGAACCGCGGGGAATCGCCGGTCCTGGTCGCCCGTCACCTGCTCGAAGCCGCGCATCCGGGCGACTCCGCGTCGCTGGCCGACCTTGACAGGGCGGCGGCAGAGACAGTGTGTTCGTCTCCCCAGACCGCGGCCGATCTGGCGATGCGTGCGCTGGAACTGACACATCCCAGTCATCGGGACGCACCGTCCCGCTCGGTGGCCGCCGCCGAAGCTCTTACCGCCGCCGGTCGGCTGGACCAGGCCCTCCGGGTCGCCCAGGACACGCTATCCAAGCCCCTGCCGCCCGTTGCGGAGGCCCGGCTGCGGTGCGCTTTGTCGTCGATCCTGTGCGCCCGTGGCCGGGCCAGCGACGCCCGCGCCGAAGCCAGGGTGGTACTGGCCCAGCCGCAGCTTCCTCGCGACCTGCGAGACCAGGCGATGACCGCGCAACTGCAGGCCGTTGCCGGGTTGCGCGACGAACTCGCCGAGCCTATGGCCGACACCATCCTTGCCGCGCCAAGCCAGTACCACCGTCATGCCGTAGTGGCGGCCCTGGTCACCCGCGCGATGATCAGCTGGGATAAGGGCCAGATCGGCGAAGGGCTCGAGCTGTTCCGTGATGCTTGCCGCTACGGCACCGGGGTCTCCCCAGATGCCCGGCATTTCCAGCCGCTGCTCGCCCTGGCCGCCGCCCTTGTCGACCTGCGCCAGCTCGACGAAGCGGAGAGTATCCTGCGGTCCGCGGACAACCAGGCGCTTGACGGCATCCCAGCCCAGGCGGTGTTGTCCATTCTGCACGCACGCATCCATATGGCCAACGGCCGGCTGAGCGACGCCGCCGCCGCAGGCCAGGCGGCTCTGGCCATTGCTGAGACCATGGGGGCGCACGGGTACGCTTCGACCGCACACTGCATTCTCGGCGTGATAGCGCTGCGCCGTGGCGACATCGCCGCTGCAACATTTCACGTCGCCAGCCGCTCCGCGCCGGGCCCGCATTTTGCTGACACCTACGCGCGTGCGGAAACCGCCATGGCCCAAGCCCAGGTCGGCGAAGGACGCGACGGGCCGACTGCCGCTATCGGCCGCATCCGCCAGGTCTGCGCCGATCTCCCTGCGCACCGGGGGCTCCTGCTCGGCGACCCCACCACGGCAACCTGGCTGATACGCACCGCACTGGCCGCGGGCAACAATGAGCTGGCCGCCATCGCCGCCCGAACCGCCGAATCCCTCGCCGCCGACAATCCCGGATTCGCTCCCATCACCGCCGCGGTGGCTCACAACATGGGACTTGTCGGCCAAGACCCAGCGCACCTGGCTGAGGCCGCGGCGCAGCACCATGACCCGTGGGCTAAGGCTTCCGCAGCGGAAGACCTCGGCGTCCTGCACGCCAGGCAGGGGGACCGGGACCGAGCCGTCCACCACCTGGAGGAAGCACTCGGCGGATACCAGCTGACCGGCGCGACTGCCGACATGGCTCGTATCCGCCGTCGGCTCCGCAAGCTCGGCGTCCGCCGCCGCCACCGGACGCAATCAACCGACAGGCCCGTCTCCGGATGGCAAAGCCTGACCGACGCCGAACGCGCCGCGTCCGAACTCGTCGCCCAGGGACTGAGTAACCGGCAGGCCGCCAACCGCATGTATATCAGTTCCCACACCGTGGCCTTCTACATGCGCCAGGCATTCCGCAAGCTCAATATCAGTTCACGCGTAGAACTCACCCGCATCGTCATGCAGCAATCTCAGCAACCCGCTACCGTCAACCCGATGCAAGGAATTGCCCCGCAACCGCCTTCCCCGACAACACGCCGATCATTAAGCAGCAAGTCCCTTCTCCCCGGGAACTCCGTCGTCGAGCGGTAAGGAACCAGCAGAACTTGCAGCCGTTCACTTGATTCCAGGAGGTCAGGTTATGAGGAGGCCGATATAGACGTGGTGGTCCTGCAGCTATGCGGTCACCGAT
>DATBKQ010000394.1:0-18410 GCA_036555825.1 Acetobacteraceae bacterium | reverse complement strand
CCACCGCCGGCGGCAGGCGAGAGGGGACTTGTCCGTCCAGCACCACGCGGGACAGGCGCCCAGAGGCAAGGCTCATCCCGGTTCGGGGTCGGGTTTCAGCATGTTGAAGCAGAGCATCAGCCCGACGATGGCCCCCTTGATCGGCTGCAGCAGCCCAAGCGACAGGAACAGCGTCAATGGCAGGAAAATCACCGACAGCAGCCAGAGCGGCGGATCGGAGGTCTTCTGCATGATCAGCATCGCCGGGATCACGATATGCCCGACGATCAGGATGGTGAAATAAGGCGGCGCATCGTCGGCGCGCGCGAGGCCCAGCGGGGCGCGGCAATGCTCGCACTCCGGCACCACCTTCAGGAAGCCGCGGAACAGCCGGCCCTGGCCGCAGGACGGGCAGCGTCCGTTGAGGCCGCGCACCATGGCGGTGCCCAGCGACGGCACCGCCCAGGGCGGTTTCGGTGTGGTTCGGTCGGGCTGCCAGCGGATCGGGGCCATCAAACAGGGTCCTCGCAGGTTCAGTGCCCATATCGGTCCGCTTGATCGGCTCGGCCAGAGGGCGGACTGTATCTGCATGGCACGTATTCTGGTGGTCAACCCCAACTCGTCGGTTGCCTGTTCCGACGGCATCGCGGCCGCGCTCGCGCCGTTTCGCTGGGCCGGCGCGCCACGGTTCGAGGTGATGACCCTGCGCGAGGGCCCGCCGGCGATCTACGACTGGCGCGACTGGTACGGCGTGGTGGAACCGCTGTGCCGGTTGATCGAGCGCGAGCCAGCCGATGCCTACGTCATCGCCTGCGCCTCCGACCCCGGCATCGAGGCGGCGCGCACCGCCACCCGCCAGCCGGTGTTCGGCGTGTTCCGCTGCGCAGTGGCCGCCGCGGCGGCACGCGCCGAACGGTTCGGCGTGATCGCCATCGTCCAGGCCTCGAAGGCGCGCCACCTCGCCACCCTTCGGGCGATGGGCCTGGAGGCCCGCCTCGCCGCCGAGGTGGCACTGAACGTAACAATGCAGACGCTGCTGGACGCCGAAGCGGCGCGGGCACGCCTGATCGAGGCCGGCCGGGCCTGTGCGGCGGCGGGCGCCGGCGCTGTCATCCTGGGCTGCACCGGCATGGCGCACCACCGCGCGGCGGTCGAGGACGCCGCCGGCGTACCGGTGATCGAGCCTTGCCAGGCGGCGGCCGGAATCGTGCTGGGCTCATTGCCGCCGGCGCGCGCGTGAGCTGCCGCCTGACGACCGGAGGCGGAATCGGGTTCCCAACGACTGGTCCACTGGCACCCGGCCCGACATCTGAGCCACGCGCAGAGCAAACCGTGCACGGCACCACGGCCACCCCCTCGGCCGGGTTCTCGCCATTGGACATTGGTTTTCGCCGGCGACTGGCGATCAGGGCCAATCGATCAAGCTGACCGAAAGCGAGACAGCCCCCACCAGTATGAGGCTGCAGATCCAAGGCGCATCCAGATCGAACCAACTCCGCGACACGAATCTGAGGCCCAGATAGCGGTAGACCAGCCAGGCCAGGAAGCCACCGCCTGCAATCATGGCGACCGAGTGGACCACGGAGACCAGGATGGCCATGCCCAGATTGGCGTTCACTAGGGTGCCGGCTGCCTCGTGGCTTCTGTCGAGACCGGCGGCCCGGCAAAGCCCGAGGTAAATCGGTAAGAGCATCAATCCCGCGCCGTGCGCGAGCGCCACCGCAAATGACCACAGCGCCAGATGTGACGGTCGGATTCGCGCCAAAACCCGTGGATGCCGCCGATTCACCAGCCGGAATACGCCGAACCCAATGACCAGGAGACTGGCGCCGATCTGGATCTGGCGCTGCCATGCGACCAAGGCAACCAGCAGCCCGAACGGAAGAATTACCAACAGCATTGCGAGCAGATGGCCGACCGTCAGCGGCCAGAGCGCTTTGCCGAAGGCGTACGAACTCCGTTCCATCAACCCCGCCGAAACGGCGAGCGGCCATCCCATCCCAGGGTTCACCCCGTGATAGAGGCCACTCGCGACGACAGCCAGCCACAGACTGGCCAGCGTCCAATCCGCTCCGCTCGAATTCAAACGGATGGATAGCAGAATGAATCGGTCGAGCAGTCACCGCCCTCGAGCCGGATCTGGTGCGCCCGGTACCCGTTGGGGAAGCTCACCCAATAGTCCGGCGCCAGCTCGAGCCCGCCGCTCGGGCTCGCATGCGCCATCACCTCTGCGCCGGGTACCCCATCGGGATAAAACTGGTTGTCCCAGGTCGAATAAAGCGAGTTGGTCCAGTAAACCCGCTTGCCATCGCGGCTGATCTCGACCATCTGCGGACCGCCTGCATACGCTTTGCCATTGGGGTGGGGAGTGCATCGGGCAATGCCGCCGACGTGGACCGAGCCCGCAAGCGTCGGCTTCCGTGGGTCGGTGACGTCGTACTGGCGCATCTCTCCGGTCCCCCAACACGCGACGTAGAGGAACCGGTCATCCATCGAGAGGTCGATGTCGGTCACCAGCGGCGGCACTGCGCCGAGCCCCTGCAACAGCGGCGGCAACCGTTCCTTGGACGCTGGCTCGGGCGGAATAGTCGCGGTCTTCTCAATGTGAAACTTGCCGCCCTCGCGCCACCAGGTCCAGATCGAGCCTTCCAGGTTTGTCGTGTCGACCACGACACCCACGAAGCCGTACTCGCGAACCGGATCGTGCGCGGGTCGCACCTCAAGCGCCATCTGATGGTTGGCTCCAAGATCGATCGTCTGCACGTTGCGTCGGCCTCTCAGATCCCAGAAGTGGATCCGATGGCCATACTTGTTCGACAGCAGGTCCTCCGGTACGATCCCATTCTCGAATTGCGGCGGTAACGCCCACTCGCTCGAAACCATGTAGTCGCGTGGCAGGTTCCACCAGAAGTCGTAGTGGAGTCGCTGAGGACCCCGATCGATCTCCCAGCGCCCAAGGATGTCGAACGTTTCGCAATCCATGATAAAGATGCCGGGCGGCCCGTCGGTGCCATCCTTGCCGCCACCGCCAAGGGTGCTGACATAAATGCCTTCCGGACCGCAGTGCACCGTATGAGGCCGCGAATAGCCGGTCTTTTTGAAAACCTCCTCGGGTTCGATGATCTTGTGAATCTTCGCCTTGGTGGGATTCGGCTGCGTATCCACCACATAAATGCGCGAAGACCGCAAACCAGGAATGATCAGATAACGCCGTTCGAGGAAGGCGTGGCCGGTCAATGGCGACAATGCCGACGAGCAGGCGTTCCAGCCGAAATGGTGGAACTCATCTCCCGTGTACGGCATCGTCACCGTGTGGACGATCTGACTGAAGGTGGACGAGCCAGGCTTCACGTCGATCACTGCGAGCGCGTCAGCCTGCGAAAAGTCTGGGCTGAGCAGCAATGTATAGGCGAAGTTCTCCGGCGCGGCGTCCATCGCCAGCTTCGGCGAAGCGTGGAAGGTCGGGTCAGGCCTCATTGCCATTGGAACACCTCCGAGTTGCGGAACACCTCCGAGTTGCATCGAGATGTGCAAACACCCCTGCCGGCGCCTCATTGCGCCGCAAGCGCGGCCGGGTCAGACAATCTCCCGCAGAGCTTCGGCTCGTGTACCGTGCCTGTCGCGTTGTGCGGCAGTGCTTCACCAAAAGTGACGGAGCGCGCTTCGATTTGACGGCGAACGCGCGAGCAGACTGCGTCCCCGCCTCGACTGTCAAGCAAATTATCATCGTCTGAAATTACGCTGTGTCTGAAGATTACGCCGGCTGGTGTCCTGCCCCTGAAGTTCGTCGCATTCCGCGGCGAACGGCGGGGATAAGCAGGCCGCTCAAACAAAGGACAGTGGCCCGATTCTGAAGTGCGAAGGACTTCGGAATCGGAACACAGAACTCCGCCGCTACTGCACCACGACCAGCGCCACGCGGTTCACCCCGCTCTCCGCCATGGCGATATTGCCGTCGCGCGTCACCATCATGTTGCGCACAACGCCGCCGCCGGAGGGGATCGCCCAGCTCTGAAATGTCTCGGTTGCCGGATCGAACCGTACCAGCGTGTTGGGCCGCACGCCTGATTCGCTGTACCACACCGCGCGCTTCAGATAGACGATGCCGTACGGCATCGAATTGGCCCCGCCGGGCGAGGCATATTCCTCCGCCTTGCCTGTCTTGGTGTCGAACCGGCCAAGATAGCCTCGTGCATAATCCGAGTACCAGATGACATCGTCCGGCGTGATCGCAATGCGGCGCGGACGGCTCGCCGGGTTCGGCAGCACGTATTCGTGGATCGCCATGGTGTCGGGATCGATGCTGGCGAGCTTGTTGGCGCCGAACTCGCAGAACCAGGGGATATCGCGCGAACTGATCACCATGCCGTACGGGTTCGACCTCGGAGTGGGCGAGTTCACCAGCCTGACTTGACCCGCCGCCGGATCGAGCCGTCCGACCATGTTGGCGCCTTGCACGGTGAACCACAGGATGCCGCGGCGGTCGAACAGGGGCGTATGCGGGTCGCGCGCCCTCGGATCAGGCAGCCGGTAGTCGGTGAACCGGCCTGTCCTGGGATCGAGCTTGCCGATGTAGCCGGCAAAGTTGCCAGTGAACCAGATGTTGCCGTCGCGATCGGCGGCCAGGCCATGTGGCCCGGAGTCCGGAATGTCGGGATGGTATTCGGTGATCGTGCCGCTGTGCGGGTCCAGTCGTCCCAGCACGTTCGCCATCTGGCCGGTGTACCAGATCGAGCCATCGGGATAGGCAAGCGGGTCGTGCGGCCGCGATCCGGCGGTCGGCACCGCCCATTCCCTGATATCGATCTGACTCGCGCCGCCGATCAGCGAAGGCGCCGGCTTGGGTTTCTCCGGAAAGTTCTTCGCGAGATAGTCGGTCAGCACCGCGACCTTGTCCGAGGGCACCGGCGCACCGACGTTGAGCATCATACGAACAACGTTCTGCCAGTCCTGCCGGCTGTAACCCGAAGCGAAGATGCGCGATGGCTCGTGGCAGCCGAAGCAGGCCTGCTGCAGCACGGGCTTGCCCTCGCCTTCCGGCAGTTGCCTCTCGGCGAATGCCGCCGGGGCGGCGGAGAGGGCAGCGGCCGCGAGGGCGGCAAGGATCCTCCCAGGCATCGACCAACCTCGCCGAATGTCCTGGCGGGGAGTGTGGCGCGGAATGCGGCGGCGGGCCAGATGCGATGGAAAGGCCGGCGACCGGCTTCAATTGCCCGAACGCACCCCGTCCCCCAGTGCCGCGCACAGGAACCCCGCGGCGTAGGCAAGCCGCCAGCGGCAAGCGAGCAGCCGGGCGTCGCCGCGCGGCAGCAGGCCCGCCGGCGCGAACAACAGGGCCACCGCCACCCGCCGCGGCAGCTCGCGCCACACCGCGCCGCGCAGGCCAAGCTGCCGGCGCGTCCGGACGGTGGACACCCCCTGCCAGTAGAGCCGTGACAGCAGCCAGGCCGGCGTCAGGCGCTTCGCCTGGATCTGGTGTTCCACCACGATCCGCGAGTCGTAGCGCGCCGAGTATCCCGCCGCCTGCAGGCGCCAGGCCAGTTGCACCTCCTCGTCCGACAAAAGCGCGCCGCCGTCACGGCCACTGTCGCGCGCGAACCCGCCCAACGCCAGCAGCGTCGGGACATGCACGACCATGTTTGCGCCGTACGGTTCCAGCCCGCGCGGCACCCCTGGCGAGCGGTATTCGCCGCGCCCCTCATGTTCGATGATCGACAGCGTGCCGCGCAAACTCGGCGGCCACCAGGCCGGCAGCGGCGCTTCCCACCGCGGCAGAATGCGTCCCCCGATCAGCGCCGGCGGCGCATCCGCCTCGCCGATCGCGGCGGCGATGCGCTCGACCCAGTCAGGCGCGGCGATCGCGTCATCGTCGATATATGCAATGTATTCGCCGCGCGCCGCCTCGGCTCCGGCGTTGCGCGCAACGCTGATCCCCGGCTGCTCGATCCGCAGCAGCCGGACATTGCGAAACGCGGCGGCGATCTGCTCGAGCCGCGCCGCGTTGTCCGCCGCCGACGCGCTGTCCACCACCAGGATGTCGAACCTGTCGCCGGCCGTCTGCCGCTGCAGTCCGAGCAGGCAGTCCCGCACATAGTCAGGACGGTCGCGCGTGCAGATGCAGACCGTGATATGCATGCGCCGATGCTATCGCAGACGCGTTGACAAACCGCGAACTTGCGCGATGACCCCTCCCTCCCGGTCACCCGCCATCGCTCGCCGGCCGGCCGATGCAGTGGTAATCGAACCCCGCCTGCCGCATCGCCACCGGGTCGTACACGTTGCGCAGATCGACCAGCACCCGCCCGCGCATGGTGTTGCGCAACCGCGCCGGGCTGAGTGCGCGGAACTCGTTCCATTCGGTGATCAGCACCAGCGCATCCGCACCCTTGGCTGCGTCGAACGCATCGCGGCAATAGGTCACGCTGTCCGGCAACAGTGGCCTCGCCTGCTGCATGCCTTCCGGATCGAACGCCCGGATCGCCGCGCCATCGCCCGCCAGCCGCGCCACGATCGATAGCGACGGCGCGTCGCGCATGTCGTCGGTCTCCGGCTTGAAGGTCAGTCCCAGCACCGCGATCGTCTTGCCGCGCACCGCGCCGCCGCAGGCCGCGATCACCCGCTTCGCCATATGCGACTTGCGCGCATCGTTCACCGCCACCGTGGTCTCCACCAGGCGTGACGGCGCGTCGTAATCCTGCGCGGTGCGCATCAGCGCCAGCGTGTCCTTGGGAAAGCACGATCCGCCATAGCCGGGCCCCGGGTGCAGGAACTTGCGCCCGATACGGCCGTCCAGCCCAATGCCGCGCGCCACGTCGTGCACATCCGCGCCGACCTTCTCGCACAGATCGGCCATCTCGTTGATGAAGGTCACCTTCATCGCCAGGAAGGCGTTCGCGGCGTACTTGGTCAGCTCGGCCGTTTCGATGCCGGTGAACACGATCGGCGCCTCGATCAGGTAGAGCGGGCGATAGAGCTGTCGCAGGATGTCGCGCGCGCGCCCGCTCTCCGTGCCGATCACCACCCGGTCGGGGCGCATGAAGTCGCCGAGCGCGTTGCCCTCGCGCAGGAACTCCGGATTGGACGCAACGTCGAAGTCGAGGTCCGGGCGCGCCGCCCGCACGATCTCCGCGATGCGCCGGCTGGTACCCACCGGCACGGTGGACTTCGTTATGATGACCGCATACCCGGTCAGCGCCCGCGCCACCTGCTCGGCCGCGGCGAACACATAGGACAAGTCGGCATGGCCGTCCCCGCGCCGGGTCGGTGTGCCGACCGCGATGAACACCGCCTCGGCGGCGCGGACCGCCGCGGGCAGGTCGGCGCTGAAGGCCAGGCGGCCGGCGGCGACATTCTCCGCCACCAGTTTCTCCAGCCCCGGCTCATAAATCGGCATGCGGCCCTCGTGCAGCGCGGCCAGCTTCTCGCGATCCACCTCCACCACCGCGACATCGGTGCCGAACTCGGCGAAGCAGGCGGCCGACACCAGGCCGACGTAGCCACCGCCGATCATCGCAATACGCATGTATGCGAATCCTTCCGCTGATGCGGCGCGATAATGCGGCAAATCCGACAGCTATCAATACGATTCCCATTGTCCGCGGTGGGCGCCCGGTGCGCAGTGCCAGAGCGATTGCTCCGGGATCAGAACACCGCGCGGACCCCGCCGAAGGCACTGACCGGTGGCGCCAGGCTCAGGCTGCGGGTGTTGGTCGAGCCCGGCGCCTGGATCAGCGGCACAGCGGTGACCGGCGAGAATGTCCCGAAGGTGGCGTAGCGGGTGTTCAGCACGTTGTTGATCAGCGCAAACGCCTGGAAGTGCTCGGTGATCTGATAGCTGGAATGCACGTTGAGAACGCCGTAAGCGCCAGTCGTCGGGTTGAGGTTGGATTCGTCGCCGGCCAGGAACTTGCCTGTCGCGGCGATGGCGGAAAAGCCGATGACCCATTTGGGGCTTACGTTGTAGTCGGCGCCGATCTTGAACAGGTTGCGCGGGACACCCGGCAATTTATCGCCAGGCTGCACGTGAATGATTCCGTTGGCATCGGCGAAGGGGTTATCCGGACTGTTCAGCGTCAACGCGGTCTGGAATGTGGCATCGGTGAAGGCGTAGTTGGCATAGACGTTCAGGCGCTCGGTACGGAAGCGCAGGCCAAGCTCGATCCCCTGACGCCGGGTCAAGCCGACGTTGCGAAAGAACGCCCGCCCCACCGTCGGAGCAGACACGAACAGGATGTCATCGTCGCTGTTGGTACGGAACAGGCCGACGTTCCACTCGAGCCTCGTTTGCGAGCCATCGCTGTGAACGCCGCGCACTCCTGCCTCGAATGTGTGAGCGACGACCTGCTTGAGGTCCGGGTCTCCCACGAAGAAGTTGGTCAGGCTGCACGGTGCGGATGGATCCGCGCACGACAACTCCGCCGGCGTCGGCGCACGGTTCGTCTCCGCGTATCCGGCGTATACGCTGATTGCCGGGGTCAGCTTGTAGGTGACGCCGGCTGCCGGGTTCAACCGGTTGAAGCTATGTGCGCCGTTCAGGTCGCTGCCAAGCTGATCGTGCAGCGTGATCTGCGCCGAATTGAACCTGGCCGACACCGTGCCCGACAACCGCTTGGTGATGTCGACGGTATCCGTCACATAAAGGCCGTAGTAGTTGTTGAACGTGTGGATCCGAACCGGAGAGATCGAGCCATCGGCGGCCACGATGGAGATTCCCGGACCCAGGAACCCGCGATCCAGCGAAAGCGCCCCCAGCAACGTGTCCGCGGTGAATTCGGTGGACCCCCCGTCGTAGCTCGCCCCCGCCGCCAGGTGGTGGGTCATGCCGAGGACAGTGAAGCTGTGGTCCACCTGAACCTGAACGCCGTAGCCGTTGGTGTCGGTCGCCGTCCTGTTCAGGAACGCGTAGGGGCCGCCGCCGGCAAAATCGCTGAAGCCGAATATCGTCACATACGGACTGTTGCTGACGAAGTTCGGCACCGTGCCGCCCGCGCGGTCGGCGAGCGGCGGCCCACCCTCCTGGCACATGATGCTCGGATTCGCATCGCACGGCTCGACCGTGGCCGCGTCCCCGTTGAAGGTCCGCTGCGAGAGGTTGCTGTAATACGCATTGACCTGAATCGTGGTCTGATCGCTGACGGAGTAGGTGCCGTTCAGCCCGACCCGCACGTACTTGTTCTTCGTCTCATCGGGAAACGTGAAGATGGCGGAGCGGCTGACATCGAGCAGATCGACCGGCGTGGTGCCGTTGCCGACCAGGTCGTTGTCCGCGGCCATGATGTTCACGTGCAACTCGGCCGCCTCGCCGCGCCAGCCGACATCGCCGTAGAGCTGGCGGAGTGTGGAAGGCGAGAAGTCGCGCCAGCCATTCTCGTGCATGCCCGTCCCGGCGATATAGGCAGACGTGTTGTTCGACTCGACTCCGTACTGGAACGAGCCCTGGATGCGCCCGAAGGATCCGCCCAGTAGTTCTGCTTCCGCGCCATGATAGGTGAATCCGTCCCGCATGCGCACGGCGAGCGCACCGCCCAGCGCGTTGAGACCGAATGCGGGGTTCGATCCGACCAGGTCGATCCGGTCCATCGCGATGTCGGGTATCAGGTCCCAGTTGGTGGTATCGCCGAACGGCTGGTTGAAGCGTGACCCGTTGACATACACCGCGAGACCTTGCGGATCGCCCACCAGCGGCGATGCCTCGAACCCGCGATAGATCAGGTTCGGCTGCCAGGGATTGTTCTGTGCATCGTCCACCGTGACCCCGCCGGCGCCCTCGCCGAGTGTCTTCAGGAGGGCGGGGTAGCCGTCGCGGGTGATCGCGCCGCGATTGAAGATTTGTGCCGTCGATGGAACTTTCTCCAGGTCCGGCAGGCCAGGCAGGATCGGTGCCGCCGTGACGTTGACAGGGGGGAGCGTCGTGGCCGCTTCCGGCGGGTTCTCCTGTGCCTCGCCGGAAGCCGCGGCGAACCACAGCACCGCCGCCAGGCCCGCGAACAGGCATGCGGTGCGGGCACCGTCCAGTATCCGATGGAACAACGTCTGGCTCCCCCCGGCGCTCTTCGCTGAAGTCTGGCGCGGCAAGGCAAGGTTCGCCATCGCACAACTTCCCGAATTCCGCGGGAAAAGTTCCCGAATGTTCGGGCACCGGGCAATCGGGATGAAATCGGCGCGTACCGACCGACGCGCGTTCGCCCATGCTGAACGATTCCGTCAGCGCGCAATGCAGCGGCGTCGGCTGTGCTACACTCCGCCGCGGGCGGCCGTGCCGGCGGCGCCGCTGCGGCCTTCGCCGATCAGCGCGAACGGCGCCCAGAAGAACGGGTGCGCCAGATTGGCCGGAAGGTCCTTCCCGGCGCGCTCGATGATGCCAAGCTGGGCCGCCTGCAACGCACCCGCCAGTCCGCCATTCCCGCCCGAGGCCAGCCGGCGCAGCGTGTCGGCCACCAGGAACGCCGAGCTCTGGTCGTTGATCGACCAGTGCGTGACCAGGAGCGAGCGCGCCCCCGCGAAGAAGAACGCACGGGCCAGTCCGGACAGGCTCTCGCCGCCCGTGCTGCTGCCCGGACCGCCGGTGTTGCAGGCCGACAGGATCACCACGTTGGCGTCCAGATCGAGCCCGGTCACATCGCCCGCCGTCAGCAGCGCCCCGGATGCGTCCCGCGCGCCCGGCGGGGCGGAGGTGACGATCGCCGGTTCGTTCTGGCAGCGCAGTTCCGCCGGCAGCAGCGCGTGGGTGGCGAAGTGCAGGATGCGGTACTGCTTCAGCCCGACCCGCCGCACCGCCGCGGCGGTGAACCCGGCGTCCAGCAGTTCGTCGGAGGGAGACGCGCCAAGCAGCGCCCGCGCCGCGTCCAGCTCGCGCTTGGCGAACGGCAGTGCCGGCAGCGACGCGAACAGACGTGCCGACTCGGCGCAGGCGGCGCCGGGGAAGGTCGCCTGCGCCTGTGCCAGCGTCACCGGGTGGAAGCCGCCGAAGCCGAACCACGGATGCGCCGCGCGCGATGTTCCCGCCTTGCGCAGCGCCACGAAGTTCGCCGCCGACGGAACATGGGCGATGGTCATCCGCCGGATCAGCCAGGGCGCACCGGCGAGGTTGCCCGCATCGGCGGGTCCGGTCAGCAGCAGCGGGAACGGCAGCGACAGCAAGGCACCCGACGGCGCCACCACCAACGACTTCGTGCCGGCCAGCCGCGTCGCGAGCGGACCGAATATCGCATCGTAGAGCGTCTGCGCCGATGCGGTGTCGAACGCCGGCAGCGCCTCCGTCTGCTGCTCGATGCTCGCGCGGATGCGCTTGACCAGCCCGGTGACCCGGGCGGCGTCGCCCCTGACCGGCGCGGCGTCGATCGCGCCGTTCCGCAACAGGAAGGTCCAGCCGCCATGGCCGGTCAGTGTGATCGCCGCGAGCGCCTCGTCCGGACCGAGCGCCGCCAGCACATCGGCCGCCGGAACGACCTGCTGCACCAGTTGCCCGTAGTTCGGCGACGCGGTCTGCAATGCCCCATCGGCATCCGACAGTTCCGACTGCGCATCGGCGATCCGCTTGTCCAGCTCCGCGGGGTTCGCCGCGGCGCCCGGCGACACCGTGCCTGGCGGTGCGTCACCTGCCAGCGCATCGCGTTGCCGATAGAGATCGGCGAGCCGGTCCTGGGCGTCCTGCCGGCGCCGGATCGCCTCCGCCACTTTCGGATCCTTCGCATTCGCCGCCAGCCGCGCCGCCGCCTCGGCAATCTCGCGGCTGGTCACGCTGTCCTGCGCCAGCTCCGCGGTCTCGAACATGTCCGACAGCAGCGCCTGCCGCTCGCCGGGCTGGCGGCCTGCTTCCGCGGCGTAGGTCGCGAGGCAGGGCTCCAGCAGAGTGGGATCGGTGCCGGCGCGCAGCTCGCGCAGCAACCCGGCTCCCAGACGGCACAGTGTCAGCGCGCGCGCCGCGTCGCCCTGCTTCGCCGCCACCCCGGCCTGCAGCAGCGCCGTCACCGCCACCGGGCGGGTTTGCGGCACCACCTGGGTGAAGTTCTGCCGCGACAGCGACAGCCCCGAATCGGCCAGCCCCTCGTCGCCGCGCACCTCGTCTGTGGTCGCCGTGGTGCGGGTCAGGCGCGCCGCGACCAGCGGCACGCCGATCTGGTTGGCCCGGGCCAGCTCCTGGGCGGACGCGATCGCTGCCTCGCTTTCCGCCAGCCGGCCCAGCCGGCGCAGCACGATGGCGCGATAGCGGCGCACCTCGATCAGCCCCAGCAGCGCCGACTGCGCGGTCGGATCGGTCATCAGGCGTTCGTTCGGCAGCGGTGGAAAATCGCCCGCCGAGGCTAGCTGAACGCGGGCACCCGCCGGTGTGCCCTGCAAAGCATCAGGCGGCAGCACCGCCGCGTAGTTGCGCTCCGCCTCGCTCAGCAGCGACAGCGCCTGCTGTTCGTGTCCCTGGTTCAGCGCGTGCAGCGCCTGATAGTGCCGCAGCCGTGCCACGGCTGCCTTGTCGCTGGCACGCGGCGCCAGCACCTCCGCCTGCCGGAACAGCGCATCGGCCTCGGCGAAGCGCCCCTGGTCGGAGACCTGCAGCGCCAGATGCACCAGCGGCGTGACGGTGTCCGGGTCGTTGCGGCCCAGCACCTTCTGCTGCAGCGCCAGCGCGGCGCGATACGCGGTTTCCGCCGCCGCGAAGTCCTCGGCGAGATTGGCGCGCGCGCCGATCGCCATCAGCCGCTGATACTCGCCGACATCGCCGGCGCTGAACGCCCGCGCGGCGAGCTGCGCGGCAATCAGCCTGTCGGCAGCGGATTGCGGCAGCGCCGCTGCCGGCGCGCTGGTGCGCCCCGACAGCACGCCGATCGCACGTTCCATGACCCCGAGCGTCGGCAGGATCCCATCCGCCTCGTAAAGCCGGCCCCCCGCGCCGGCCACCATCGCGACCTGCGGCCAGCCGCCAATCCGCCGCCGGCACTGCATCACCGCGACCGGCATATCGCCCAGGATCGAGCTGGCGACCGGGGCATCGCACACAAAGCGCGGATCGAGCGTGTCGCGCCACGGACCCGAGGCGGCGGCCTGCATCGGCGAGGCGGCCGCGGTGACGCGCTGGATCCGCGCCGCCGGCTGCTGCCAGTTGCCGCAGAATACCGCCACCGTATCGGGCGCCTCGCCCGGCAACTGGTTGCAGGTCTCGCCGCTGGCGTTCTTGCCCAGACTGACGGCATCGGCGGCAGGCGCGCCCGCGCCGCCGACATAGTCCGACGAGCGCGGCTCCGCGCATCCCGCGAGCAGCGAAACGATGGCAACAGGTGCAAGCCAATGGCGCAGACCGAGCCTCGCCCGCTTGCGGGAGAGGCGGGCGCGAAGCGCCGGAGAGGGTGCTGCCAGCATGCTCAGTAATCCAGGTAGGAGATGTTGGGCGGCACGACGTCGGTATCGGTCAGTTGCGGTGCCAGTCCCCGCAGCAGCGGCACGGCAACCAGGACCAGCTTCGGCAGCGTCGCGACCGGCGGCGGGGATCCGGGCAGGAACGGATAGAGACCGCCAAGCGCTGAGGTGATCTCGCTGTCCGTCAGGGTGATCCTGGGTGGCGACGGTGGCGGCGGCGGTGGTGAAGGCGGTGGCGGCGGCGGGAGTGATGGCGGTCCGCACTCCGCCGCGGCGATGATGCAGCCGTTGAACAGGTAGTGCGCGTCGATCGCCGGCTGGATATGCCCCACGGCCGCAGCCGGCCCGCCTTCGATCCCGGCGATCGTGCCGGTCAGGCTGCTGCCTCCCGGCGCGGCGTAGGTGACGTCCAGCGCATCGACGAACACGTTCCCGGTCGCGGTGCCGCTGTTCAGGTCCAGGATCAGCCAGGTGCGGATGCCCGAAAGGCCAGCCGGCGGATCGAAATCCGCAACGTTCGTTGTCGCGATCCGCAGCGTCGCGGGGCTGCCGCCCTGGCCGGCGACGGTGCCGCTGCCGATTTGCCGGAAGTTGGCGGAATTGAAGAACGCGCCCGGCGCGGTCCCGCTGCCAGGCTCCAGCGCCGGATCCAGCGGACCCGCCGGCCGCGTCGTGCCCCCGGTCACGATGCTCGCCCCATCGCCGAGCGTGATCTGCCGGCCCGGCGCATCGATCCCGATATTCCCGGCGGTCAGCGTCGATGCTAGCAGCAGATCGATCGTGTCGTTCAGCACCAGGCCGGAAGCCGTGAACGGTCCGAGTTGGGCGATCCGGTTGGCACCGGTCATGCTTGCCGCCCCGGCCGCGCCGCCACTCAGATCGCCCGCCAGCAGCACGCCGGCGGCATCGATCGCACCCGTGGCGGCGGTGAGCGTGAGGGTGCTGGTGCCGGTCACCGACCCCGTGATGATGATCCCCGTCGCTGTCAGCGCCGTCTTGTCGGAGCTGACCTGGCCGGAAACGGTCAGCGCCCCGGCATCGGCAATGCTGGCGGCCGCCGGCGCGAGCAGCGTGCCGGCGACGGCGAGGTCGGTGCTGTCGTGCAGATCGAACGAGGTGGCGCCGACATTGCCCAGCGTCGCCACCGAGTTGGCGGCCTCCGCCAGCTCCCACGCCTTTCCCGTGCCCGTCAGGGTGCCGACCTTGAGCGGCCCGCCCGACTGGGTGATCGCCCCGTTGGCGTCCAGCCGCAGCGTCCCGGCTTTCCCGCTCAGGTCGAGCGGCGCGCCGATATCGATCGCAGCCGTGTTCGCCGCCGGCGCGCTCGCGCCGGCCGGCAGGTTGGTGAACCCTCCCACCTCCAGCGTGCCGCCATCGGTGTGGATGATCGACAGCAGGGTCGGGTCGATCACCAGCCCGCCGCCGCTCAGCAGGCTCGTACTGCTCGCCGGGGTGAACGGCGCGAGCTCTACCGTGGGCGCGGTGATCCTGGTGTCCGCAAGGCCTTCGCTTTCCTCTGATTCCACCGCCATGTGGTCCGCAACCAGCGAGATGCGGCCGGTCGCGGTCAGGGCCGCGGGATCGACGGATTCCGTCCGCGGGTCGCCGTCGCTCAACGTCAGCTTGCCGCCCTTGGATGCGACCTCGAAGAAAAGGTTCTTGCCGCTGAAGCTGCCGACCAGCGTCAGGTCGGTATCGTTCACGACCGCCACATTGCCAGTTTTCGATACGATGCCGTCGCTCAATGTGATGCTGTTGTGCGCGGTGAGGGATACGTCCCCGTCCGCCTGGGCGAAGAGGTTGCCGACGATCGATCCGGTCGCAGTCTCGGTGATCGAGCTGGTGCTCGACAGCACCAGGAAATTCCCACTGGTGTTCACGGTGCCGGCGATCGTCAGCGGAACCGAATCCGCGAGCGACCCGTCGGACCCCAGCGTGAGATTGCCCAGGCTGCTGACAGCATTGGTCGGCTGCAGCAAGGTCAATTCATTGGCGATGTTCCCGCTCAATGTGCCTGCCGTGAGCGTCCCCCCCGTCTGCGACACCGACCCAAACTCGGTGGTATTGAGCGTGACGGTCGTGCCGGTGAGATTCGCGCTCAGATCGATGTCGCCGCCGCCGTTGCTCAGCGTGATCGCGCCACCACTTACCGGCGCGCCCACCGTCAACAATCCCCCGATTGTGGTCAGCGCAACCGCGCCCGCACCGGCGTTGATCGGACCCGACGTCATCAGGGCGCCGCCCGTGTTCGCGACGGAAACGCCGCCGCCGGATTGAGAGATGCCGGTTATCGTCAGTGTCTCCGCCGTGTTGGCAAGCACGATGTTCCCCGAGCCGGTGTTGACCGCGTTGAAGCTCGCCACGGCATTGTCGCCGTCCAACGTCGTGCCGGTCCCCGACTTGGTGGTCAGCAGCCCGGTCGTGGTGATCTGACCGCCCGCAATCTCGCCACTCCCGGGGCTCTCGCTGATCGAGCCGGCAGCGCCCGAGGTCGCCGACATCGTGCCGACACCGATCGGCGCGGCGATGGTGATCGACCCGGTCTTCGTCGTGTTGCCGGCGCTCAGGATCAGGCCGCCTGAGGCTCCGGTGATCGAGCTGTTGATCGCGATGTCGTTGTCGGCCCTCAACGTCAGCGAATTGCCGTTCGCCCACTGTACCGGCGCTGCGACGGTGATGTTGCCCTGATCGGTACCGCTGCCCCCGGTGGACACCACCACATTGCCGCCGATCAATGCGCGATCCACCGTGAGATTCGCGATCGTCGCCGGATCCTTGCTGGCGGTGAAGGTTCCCCCGCTTTCGCTGGTGTTCACATTCTCCACGTCGATCGTGATGTCGAACGGATCGAGCAGCCACGTGCCAGGCTGCCCCGCCGGCGCCCGCGCGCCGACGTCGATCGCCGCGTCGCTGCCGACGCCCAGCTTGAAACCCGACGTCTCCACGAACCCGCCATCGCCACCCTTGGGCCCGCCCCTGGCACTGATCGCGCCATCCACCCGCGTCGTGCCCCCGGACCGGTCCGACAGCACCGCCACCCGCCCGCCTTTGCCGCTCGCCGTGGCGTCCGCCCTGATCGTGGCGCCGTGCCGGATGGTGGTATTCCCAGCGATCCGCGCGCCGGTGACCCCGGGGCCATCCTGCGCCCGCGCCAGGCTCGTGCCGATCGCCACCGTCCCACCGCCCGCCTTGCCCGACGCATTGATCCGCGCCGTCGAGGCAAGGATGACATCGCCGTCGGACACCGCCCCGATGGCGCCCCCGCGCGTCCCCGGCGCCCGGCCCGCCGCCGAGAGCTGCCCCGCCACCACGATCGACCCGCCGACCCCATCCAGCGCGATCGTGCCGGTCCGGTCGCCCATCGTCGCCGCCCGGATCCTGCCCCCGGCCTGCACCAGGTTCTGCACGATCCCGTCGGCCGCCCGCGCGGTCAGTTGCACCGTGCCGCCGTCGGCCACCACCACCCCGGTGTTGGTCACCAGCGCGGTCGCCTTCCTGCCGTCCGGACCCGCCGGCGCCTCGGTCACCTGGTTGCTCACATCCAGCGACAGCAGCCCGTCGCCATACAGGTCGAGCGTCGCGGTCTTCGCCCCGGCCAGCACCACATGGCCGAGTTGCGCGCTGATCGTGCCGGAGTTCGCCACCTGTGGCGCCACTAGCGCAGCCAGCCCCGCCTGTCGCACCGTGATCGTGCCGGCGTTGTCGATCCGGGCTCCCGCGTGCGCCGGCCGGTCCAGCGCCAGCCTGCCGCCTTTGATGAAGCTCTGCACGCTGGCATTGCTCATACCGGCAGCACTCACCATCACCCCGGCGGCGTTGACCTGCGCGCCCCGGTAGAAGTTCACCCCCGACTGGTTCACCAGCACGATTTGCCCGTTGGCGTCGATCCGCCCGGCGATCTGCGAGGGATCCGGCCCTTCGACCCGGTTCAGCGCCACCGCCTGCGCATTGGGCTGCTGAAAGGTGACGCTCTGCGCGCTACCGACGTCGAAGCTCCGCCAGTCGATCGCCGCCCGCTGGCTCGACTGATCGATCCGCGTATTATGGGCCGTCCGGCTGATCGCCGCGCTGCCCGCGACCACGGTCACACCGCCCGGCCGCGCGTTCGGCACCGGTTGCGCGGCCGCCACCGCGGCCATGAACGTGAGCCCGGTCTGCAGCGCGGTGCCAATCAACAGGTGTCGTGCCATCGGAGGTCTTCTCCCGATGGGCACGCTATGCGATCAATTGCGCAGGACGTGCAACCGATCAAACGCCCGCGCTTCACATTTCTTTGATCGGAGCCACTTTGATCGGTTGAGTCCGGCCGGCCACCTCGTCCACCTCGGCTTGCGCCTTGCGGTCCGCCTCGGCCCGCGCATCGGCGGCCTTCTTCTCGATCATCGTCTCCGCCGCGCGCACCGCCGCGCGTGCCGCCCCCAATACGGCCCGTGCCTGCGCCGTCGCGGCCTCGGCCGCCGCGGCGGCGGCGATGGCCGCTTGCTGCTCGGGACGTATCTTGCGCAGCCAGGCAGCGAACGCCTCTACCTCCGCGTCGCCGGCCGCGAGACTGCTCGCCACCTCCGCCTCCCGCTCGATCGCCGCCTCGATCGCGGCAGCCGCCGCCGCCGTCTCGCTTTCGGCTCGCAGGCACCCGGCCAGTTCGCGGCGCGCCTCGTCCTGCGCCACCTGGCGCAGCCGCAACAGCGACTCGAGCGGGTCCGACTTCATGGCAGCCGCATCGCCGCCGCCAGCGCCGCGAAGCTGTCCTCGATACTCGACCGGTCGTCGCGCGACTGGCGGAGCATCGCCTCGATCCGCGGTGCCAGCGCCACCGCTTCGTCCACCGCCGGATCGCTGCCGGCTCGATAGGCGCCCAGCCGTACCATGTCGGCCATGTCGGCATGCAGCGCCAGCAACCCGCGGGCGCGGCGGGTCAGCTCGTTCTCGTCCGGCCCGTTGCAGCCAGGAACCGCGCGCGACAACGAGCGCAACACGTCGATCGCCGGATAGCGGCCGCGCTCGGCGATCCGCCGGTCCAGCACGACGTGACCGTCCAGAATGCCGCGCACCGCGTCCGCCACCGGCTCGTTATGATCGTC
>DATBKQ010000393.1:0-8126 GCA_036555825.1 Acetobacteraceae bacterium | reverse complement strand
TTGCCGTCGTGGTGCGAACCGTCCTGTATGAGCCGTTCAACATCCCATCGGGCAGCATGATCCCCACCCTGCTGGTGGGCGACTATCTGTTCGTCTCAAAATACAGCTATGGCTACTCGCGCTACTCGTTGCCGTTCGGCTGGCCGCCGTTTTCCGGGCGCATCTTCGGCAGCCTGCCGAAGCGCGGCGACGTCGCGGTCTTCAAGTATCCGCGCGACAATACGACCGACTACATCAAGCGCATCGTGGGGCTGCCCGGCGACCACATCCAGGTGCGCGAGGGGCAGCTTTACATCAATGGCCAGTTGTGTCCGCGCCAGCCGGAAGGCGACTACGTGGCGGACGACAACGGCATCAAAATGGTCGACCGGCTGTACCAGGAAACCCTGCCGAATGGCGTGAGGCACGACATCATCAAGCAGACCGACGAAGGCGAGGTGAACAACACGCCGGAGTACGTCGTGCCGCCCGATCACGTGTTCGCGATGGGCGACAATCGGGACAATTCGGCCGACAGCCGTTTCATGAACGGCGTCGGTTTCGTTCCGGTCGAGAATCTGGTGGGCCGGGCCGAGATCATCTTCTTTTCGGTGGATGCCGAGGAGCCCTGGTGGGAGATCTGGTGGTGGCCGTTCGAGATCCGCTGGAGCCGCCTGTTGCTGCTGGTGCATTGATCGGGAACGCGTTGACCACGCCGATCGAGACGATCCTCGGTCACGAGTTCGCCCAACCCGGCCTGCTGCGTGAGGCGATGACGCATCGCTCGGCGCTGCACGGCCGCGGGCGCACGCGCGGCAAGGGTTCGAACGAGCGAATGGAGTTCATCGGCGACCGGGTGCTGGGTCTGCTGATCGCCGAGTGGCTGGCCGAGCGGTTCCCACACGAGCAGGAGGGCGATCTGGGGCGCCGGCTGGCGGTGCTGGTGTCGCAGCCGGTGCTGGCGGAAGTGGCGGACGGGATCGGGCTGGGCGAGGCGCTGGCGGTCGCGCCGGGCGAGGCGAAGGCCGGGGTGCGGCGACGCGCGACGGTGCTGGCGGACGCACTCGAGGCTGCGCTGGGTGCGCTGTATCTCGATGGCGGCCTGGACCAGGCGCGGGATTTCGTCCGGCGTGCCTGGGCCGGGGTGATGAACCGGCACGAAGACCCGCCCAAGGACGCCAAGACCCGGCTGCAGGAGTGGGTGCAGGCGCGCGGACTGGCGTTGCCGTCCTATATCGTGGTCTCGCGCGCCGGGCCGCCGCATGCGCCGGAGTTCATGGTGACGGTCGCGGCGGGCGGCGCCGCCGGGTGGGGTACCGCCGGCAGCAAGCGGGCGGCCGAACAACTCGCGGCGGGCGATCTGCTGCAGGCGCTGGGCGTATGATGGCCGGCACAAGGCTTTGCACAAGGCCGGCCATGACGACTGGAGACCGGGCTGACGCCCGGGACCATGTATGACCTCGCGCTGTGGCTTCGTCGCCCTCGCGGGCACTCCCAACGCCGGCAAATCCACGCTGATCAACCGGCTGACCGGGGCGAAGCTGTCGATTGTCACGCCGAAGGCGCAGACGACGCGGTTTCGCGTGCTGGGGATCATGCTGCGCGGTGAGAGCCAGGTGCTGCTGGTGGACACCCCTGGGATCTTCGCGCCGCGCCGGCGGCTGGATCGCGCCATGGTGGCGGCGGCGTGGTCGGGGGTGCGCGATGCCGACATCACCGTGCTGCTGGTCGACGCGAAGGCAGGCCCGACCGAGGGGGCCAGGCAGATCGCGGCGACACTGGCCGACCAGCAGCGGCGTAGCTGGCTGGTGCTGAACAAGATCGATCTGGTGCCGGCGCCGGAGCTGCTGCCGCTGGCAGCCGCACTGACCGCGCTGACGCCGTTCGAGCGGACCTTCATGGTCAGCGCCGCAACTGGCGACGGGGTGGCGGAGCTGGCCGACGCGCTGGCCGAGGCGGTGCCGCTGGGGCCGCATCTTTACCCCGACGAGGACCTGACGGACCTGCCGGACCGGCTGATGGCGGCAGAGGTCGTGCGCGAGCAGATCTACCTGCAGACTCACGAGGAGGTGCCGTACGGGGCGACGGTGGAGACCGAGAACTGGCAGGACCGCAAGGATGGCTCGGTGCGGATCGAGGCGACGGTGTATGTGGCCCGGTCGGGCCAGAAGGCGATCCTGATCGGCGAGGGTGGGCGGCGGATCAAGGCGATCGGGGCGCGGTCGCGGGAGGAGCTGGCGGCGCTGCTGGGCCGCAAGGTGCACCTGTTCCTCAACGTGAAGCAGCGCGCCGGGTGGGACGAGGAAGCGGCGAGGCTGCGGGCGATCGGGTTGGAGGATGCGGGGTAGCGCGGCTTCCACTGGCTGTAATCAGCCGGGGCATTGGCGCGGCCACTTCGCGGTCCCATTCTCCTGCCCGTATGGACTGGGACGCGCCGGCGATCGTGCTGGATGCACGCCCCTATGGGGAAGGCGACGCGGTCGCCACGGTGATGACCGCCGAGCACGGCGCGCATCGCGGGCTGGCGCGCGGCGGCGCGGCGCGCGGGCGGGCGGCGCTATGGCAGCCGGGAAACCTGGTGCAGGTGCGCTGGCTGGCGCGGCTGTCCGAGCAGCTTGGCTCGTTCAGCGCCGAGTTGGTGCATCCCGCCGCGGCGCTGGCGATGGACGATCCGTTGGCGTTGGCGATACTGGCGGCGACCTGCGCGGTGGCCGAAGGAGCCTTGCCGGAACGCGAACCGCATCCACGCGTGTTCGAGGGCCTGGTGCACCTGATCGCGCATCTGTCGCAGGGGGAGCGCGTGCTGGGCGATCTGATCCAGTGGGAGACGGTTCTGCTGGCCGAACTCGGCTACGGGCTCGATCTGAGCTGCTGCGCGGTGACGGGCGAGAGGGCGGGGCTGGCCTTCGTCTCGCCGAAGACAGGGCGCGCGGTGACGGCGGCGGGCGCCGGGATCTGGACCTCGCGGCTGCTGCGCCTGCCGGCCTTCCTGGTCGGCGGCAACGAAGCGGGGCCGGCCGACTGGCGCGACGGGCTGCGGCTGACCGGGCGCTTCCTGGAGCGCGACGCGTTCGGACACCACCACCGGCCGCTGCCGCTGGCGCGGCGGATGCTATACGACCGCGTGGCGGCGCTGGCCGCGGATTCGGAGCAGCAGGATGCCGGATGACCTGATCGGCCATATCGAGGACACGCGTCTGGCGGACGCGCTGTCCGAACGATACCTGGCGTACGCGCTGTCCACCATCATGTCGCGCTCGCTGCCCGACGTGCGCGACGGGCTGAAGCCGGTGCACCGGCGGCTGATCTTTGCGATGCATCTGTTGCGGCTCGATCCGACGGCGGGGTTCAAGAAGTGCGCGCGCGTGGTCGGTGACGTGATCGGCAAGTTCCATCCGCACGGCGATGTCGCGGTGTACGACGCGCTGGTGCGGCTCGCGCAGGGGTTCGCGGCGCGCTATCCGCTGGTTGAAGGGCAGGGCAATTTCGGCAACATCGACGGCGATAACCCGGCGGCGATGCGCTACACCGAGGCGCGGCTGACCGAGGTCGCGCGCGCGATGCTGGCGGGCATCGACGAGGACGCGGTGGATTTCCGCCCGACCTACGACGGCGAGGAGAACGAGCCGGTGGTTCTGCCGGGTGCGTTTCCCAACCTGCTCGCCAACGGCGCGGCCGGTATCGCCGTGGGCATGGCCACCTCGATTCCGCCGCACAATGCCGGCGAGGCCTGCGCCGCCGCCATCCATCTGGTGCGCCAACCGAAGGCGACCACGGCGGAGCTGTTGGCGCATATGCCGGGACCGGATTTTCCCACCGGCGGCGTGCTGGTGGAGGACAGGGCGGCGATCCTGTCCGCCTACGAGACCGGCCGCGGTGGCTTCCGGGTGCGTGCCAGGTGGTCGGTGGAGAAGGGCAGGCACGGCACCTGGCAGATCGTTGTCTCGGAAATCCCCTATCAGGTGCCGAAGGCGAGGCTGGTCGAGCAGATCGCGCAGTTGCTGGAAGAGCGCAAGCTGCCGCTGCTGGGCGACGTGCGCGATGAAAGCACCGAGGAGGTGCGCCTGGTGTTGGAGCCGAAGTCGCGCGGGGTCGAGCCCGAGGTGCTGATGGAGACGCTGTTCCGCGCCACCTCGCTCGAAGCACGCTTTCCGCTCAACATGAACGTGCTGGATGCGACGCGCACGCCCATGGTGATGTCGCTGCCGCAGGTGCTGCGCGCCTGGCTGGATCATCGCCACGAGGTGCTGGTGCGGCGGACGCGGCATCGGCTGGCGGCGATCGAGCGGCGGATCGAGATCCTCGACGGTTACCTGCTGGTCTATCTGAACGTGGACGAGGTGATCCGTATCATCCGCACCGAGGACGAGCCGAAGCCGCGGCTGGTGCAGCGGTTCAAGCTGAGCGATACGCAGGCCGAGGCGATCCTGAACATGCGGCTGCGCAGCCTACGCAGGCTGGAGGAAATGGAGATCCGCAAGGAGCACCGCTCGCTCACGAAGGAGCGCAAGGATACCCAGGCGCTGCTGAAGAGCGAAGCGTTGCGCTGGGACCGCATAGTCGAGGAGCTGGAGGAAACGCGAAAGAAGTTTGGCGCGGGTGCGTTGGGTACGCGGCGGACCGAACTGGGCGCGGCGCCGCCGACGGTCGAGGTGGCGAGCGAGGCGTTCGTCGAGCGCGAGCCGATTACCGTCATCCTGTCGGAGAAGGGCTGGATCCGCGCGATGCGAAGTCATCTCGGCGAGGATGCCGAACTGCGCTTCAAGGAAGGCGACAAGCTCAGGTTCCGGCTGCACTGCCAGACCACCGACCGGCTGACGCTGTTCGGCACCAATGGGCGCGCCTACACGCTGAAGGCGGCCGACCTGCCGCGTGGCCGCGGCGACGGCCAGCCGGTGCGGCTGCTTGTTGAACTGACCAACGAGGACGATGTCGCGGCGCTGTTCATTGCCAGCGAGGGTGGGCGGTATCTCGTCGCGTCATTGGCAGGGCGCGGCTTTGTCGTGCCGGCGGCGGAGCTCGCTGCCGAGAAGCGCACCGGCAAGCAGGTGCTGAACCTGAAACCGGGCGAGGAGGCGGCGCTGTGCGTGCCGGCCGATGGCGACCATGTCGCGGTGATCGGCGAGAACCGCAAGCTGCTGATCTTCCCGCTCGAACAGGTGCCGGAGATGGCGCGGGGCGGCGGCGTGATCCTGCAGCGCTATCGCGACGGCGGACTGGCGGATGGGAAAGTGTTTCGTCTGGCCGATGGACTGAGCTGGCGGCTGGGCGATAAGACACGAACCGAGACGAACCTGCACGACTGGGTGGGCGAGCGGGCGCAGGCGGGCCGATTGCCGCCGCACGGATTCCCGCGTACGCCGCGGTTCGGGTAGGGCGCCGGCATCGTGCCGCGGTATGCTTCCTATGCGAGCAGCGTGGTTCCGACGCTGGTCTTTGCGACCTCGTGGTTTCTGATCGGCGTGGTCGTTTTCGGCACGCTGCACTGGCTGTGCCGGGGAACTCGGCAGCCATTCTGGCGCAAGGACATGCGGGCGGACCTATGCTACTGGTTCCTGGGACCGCTCCTGTACGGCTATATCGGCTTTGTGTTGCGCAATTGCGCGGTCGATTACGTCCACCTCGACCGAATTGCCGGACATCTCGGCCGATCATTGGCCGACCAGCCGATCCTGCTGCAGGCCGCGATCATCCTGCTCATCACCGACGTGGTGCAGTACTGGGGTCACCGGCTATTTCACCGCCATCCATTCTGGCGGTTCCACAGCATCCATCATGCTCCGAGCCAGGTCGATTGGCTCACCTCGGTGCGGATGCATCCGGTCAATTTCATCCTGTACTCGACACTGATCAACGTGCTCATCAGTCTGGCGGGGTTCGACCCGAGGGCGCTCATAGCACTGCTGCCGTTCAACACGTTCTTCGGTTTCCTGGTGCATGCGAACCTGAACTGGACGTTCGGGCCGTTCCGTTACGTGCTGGCGAGCCCGGTGTTTCACCGCTGGCACCATACGCATGCCGACCAGGGAGGGGACAAGAACTTCGCTCCCACCTTCCCGTTCCTCGATCTGTTGTTCGGCACCTTCCATATGCCGAAGGACCGCTTGCCCTCGGTTTTCGGAATCACAGATTGCACTGTGCCCGGCCACCTGCTGGGTCAGCTCCGGCACCCATTCGCGCGGCGGGTGTCGGCTTGACGCCTTACCGACACCGCCGTTCATATCGGGCCTGCCACCATCGACAAAGCTGAGGACAGGAGTCTTCCGACATGCAGCTTTCCCGCCGCGGGCTGCTGGGCAGCGCCGCCGCCCTTTCCACTGCGCCGATCATCCGCGCCCGCGCCCAATCGAGGCCGGTGATCAAACTCGGCGTGCTGACCGATCTCTCAGGCACCTACCGCGATAACGTCGGACCGACATCCGTCGCCGCGGCGCAGCTCGCGATCGAGGAGATGAAGCCGCATCTTGGGTTCGACGTCGAGATGATCAGCGCCGACCATCAGAACAAGCCGGACGTCGCCTCGACGATCGCGCGCCAGTGGTTCGATCAGGGCATCGACGCCGCGATCGACGTACCTACATCATCCGTCGCGCTGGCGGTTGCCCAGATCGCGAAGGAAAAGGACAGGATCATGCTCAATGCGTCGGCGACCGTCGCGGCGCTGACCTATGAGCAATGCAGCCCGAACTCCATTGTCTGGAGCTTCGACACCTGGGAGAACGCTTATTCCACCGGTGGCGCGCTGGTGGCATCGGGCAACAAGTCCTGGTTCTTCATCACCGCCAACTACGCCTTCGGCCAGTCGCTCGCCGACCTGACGAAGGGCGTGGTGCAGAAGGGCGGCGGCGAGGTGAAGGGCGACCTCCGCTATCCGTTCCCCGACACCACGGATTTCTCCTCTTACCTGGCGCAGGCGGCGGCGAGCGGTGCCAAGGTACTGGGCCTGGCCAATGCCGGCCTGGATACGCAGAACTGCATCAAGCAGGCGGCGGAATTCGGGTTGAACAAGACGATGAAGATCGCGCCGCTGCTGTTGTTCCTGCAAGACGTGCACTCTCTCGGGCTGGATATCTGCGGCGGGCTTACCACGACGGAGACATTCTACTGGGACCGCGACGACCGGACGCGTGCCTTCACCAAGCGGCTGGTTGCCAAGACGCCGAACAATTATCCGAACCAGGCGCACGCGAGTGCCTATGCGATCACGCTGCACTACCTGAAGACGGTGCAGCAGATGGGGGCGGAGGACGCGAAGAAGAGCGGGCGCGCGACGGTTGGCAGGATGAAGTCGATCCCGACCGACGACGATGCGTTCGGTGCGGGGCGTATCCGCGCCGATGGACGCGGCGAATTCCCGGCCTATCTGTTCGAGGTCAAGACCAAGGCCGAGAGCAAGGGGCCTTGGGACCTCTACAAGCTGCAACACACCTCGGCACCTTCCGAGGTGCTGCATCCGCTGGCCGACAACTGCAAGTTCCCGACGGCCTGATCCGGACGGCGGTGGGGCGATGTCTGTGCGGCGAGTGTCGGCTTTCAGTGGAAGTCGACACATCGCTCTTTGGTTTGAGTAGCCGATTCACACGCGGCGGATCGTGCGTCGCACGCCACTCACGCTCCTCTGCGATCGGATACCAGGTTACTCCGCGGCGATGAGCAGGGCCGCGGAGTTCGCGTCGTTATCGCTTCCCAGCATGTGGCCGTAGCGCCGCAACCACTGGCGTCCGAGATGGGCCGCCTCGGCCGGCGTCAGCCAGGACCACTCCGCACCCCGCGCCCGGATTGCCACCCAGCAGGTATCGCCATCGATCACCCGCTCCTCGACTGAAAATGGGCCAATGGCTTCAGGCATTCGGTATCGTCTCCGAACTGAGTGGGATGTTTGCAGCTTGGCGAACACATAGCAGTGTGCCGGGCAGAGTCGCCATGAAAAAGCCCTAATCAGTGGGGGCAAGACCGAAATCATGATCCGTGTTGCCCGCGTACCGCTAAAGCGGGACGAGGTCAGGTCGATCTCGTCCCGCTTTAGCTTGCCTTGGTTGAGCGCGCTCCCCAGACCTCCGACGACTCCGCCTCTGGTCATCACGCGCATCATGGACATGGTGGTGTGCCGGGACACGGATGCCGAGGAGGCGTTCCGCCGCCTCGGC
>DATBKQ010000392.1:0-14428 GCA_036555825.1 Acetobacteraceae bacterium | reverse complement strand
AGGGGGCGGGTGGCGTAATCGAAATGCTATGCGAATCCACGAGGCGTCCGTATATGTTGCTTCCCCGGGTCGTGGTATAGGTCAGTTCAAGCTGTCCGAGGATCTGCCAGGTAGAGTATTCGCTCCGAATTGCAACCAAACCCGATGGCCCTACCACCGACCGTTTTGGGGATCCGAGCAACCTGGTCATGATCGCGAGCGAGCGGGCCCAATCCTGCGAGCTAAAGTCGGCAATGTAACCGACGACACGACCACCTCGGATGATGAGCGAAAGGTTGTCGCAAAAGCCGACCTGCGGGCAGAATCGCTGCGGAGTGGCCTGTTTGCCAAAACCACAGAGGTCTTCAAAGCACTCCAACGCCGGATAGGCACCCTCCAGATCGGAGAGTTGCAGCCCTAATGCCGACGACAACACGAGACCCATTTCGGTATCGGGCGCGGCGAGGCCAATGCCTATCATCAATGCGTAGAAGAGCACGCTGATAGCAAAGCGCATCGATCGATTCCAAGCTCGGCAATGTAGACCCCATTACCTAACGCAACTTGGGTTTCTCGATTGCTAAAGGCCTGCCTCGGAACAACTTCAAGAAAAAGCCTTGGTCGTCACCATGTCATACCCGGAGGGAAGCAAACAGCAGGGTCGTGGTGGACTAACCGATGCGAACCACCTTTCCCACAGCCTCCCCCAGCAGCTCCACCCCCAGATCCACCTCCGCCTCTGTCACCGTCAGCGGCGGCGCGATGCGCATCACGCCTTGCGACGCGCCGGCCCGCACGATGTTCGCCGACAGCCCCAGCTCCAGCGCCACATCGGTCACCGCGTCGGAAATCGCCGCCGCGTCCCGCCCGCCATACGCGCGGAACTCCAGCCCCAGCAGCAGCCCACGGCCGCGCACGTCGCCAATACATTCGTATTTCTGCTGCAGACCACGCAGGCCCGCCGACAGCCGTGCACCCATGACCCGCGCCCGCTCCGCCAGGCCATCGCGCTGCACGATCTCCAGTACCTTCAGTCCCACCGCCGCGGGCAGCGGATCGTTGACATGCGTCGTGTAGAACAGGAACTCGCGCGCATCCGCCTCGGCGGCGATCGCATCTGAGGTCAGCACCGCCGACAGCGGCAGCCCGGCGCCCAAGGTCTTCGACAGCGTCAATACATCCGGCACCACGCCGTCGCGCTCGAACGCGAACATCAGGCCGGTGCGCCCCACGCCGGTCTGCGCCTCATCCAGGATCAGCATCATCCCGCGCTTGCGGCAATGTTCCGCCAAAGCGTTCAGATACCCCACCGGCAGGTCGATGATCCCACCGCTCGACAGCACCGGCTCGGCGATGAACGCCGCCAGGTTGCCGGTGCACATCCGGTCCAGCCATTCGAATGCGTCATCCAGTTCCTCGCGCCAGCCCACGCCGGCGAAGCGTGGCCGATAGGCATTCGGCGCGGGGATCGCGAAGTTGCCCGGCAGCATCGGTCCGATGCCGCGCCGCCCCGCCTTGTAGGTCGCCGCCGCGGCACCCCCGGTCATGCCGTGCCAGGACTGCGCGAAACCGACGATCTCCCATTTGCCGGTCACCAGCTTGGCCAGCCGGATCGCCGCCTCGTTCGCCTCGCCGCCGGTGCACAGCAGCATCACCCGCGGCAGGTCGGGCACCAGTCCCGCCAGTCGCTCCGCCAGCGCCACCACCGGTTCGCTCAGCATCGAGGAGAACAGGTGGTCCAGCCTGCCCACCTGTTCGCACACGGTCGCGACGATCTCCGGATGCGAGTGACCCAGGATCGCGCTCATCTGCCCCGAGGTGAAATCCAGCACCCGCCGCCCGGTCGCGTCGTACAGGAACGAGCCTTCGGCGCGCGTCGGTACGAACGGGACGAAGTCGCCGCCGTAGCCCAGCATGTGGCGCCGCGCCCGCTGCCAGAAACCCGCATCGTCCATCGGCCTGCTCCCCCGCCGTCCACGCCGTGTTCTGCGGCATGGCGGCGGAACAGCCAAGCCTTGTCGTCAGGCGGTGGCGGCCGCACTCCCCTCGTTGGCCGGCTGCTTGATCGCCCCGGCGCGATGCCCGTGGTGCGCGCCGATGTGGCTGTAAGCGAGCACGCCGGCCTTCGCGCGGGCTGCCGTATTCTCGTCGGGTCCGGTCACCTGCTGCGTGACCGCGGCCGCCGACGCCGGGCTGGCCGGGCTCGCCGGCATGGTCTGCCCGGCAGTTTGTGCCGCCAGCGTCGCCGCGAACGCGGAGGCCTGCGCCTCGGTCAGCGCCTTGGGTCCGGCTTTCCCGCCCGCGGAGGCCGCGCCCTTGTCGCTGATCTGGTCGGTCAGCCACGAGGCGCCTTTGGCTATCGACATCACCGCGCCGATTGCGCCGCCGATAGCAACCAGTGGAAACATCCGAGCCTCCGGTGAACAAAATCCGCCGGAGGCTCAGCAGGAAGCATGCCAGCCGCTACTTCAGCGGTGAGAACGCCGCCGGCACCACCAGCATGTTCTCTTGCTTCAGCAGCGCGCCGGCGGGCGATCCGGGTGGCCATACTCCCTTGGCCACCGCCTCGGCACGGATGCGCGAACGCTCCCCGGCATCCTTGTAGGCCCAGATGTGGCACCACTTGTTCAGCCCGCCCAGCTCGGAATACCAGGCGCCGACCAGCGGCGACAGCTTGATGCGCTCCGGCACCTTCTCCGCCCAGCGTTCCATCACCGCGGGCAGCGTGCCGGGCGCGTAGGTGTACATGCGGATCTCGTAGATGCCGCCGAGTGAGCGAGGCTCCAGCGGCGGCGAGAACGCCGCCGGAAGGAAGATCTCGCTTCTCTGCTCCAGGGTCAGCTCGCGCGTGTTCGGCGGCCAGCCTGCGGCTTTCGATGCCTCGGCGCGTACGGCGGCGCGTTGATCCAGGCCTTCATATGGCCAGACATGGATGACCTGGTTCAGCGGTCCTACTTCGGTATGCCAGAACGCGGCGAGCTTGGAGAACTTCTCGCGGATGGAGAGCGCCGAGGCAAAGCGTTCCTCGAAGGTCGGGATGTTGCCCGGCTTCAGCGTATAGGTGCGCATTTCAATGATCATCGCTCGCCCTCCCTTTCGATGTGCGGGCGAACGTTAATGCCCGGTACACGGATCAGGCAAGCGCTGCACAAGTGCCAGAGCGGTTGCAGGGGGGGCCTAAACGCAACGACCCCCGCACGCCCTCAGCGTTGAACGGGGGTCTTCATGCGAAGTTCACACTTCGCGCCTGGCTCTGATCGCCAGACGATAACGTGGACTTTCTGGTCAGTCGCCGATGCCACGTTGGTCGGCAACTCCGAGACTGCCCGGTGGAGTCATGCTGCGATGCACCCTCCCTTGCAGTGGAACACATCGAAATCTGCGCCTCCGACCGGCCGATGTCAAGCAGATTGCAGCGCGGCGAATTCAAGAATCTCCAGCTACATACGAGAAGCTTCGCAACTTGGTTAATCCGCCGCCGCAGCTTCCTGTTCAATGGTGATCACGTCTCCCGCCAACGTTGTGCGGCGCACATCGCGTACCTCGTTCCGGTCGAAGCGCCGCGCGCGATGCATGGTGGTGCGGTTGTCCCACATCACCAGATCGAATGGCCGCCATTGATGCGAATAGACGAACTCGCGTTTCGTCGCATGTTCGGTCAGGTCGCGCAGGAACATACGCGCCTCCGGTATCGTCCAGCCCTCGATCGCCCCCGCATGCGACGACAGGAACAACGATCTCCGTCCGGTGACCGGATGCGTGCGTACCAGCCGCTGGCGCACCGGCTTGAAGCTGGCGCGCTCCTCCTCGCTCAACTCGGTGAAGCCGATCGCCTCGCGCGAGTAGATCAGCGAATGCAGGCAGACCAGGTCCTCGACCTCCGCCTTGGTCCGCGCATCCAGCGCATCGTACGCGGCACGCATGTCGGCGAACTCGGTGTTGGCCCCCCAGGACGGCAACACGCGCCCCGACAGCAGCGAATACCGCGCCGGCACCGGCCGGAACGAGCTATCCGAGTGCCACAGCCGGTCGCCCAGCTTGAAGAACCAGACCCGGTCCTGGTCGGACATGATGTTGCCGTCCTTGTCGAGATTGGAGAAGTCGGCAATGCCCGCACCGAGGCGCGAGTCCGAGCGTTTTCTAACGTGTCCGCCGGTCGCATAGTTCTCGAGTTCGCCGAACTGCCGGGTGAAGGTCAGTTGCTGCGCGTCACTGATCTGCTGATCGCGGAACACCAGCACCGCATATCGGTCCATCCCCGCTTCCACCGCCGCCACCTCGTCGCGGCCGAGCGGGCGGCAGCAGTCGATTCCCGATACCTCGGCGGCAAAGACCTGGGCGAGTTGGCGAAATGTCACGCTCATCTCAGTTGTTTCCTTCCGATAGAGTCGCCTCGGCGACGCGGGTCATCGTCATCCCTGCCAGGGCAAGCCGCGCCGCATGGTGGCATGCGACGTGGCGGCCGGGCAGATCTTCCTGCATCGGCGGCAGTTCGGTCGCGCAGCGCGTGCCGTCGTTGTGCGGGCAGCGAGGGTGGAACGGACAGCCGCTGGGGAGATTCGCCGGGTCCGGCACCTCGCCGGCCAGCACGATCCGCCTGCGGCGCCGCCGCTGGTCCGGATCGAACACCGGCGCCGCCGACAGCAGCGCCGCGGTATAGGGATGGCGCGGTGCCGCGAACACCTCGCGCGTCGGTCCCTGTTCCACGATTCGCCCGGCATACATCACCGCGACGCGGTCGCAGACGTGCCGCACCACACTCAGGTCATGCGCGATGAAGATGTAGGTCAAATTCAGTTCGTCCTGCAGGTCGCGCAGCAGGTTCAGGATCTGCGCCTGCACCGAGACGTCGAGCGCCGATACCGCCTCGTCGCAGATCACCGCGCGCGGATCGAGCGACAGCGCGCGTGCAATGCCGATGCGCTGCCGCTCGCCGCCGCTGAACGCGTGCGGATAGCGCCGCATGTGCTCGGGCCGCAGCCCGACCCGACGCACCAGCACAGCAACGCGATCCTCCAGTTCGCTCCCTCGCGCCACCTGGTTCACCTTCAGCGGCTCGCCGACGATCTCCGCCACAGTCATCCGCGGATCGAGCGACGAATACGGATCCTGGAAGATCATCCGCACCTCGCGCCGGTATGGCCGCAGCTCGCGCTTGCCCAGCCGCGCCACGTCGACCGCCTCGCCATCCTCGCGGCGATACCGAATGCTGCCCGTGGTGGGTTCCAGCGTGCGGATGATGCAGCGTCCGGTCGTCGTCTTCCCGCAGCCGCTCTCGCCCACCAGCCCGAGCGTCTCGCCAGGCCACACCAGCAGCGACAATTGGTTGACCGCGCGGATGCTTCCCGCGTCGCGCCGCAGCATGCCGCGCCGGCGCGGGAAATGCATCGAAAGGCCCGTCACTTGCAACAGCGGCCCGTCCCTCGTCATGCCGGGCGCGGCCTGCCCCGGCGAACTGGCCGGGCCCAGGCCCCGGCATGACGATTTGGACGAGGGCTCGGTGCGCGCATCGGCCGCGATCCAGCACCGCGCGACATGCGCCGATCCGAGCGAGACCAGCGGCGGATCCGCCCGGTCGCAGGTCCCGGCAATCGCCTCCTCGCAGCGATTATGGAACGGACAGAACGGCGGCCGGTCGAGCGGATCGGGCACACTGCCGGCGATCACCCGCAAGCGCCGCCCAGGCACATCGTCATGCCGCGGGTTAGAACGCAGCAGCGCGCGCGTATAGGGATGCCGCGGATCGTGGAACACCTGCGCGACGCTGCCGCGCTCGACGATCGTGCCGAGATACATCACCACGACCTCATCGGCCATTTCCGCGACCACGCCGAGATCGTGGGTGATGAACAGAATGCTCATGCCGGATTCGCCGCGCAGTTCCCGCATCAGGTCGAGAATCTGCGCCTGCGTCGTCACGTCCAGCGCGGTCGTCGGCTCGTCCGCGATCAGCAGGCTGGGTCCGCACACCAGCGCCATGGCGATCATCGCCCGCTGCCGCATGCCGCCGGAGAGCTGGAAGCTGTAGGCGTCCAGTCGCTCCGCCGGCCGCGGCAACCCGACACGACGCAGCATGTCGACGCAGCGTTCGCGCGCCTCGGCCCGGCCGATACGTTCGTGCAGCCGGATCGCCTCCTGCATCTGGTTGCCGATCGAGTGCACCGGCGACAGCGCGGTCATCGGCTCCTGGAAAATCATGCCGATGTCGCGGCCGCGGATCGATCGCATCGCGCGGCCGTGCGGTTCCAGGGCGGCGAGATCGGTCGCTTTGCCGTCGCCGCCGCGGAAACGGATTTCGCCCCCGGCCATGCGCAGCGGCGGCGGCAGCAGGCGCATGATCGAGCGTGCCGTCATGCTCTTGCCGCAACCGCTTTCGCCGACGATGCACAGCGTGCGCCCGCGCGCCACGTCGAGATCGACGCCGTCCAGGATGCGCAACGTGCCGCCGGGCACCTCGATATGCGTGCGCAGTCCCCGCACCGTCAGCAGCGTGTCGTCCCCGGCTGCGTCCACCATCGCCAAACTGTACCCGAGCATCTCGCCGCGCACCATGTCAGCGCGTCACGCGGGCGGCGGCGCCACGCCGCCCGGTCCCACCGAGTCGATCAGCCACTGGCGGAACAGTGCGACGTTCGGCTGATCGGCGGTTGCTTCCGGCGCCACGATGTAGAATCCGGCGTCCGCCGGCAGCACCACATCGAACGGCACCACCAGCCGGCCGGCGGCAATGTCGGCCTCGACGAAGCGCGTGCGTCCAAGCGCGATCCCAAGTCCTTCCACCGCCGCCTCGATCGCCATGAAGCTCTGATCGAAGCTCAGGCCGCGGCGTGCCGCCAGCGCGACCGGCAGCCCCGCGGCGGTCAGCCAAAGCTGCCAGTCCTCCCGCGAAGCCGTCGCGTGCAGCAGCGTGTGATGCGCGAGATCGTCCGGGCTGCGCAGCGGCCGCTCGTCTTGCAGCAGCGACGGGCTGCACACCGGGAACATGTCCTCCGCCATCAGCCAGTCGGTGCGCAGTCCCGGCCAGTTGCCGCGACCGTAGCGCACCGCCATGTCCACGTCCTCGCGCTGGAAATCGACCAGGTGCGACGAGGTGCTGATGCGCACCTCGATCCCTGGATTGGCGTCCTGGAAGGCGGCGACCCGCGTCACCAGCCACTTCGCGGCGAGCGAGGCCGTGGTGCTGACGGTCAGCACGCCATCGCGCTCGGGGCGGCGCAGCCGGTCGGTCGCGCGGCGCAGGTCCTCGAACGCGCCGCGTACCGCCGGAAGATAGGACGCGGCCTCTCGCGTCAGCGCCAGGGCGCGGTTGCGGCGCACGAACAGCGGTACCCCGAGTTGTTCCTCCAGCCGGCGGATCAGGTGGCTGACCGCGGTCTGCGTGACGTTCAGCTCCTGCGCGGCGCGGGTGAAGCTTAGGTGGCGGGCCGCCGCCTCGAAGGCGCGCAGCCCGGAAAGCGAAGGCAGGGTTGCCATACGGCTCGATTTAGCATGACTTCAACTCATGTGAAGCCTGACAAAGTATCCTTTGCGAACCGAAGCCCCGCCGCCCACCTCCCGCGGAGTTTCCTGATGCAGTTTCCCGATGAGGAGCGAGGTCGATGTCCGGATTTGCCCGCCCATCCCTGATCTATTCTCAGCCGCTCGCGGCCAAGCCTGCGGCCCAGCGTCCAGCGCTGCTGGCCACCCTGCGGCTTTGGCGCCAACGTGTCCGCGAGCGGCGTGCCCTGGCCGAACTGAGCGCGCGGGAGCTGGCCGATTTCGGCGCCACCAGCGCCGACGTGTATCGTGAGTTGTCCACCCCGTTCTGGCGCGCCCTGCCGCCTTGCTGACACTGCAACGAAGGAGGAGTTTTACGTATGAACGCCAACCGCCTGGATGACCTGCCGCACGTCGATGCCACGCTGAACTACCTGGCGCCCATGACCGAGCGGCCACGCAACTACACCTACGAGCCGCCGCCTGGCGTGTCCCGCTCGAACACGGTCCGCGATCCGCGCACCGTGCCGATCCACGACGCGCGCCCGGTCGCCCGCGATGTTTCGCTCGACCGCGAAGGGTTCGCCCTGGTTCAGGCGGCGAGCGCTGTGCACGACTTCTGGGACGAGGAGGAGTTGCGGCGGGTGTACTATCCCGAGGTGCAGCGGGTGATCGCCGAGGCGACCGGCGCGAGCAAGGTGTTCATCTTCGATCACACGCTGCGCCGGCGCATGCAGGACACCCAGGACCGCACGGCCGGCGCGCCGCGGCAGCCCGCCACCAGCGTGCATGTCGATCACACGGCGAAGTCCGGCCCGCAGCGGGTGCGCGACTTCTTCGGCGATCAAGCCGCCGCTCTGCTGCGCGGCAGGGTGCAGGTGATCAATCTCTGGCGCCCGATCCGCGGACCGCTGCGCGACGCGCCGCTGGCCGTGTGCGACGCGGCGTCGGTCGCGCCCGACGACCTGGTGCCGTCCGACCTGGTGTATCGGAACCGGACCGGCGAGACCTACGGCGTTACCTACAACCCGGCGCACCGCTGGTTCTATGTGCCGGAAATGCAGGCGGACGAGGCGCTGCTGCTGAAGTGCTATGACTCGGCGACCGACGGGCGTGCCCGCTTCGCGCCGCATACCGCTTTCATGGATCCGACCACGCCGGCCGACGCCCTGCCGCGCGAAAGCATCGAGATCCGCACCTTGGTGTTCCACGAGGCAAATTCACGCTGACCGCGAACGTCCCGGTGTCATTTGCGAGGAGCGAAGCGACGAAGCAATCCCGACCGAGATTGCTTCCCCCGGCCTTCGCCGGGGTCGCAATGACACTGGGTGCGCGGACACTGAGCGCGCGGACACTGGGCGCGCGCGGTCCGTTCAGCGATCGCCGCCCAGGCCGTTGCCGGTCGCCATCATCGCCAGCACCTCGCGGCGTGTCGTGGGATCGTCACGGAACGCCCCCAGCATGCGGCTGGTCACCATGGTGACACCAGGCTTGTGGATGCCGCGCGTGGTCATGCACTGGTGCGCCGCCTCGATCACCACCGCGACACCGCGCGGTTCCAGCACCTGCTGGATGGTGTTGGCGATCTGCGCCGTCAGCTTCTCCTGGATCTGCAGCCGCCGCGCATAGGCATCCACCACGCGCGCCAGCTTGCTGATCCCGACCACCCGGCGATGCGGCAGATAGGCAACGTGCGCGCGCCCGATGATCGGCACCATGTGGTGCTCGCAATGGCTCTCCAGCCGGATGTCGCGCAGCAGCACGATTTCGTCGTAACCGTCGGTCTCCTCGAACGTGCGTTCGAGCAGCGCAACCGGATCGACCTCGTAGCCGGAAAAGAACTCCTCATAGGCGCGCGCGACGCGCGCCGGTGTGTCCACCAGGCCCTCGCGCGTCGGATCGTCGCCCGCCCAACGCAACAGCGTTCGGATCGCCGCTTCGGCTTCTTCCCGGGTCGGCCGGTCGGTCGAGGCCCCGGGATCCGCATGAGTCTCCGCACGAGCGACAGGCGAGACAATGTTCACCGCAATTCCTCCCGGCAGGTGAATGGGATCGGCGCACAATGTCCGAGTGCGTCAGTCGGGATATAAACCGCCAGCCCGCCGGGGCAACCCGGCAAAAGCGGTTAATGCACCCTACCGCTCTGGTGCGGGCTGTCCAGGCTGAACGCCGGAATTGCCACGTCGAAGTTCTCGCCCGACGAGGGGACCACCATATGGTAGGCGCCCACCATGAAGCCGGACGGCGTGTCCAGCGGCGTGCCCGAGGTGTACTCGAAGCTTTCGCCCGGTTCGAGCAGAGGTTGCTCGCCGACCACACCCGCGCCGTTGACGTGCTGCGTCCGGCCGCGCGCGTCGGTGATCTGCCAGGTTCGGCGCAGCAACTGCACGGGCACGCGACCCTGGTTCTCGATCTTCACCCGATAGGCCCAGACATAGTGGCCTTCGTCCGGCTGCGATTGATCCTCGAGATAAAAGGAACGCACGGTGACGCGCACATTGCGCGTGACCTTGGAATAGCCTTCCGCCATGGCGCGCCCCGGTCAGTTGGGTGCGACGGATTCAAGGCGAGCGGTGTCGGCTTGTCCAGTCTCCGGCTGGCTCGGCAGGTACTGCTCGACCAGATAGAGCGGACGCTGTTTCACCTCGTCGAACACCCTGCCGAGATATTCGCCGATGATCCCCAGCGTCACCAGTTGCGCGGCACCGAGGAACAGCACGACCGCCATCAGGCTTGGATAGCCAGGCACCTCGTTGCCGAACACCAGCGTGCGCACCAGGAGCTGCAACAGGAAGATCGTCGAGCCCAGCCCGACCAGCAGCCCGAGATAGGTCGCCACCCGCAATGGCATCGTGGTGAAGCTGGTGATGCCCTCGACCGCGAGATTCCACAGCTTCCAATACGTCCACGCGGTATGTCCCGCGTGTCTCGGCTGCCGGTCGTAGCTGATGGCGCAACTGGGGAATCCGACCCAGGCGAACAGGCCCTTCATGAACCGATGGCGCTCGCGCAGCCCGGCGAGCGCGTCCAGCACGCGGCGGCTTATCAGGCGGAAATCCCCGGTGTCCGCCGGGATCGGCACCGACGTCGATCGTCGCAGAACCCGGTAGAACATCGCGGCGCTGGCGCGCTTGAGCCAGGTCTCGCCGTGACGATGGCAGCGCTGCGCATAGACGGTGTCGAAGCCGCGGCGCCAGGCCGCGACCATCTCCGGTATCACCTCGGGCGGGTCCTGCAGGTCGGCGTCCACCACGATGACCGCATCGCCGCGCGCGTGGTCCAGGCCGGCTGTGGTGGCGATCTCCTTGCCGAAGTTGCGCGACAGATTGACGATCGCGATGCGCGGATCGCAATCCCGCATGCGTTGCATCACCCGCAGGCTGCGATCGCCGCTGCCGTCGTTGACGAACACCAGCTCCCACGGCTCGCCCAGGCTTTGCATCACCGCTGCGATGCGCGCGTGCAACGGCGGCAGGTTCCGCTCCTCGTTGAAGGCGGGAACCACGATCGAGAACACCGGCAGCGCGGAGCAGGACTTCGACACCGCATCAACTCAGGCGGCAGGCCAGTCTCTCCTCTGCCGCACAAACGCTAACGGACCGCTAACGCGGGTCATTTGTTGAAACCACGGATGAACACGGATGGACACGGACAAGAAGATCGTCGGGGCGAATGAGCTGTCATCCGTGTTATCCGTGTTCAACCGTGGTTCCATTCCACGCTATTCAGCGGCCCGCGCAACTCCGATCGCCGCTGGCAGCGCCTGGGCCAGATCGTCCTTCAGGTCCTCGACATCCTCCAGCCCCACCGAAAGCCGGATCACCCCGTCGGTGATGCCCAACCTGGCGCGTTCCTCGGCGCCGATCCGCATATGCGTCGTGGTCGCCGGATGCGTCGCCAGCGACTTGGCATCGCCCAGGTTGTTCGACAATGCGATCAGCCGGAAGGCGTTCATCACGCGGAATGCGCCATCCTTGCCGCCCGCCACCTCGAAGGTGACCACCGTGCCGCCCGCGGTCATCTGCTTCAGCGCCAGCGCCTGCTGCGGATGATCGGCCCGCGTCGGAAACCACACGCGCGTCACCTCGGGGCGCGTGGCGAGAAAATCCGCGATGGCCGCCGCCGCGCGGCACGACGCATCGACCCGGACCGCCAGGGTCTCCAGTCCCTTCAGCAGCACCCAGGCATTGAACGGCGACATCGCCGGGCCGGTGTTGCGAACGAACGGTTGCAGCGTCTCGGTGACCCATTTGCGTGTGCCCAGCACCGCGCCGCCCAGCACGCGGCCCTGGCCGTCGATGTGCTTGGTGCAGGAGTACACCACCACGTCGGCCCCGAATTGCAACGGCTGCTGCAGCAGCGGAGTGGCGAACACGTTGTCCACCACCACGATCGCCCCCGCCGCATGCGCCAACTCGGCGACCGCGCGCAGGTCGACCAGTTCCAGCATCGGATTGGACGGCGTTTCCAGCAGAACGAGCTGCGCCGGCCGCGTAAGCGCCGCGCGCCATTGCGCCAGATCGGCGCCATCGACGAACTCGGTCGCGATACCGAACCTCGGCAGCAGAGTCGAGACGATCCAATGGCAGCCGCCGAACAGCGCACGCGACGCCACCGCGCGGTCGCCAGCCTTCAGGTGCGCCAGCAGCGCGGCGTTCACCGCCGCCATACCGGTGGCGGTGGTGCGACAGGCCTCCGCGCCCTCGATCAGACAGAGCCGTTCTTCCAGCATGGAAATCGTCGGATTGGCGAAGCGCGAGTACTGGTAGCGATCAATGTCGCCGGTGAATGTCGCCTCGGCCTGCTCCGCATCGTCATAGACAAAACCCGAAGTGAGGTACAAAGCCTCGGCGGTCTCGCCGAACTGGCTGCGCTGAATGCCGCCATGTACCAGGCGAGTCGCGGGGCGGTAATGGGACGGGTTCGACACTGTCTGGGCCTTTCGAACAGTTGGCCCGACCGTTGAGCAGCTTGAGCCCGTTGGGCTGTTCGCTGGCCTCTTTAGCGCGCTTGTTTCACCTCGCCGCAATCCGGCCGGACAAATCACGAGGGCCGGGGCCATCCCGGCGCGCGGGAACCTACGGCCGGGTTGCCGTGGCGTCAATCCGCTGCCGGATACGCCTCTCACTCAGGAGTGAAGCTCTGTCGTTGCAAGATCAGCGGAGCAGCCGTGTACGGAGGCAGACGCGGGCTGGGTGACCGGGCAATGAATATGCGCGACCGCAATACGCGCTGTCGCGCCGAGACTGGTTGTGACTGGAGTGCCCGGTGACGTTAGCGACTGATCTGCACGAGCTGCTGATCCGCAGTGTAGTGGATTACGCCATCTACATGCTCGACCCCAAGGGTCACGTGGTGAGCTGGAACCCAGGCGCGGAGCGCATCAAGGGCTACCGCGCGGAAGAGATCATCGGCCAGCATTTCTCTCGTTTCTACACCGAGGAGGATTGCGCTGCCGGCGTTCCCTCGGAGGTTCTGCGGCAGGCCGCGACTGTCGGCCGCTTCACCGCCGAGGCATGGCGGGTGCGAAAGGATGGCAGTCACTTCTGGGCCTCGGTCGTCGTCGACCCGATCTTCCAGGACGGCCGGCTGTTGGGTTTTGCCAAGGTTACCCGCGACATGACCGAGCAGCGCGAGGCACAGCTTGCGGCGCTGGAGAGCGAGCGGCGCTTCCGCCTGCTGGTCCAGGGAGTCACCGACTACGCCATCTTCATGCTCGATCCGGATGGTTACGTGACCAACTGGAATATCGGTGCGGCCCGCATCAAGGGCTACAGCGAAACGGAAATCGTCGGCCAGCACTTTTCGCGCTTTTATACCCAGGAGGATCGGGACGCCCGTGTACCCTGGAACGCGCTCGAGAAGGCTCGTCGCGAAGGCCGCTACGAAGCCGAGGGTTGGCGGGTACGAAAGGATGGTTCGCGGTTCTGGGCCGGTGTCGTGGTGGATGCAATCCGCGACGAGCAGGGGGAACTGATCGGCTTTGCCAAGGTGACGCGCGATCTGACCGAGCTGCGCGAGGCGCAACTGCAGTTGGACCGGTCGCGCGAGCAATTGTTCCAGGCGCAGAAGATGGAGGCGGTGGGTCAACTGACCGGCGGATTGGCGCACGATTTCAACAATCTGCTGACAGGGATCTCCGGCAGCCTGGAATTGCTGCGGGCGCGCGTCGCGCAGGGCCGCATCGCCGATCTGGATCGCTACATCACCAGTGCTCAGGGAGCCACCTCGCGCGCCGCGGCGCTGACGCACCGCCTGCTTGCCTTCGCGCGCCGTCAGACCCTGGACCCCAAGCCGACCAATGCGAACCGGCTGGTTGCCTCCATGGAAGACCTGGTACAGCGCACAGTGGGGCCCGCGATCACGGTCGAGACCGTGTTGGCGATCGGTCTATGGACAACGCTTTGCGACCCGAACCAGCTTGAGAGCGCCCTGCTGAATCTCTGCATCAACGCCCGCGACGCCATGCCGGAGGGCGGGCGACTCACCATCGAGACCGCCAATTCGTGGATCGATGAACGCGGTGCCCGCGTGCGCGACATGCAGCCCGGGCAGTACGTCGCGATCTGCGTCAGCGACACCGGAACGGGAATGCCGCCCGAGGTGCTGTCGCGCGCCTTCGACCCCTTCTTCACCACCAAACCGGCAGGGCGCGGCACCGGCCTCGGTCTGTCCATGGTCTATGGCTTCGCACGGCAGTCCGGCGGGCAGGCGCGCCTCTACTCCGAAGTGGGTGGGGGGACGACGGTTCGGCTTTATCTGCCGCGGCACGGCACCGAGCCGGCGGACGAGGAGATAGAGGCCGATCGGCAACATGCTCCGTGCGCGGCCATGGGTGAGACCGTGCTTGTCGTCGATGACGAGCCGACGGTGCGAATGCTGGTGACCGAAGTGCTGGAAGACCACGGGTATTCGGCGATCGAAGCCGCCGACAGCGTCTCGGCGCTGAAGGTGCTGCGATCGGATGTCCGGA
>DATBKQ010000391.1:0-2190 GCA_036555825.1 Acetobacteraceae bacterium | reverse complement strand
GCCTGGTACACAAGCTGGTCGATCCTGTACGAGTTCCTGCGCGTAACGACTCACCCGCGGGTGATGCGACAGCCGTGGAGCACGACGGCGGCGTGGCAGTTTGTCACGGCGTTGCTCGCCTCGCCAGGCTTGTCGGTTCTGGCGGCGACACAGCGCCATGCCGACGTGGCCACGGAGGTCTTCGGCGAGCTGCCGCATCTCGCAGGCAATCTGCTGCACGACGCGCACACCGCCATTCTGATGCGCGAGCATGGAATCGGACGAATCTGCACGCGGGATGCCGATTTAAACCGGTTTCCTTTCCTGGAAGTGATGGATCCGGTTCGCTGACAGGAACAGCTTCGCCATGGTGCTGGGCCGAATGCGTCACGCTTGCCGCCCCGTCACCCTAGCGTCACACTGGCTCGACGAAACAAGATCGGGAACGTCCCTCATCATGCCTGACGCCAGATTTGCCGGCCTCACGCCGCTGTTCGCACCACGCTCCGTCGCCGTGCTGGGCGCATCCAGCGATCCCACCCGTATCAGTGGACGACCGATCGCCTACATGAAGGCGCAGGGCTTTCAGGGCGCGCTGTATCCGATCAACCCGAACCGCACCGAGGTGCAGGGGCTGAAGGCGTATCCCTCGGTCGCGGCGCTGCCGGAAACCCCCGATGTCGCCATCGTCGCCATCGCCGCCGAGATCGCCGAGAACTCCATCACCGACCTGGCCGAACGCGGCGTCAAGGCCGCAGTGATGTTCACCGCCGGCTTCGCCGAGATGGACGAGGCCGGCGAGGCCGCACAGGATCGCATGGTCGCGGTCGCGCGCAGGCATGGCATGCGCATCCTCGGCCCCAACTGTCTCGGCGTGTTCGATGCGCGCACCGCCTACTACGCCACGTTCTCCTCCTCGTTCGACAGCGGCTGGCCGGTGCCAGGCCGCATCGGCATCGCCTCCCAGTCCGGCGCCTACGGCACGCATCTCTACACGCTGGCGCGCAACCGCGGCATCGGTGCCTCGCTCTGCATCATGACCGGCAACGAGGCGGACGTGACGGTCGGCGAATGCATCGGTTGGTTGGCGGAAAATCCCGAGGTGGACGTGATCGCGGTGTACGCCGAAGGCATCCGCGAGGCGCCTGGCCTGATCGCCGCGTTCGAGGCGGCGCGCGCGGCGAAGAAACCGATCGTCATGCAGAAGGTCGGCCGCAGCGAACTCGGCACCAAGGCGGCGAAGTCGCACACCGCCTCCATCGCCGGCGACGATGCGGTGACCGAGGCGGTGATGAACGAGTTCGGCGTGGTGCGCGCGCGCAACTCGGAAGAGATGCTCGACATTGCCCACACCGCGACCCGCAAGATCTATCCGGCACGTAACACACTGGGTGTCATCACGGTCTCCGGCGGCGCCGGCGTGTTGATGAGCGACGTCGCCGATGCGGTCGGCCTGCCCATGCCGGAGATGCCGCGGCCGACGCAGAAGATACTGCGCGACCTGGTGCCGTTCTGTGCCCCGCGCAACCCGGTCGATGCCACCGCGCAGGTCAGCAACAACGTCGCCCTGATCCATACCTTCACCGAGGCGATGGTGAAGGACGGCGGCTATTCGTCAATCCTCGGCTTCTTCAGCATGACCGCATCCGCGCGCCGCTGGCCCGGCATCCGCGAACAGATCAACAAGGTGCGCGCGGCCTACCCCGACCGGCTCTACGTGCTGTCGGTGATCACCACCGACGAACGCCGCGCCGAACTGGAAGCGGACGGCTGGTGCGTGCACGAGGACCCCACACGCGCGGTGACCGCGATCGCCGCCATGGGTCGCTTCGGCGCGGCATTCGCCGCCCCTCCATCCGCACCGCCCCCGAACGTGCCGCATTTCACCCTGCCCGCCGCCACGCCGAGTGAGGCGGAGGCCAAGCGCCTGCTGGCCGGCGCCGGCATCCAGTCAGCGCCGGAACAGGCCTGCGACAGCGCGGATGCGGCGGTGGCCGCCGCCGACCTGTTCGGCTTCCCGGTGGTGATGAAGATCCTCTCGCCCGACATCACGCACAAGTCGGAGATCGGTGGCGTGTTGCTGAACGTCGCCGATCGCGCCGCCGTGCGCGACGGCTACGACCTGCTGATCGCCCGCGCCCGGCGCGACGCTCCAGGCGCACGCATCGAGGGCGTGCTGGTCGCAAAACAACTGCTTGGCGGCGTGGAGTG
>DATBKQ010000390.1:0-17637 GCA_036555825.1 Acetobacteraceae bacterium | reverse complement strand
CTGGATGAAGCGTACCGCATCCAGTTGGGCATGGTGGCGCGCCGGGTGGCGGCCGGTGAGCGGCAGATCGGCTGGAAGGTGGGGCTGACCGCGCCGGCGATCCAGCAGCAGTTCGGTTTCCACGAGCCGGTGTTCGGCTGCATCCTGGACAGCAGACCGTCCGGCCACGTGTTCCGGCCGGGCGAGTTGATCCGCCCTGGCTTCGAGCCGGAGCTGTGCCTGCGCGTGCGCGAGACGCTGGGCGGCGAGGTGGATGCCGCGGCGGTGCGCCGCGCGATCGACGCGGTCTATCCGGCGCTGGAGATCATCGAGACGCGCGGCGACTTTACAGCGCAGATCGCGCTGGCGATGGCTGACAACGCGCAGCAGAAGACGGTGGTGCTGGGCGGTCCGATGGCGTTGGGCGATCTGGCGCCGGAGGGCGTAGCGGCGACCGTGCGGATCAACGGTGAGGTGGTGGCGACCGGACGCGGCGATGCGGTGCTGGGCAATCCGCTGAACTCGGTGATCTGGCTGGCGCGGAAATTGGCGGAGTTCGGTCGCGCCATCGAGGCGGGGGAGATCATCATGAGCGGCTCGTTCACCCGGCAGTTCCCGATTGCGCCGGGGGATCGGGTGGAGGTGGAATTCGCGGGGGTGGGGAAGGTGGCGGCGGGGATGGGGGGATAGCGGGGCGACCCTGGCAAAAGATGATCAGGCGCCCACCTGCAGGGCCCCGAACCCAGACCCACAAGATGGCCGACGCCGCTTCTCAGTCGCCGCCCCCTCGACAGTTGTTGTGGGCCTCATGCCAGCTCATCCAAGCACATGTTCAGTTTATTCAGATCCAGCCGGTACTCACGCCGATTCACGTGTCGTTCGGTGTCCGTAAGCAGAGACCCGTACAAGAATCCGTATCGCATGCCAAGTGCCGACGCTAGGCGGCGATAGCACCAGTTCAAATGTGACGGCATCTGGACCTCCAGAATGCTCGTTCCTGGATCGCTGAAACCGAGATTGGTGAGACCGGCCCCATGCGGGCCGATGATCTTCCCCGCATGCGCAAATAGATTGACCTGCTCGGCGAATGGCTTGCCCGTGAGCCGTACTGCCACATATCCGCGGCGCTGAAGTAAAGCTTCAACTTCTTCCTCGTTCACGATTCGACGGTTACTGGTGTCGCGGCGAGAAACATAGATTCTTGCCGGGTAATCTCCAGATCGGTAAAACTTTTTTCGCAGCACTTGCAAAGTTTGCCCGATCAACGGATGCGCCCGTAATCCGCCTGTCCGCATAGGCAGGGCGTAGACGAGGCGACGGACCCGAATGGCTATTGGCTTAGATGCATTGAGCAGCGGCAGGCGGAAGTGCTCTGTCAGCGCGGTGGCACTGTCGCGCTGGACCTCAGAGGAGAAATAGGGCAGCAGCAGCACAGGCGTGGATCGAAGTTGGGCCGACCATGCATCTAGAAACATCCAGTTTATCTTACACAAGAACAGAATCAGCCAATGGTAATAATTATCGTCGTGTATTCCGGCGTGAACCGAGTACGCGTCGGAAACTTCTACGCTGGGGTCATCGGACCAGACATGGCACGACGTCTCTCTGTAAGCTTCACCTGTAGTTCTGAACTCGGGGAACCGATGCCACGGAAAATGGAATAGTGACTCTCGGATCGCAATGTCATCCACTGTCACTATGCCATACTGGGTCCGGACGACAGCATCTCTGATAAGAAAGACCTGTGGACTGTGGACGAAATAAGCCCCCTCGTCGAAGCTGTCCATCGATGTGGCATCGCCGGAGAGAGCGGATCGTTCACCGAAGCCAGCGTACTCAAGTGGCACGTTGCAGCAGGAACCTACATCTTTGTACTCGATCCGGCTCACTGCACCGCTTGCGATGAGCTCATTCCGCAGTTCGTGCAAATACCGTATTTTGAACTCTGATATGCTCATGAATTTTGCTAAGCGCCCAGGGCTTGTGCTGAGATTAGTCCTGCTATTTCTTTATCAGCCGCCTCTGCCGAAGGTCTCGGACGAATTCGGCCATTTCATGCCGAAAGCGCAGCTCCGCCTCCAAGTTCCAATTATCCGCCAATCGGGTCGGTATTGCTGTATCCAATACCCCGCTGTCCGACAGAGGCCGGCCGAGCACCGGAAAGGTGAACGTCTCCAGGGTGACGGTTTCATCTCGTATAATATCCTCGTAGCGGAGGAAACGACAAGGAAGCCGTCGCTTGCAAACGAGGCTAAGATTGTCATTCTCGATGTTAAGTATATGCTCAATCCATTGTCTGATGCCGGCACAATCATAGATAATTGGCACGTTTTCTGCCCGACCATCCGTCGAATGGAACTTCCCAGTGGTTATCGCCTTATATAGGGACACTCCTTGCGCCACTATGTTGTCGCGCCACAAATAAAAATATTGCGTATTATCACCAATTCCGTCGAAGAAGTCCTGCTCACCAAAGATCCGGATATCGATGAAGCGCGCCTCCATGCCGAATACACCATTGTCAGTCTTGCATTTGCGGAGCAGCGCAGGAAGAAAGCTCGCGCGCTCCGTGCAGTTCATGGCCCGCGCGACGTTCGGCAGAAGTTCCGGGTTCAGCCACTCCTCCGGAAAGCCCAGACATCTGGTCGCCGAGATGAGGGCAGTGAGCCACGAACTTCCGGAACGGGGTGTGAATAGGATGATATACTTGCGATCAGCAGGACTCATCCCTGAAATTAAACGATCCAAACCTGACGGGTCGACCTGCAATCCGCTGGTCAATGATTCGAAGGAAAGTTCCATCGTTATCTCAATACCATGATTAAACGAAAACTCACGCTCCTGTCTTCCCCACGTGGTCCAGCAGCTCCCTCCAGGCTCTTACCGCTGGCCGACCCCCGGTTCGGCTCGCGCCATTCGACCGCGCCGATCCTGCGGCAATGCGCCTCGCCTGGCTCCTCCAGTCCCGCCCGTTTCGCGTCAGCCACATCGGGGCTGTTCCAATCATATGATACGGCGGAACAAACATCTCGGCTCCTGATCACGGGGACGGTCGTTCACGCCGCCTCGCCAACCACCGCAGCAACCGCCGGCACCTGCAGCGCCAGCATCCGGTCGTTCAGCGCCGCGGCACTGATCCCCAGCGGACACACCCAGCCGCGACCCGCCCGGCGGATGCGCTCGGCCGGCGCGCCGATGTCGAATGCCAGCACATCGAGCCCCGCCTGCCATGCCTCGGTCAGCGTGTAGCACCAGGTCTCCGGCCAGATCGACGGCAGCCACGCCAACGCCGCCTGCTGGCGCGCAATCAGCGCCACGGCCTCGTGCCGTTCGTACTTTCCGGTGATGCGCACCCGCCCGGTCGCGGTCAGGCGATCGTCGTCGCAGCTCTTGCCGACCAGCACGAACTCCAGACCCAGGCCGCGGCTCGCCGCATCGCGCGCGCAGGACAGCAGCACCTGGTATCCCTTCTCCACCCCGATCGCGCCGATCACGCAGACCCGCCGCACGCCCGCCGCGGCAACCGCTTGCGGCATGGGCAGGCGATCCTCGTCCTCCCAGCCCGCCACCTCCGTCCGCAGCCGCGGGAAATAGCGCCGCAGCCGCCGCGCCACGTCGTCCGACGGCACCACCACCCGCGACGCCTTGCGCATCACGCGCGCGGAACGCTTGCGCAGCCCGGGCGCCGAAATCGTCTCCTCGATGCGCGTTCCCAGATCGGCGACGCAGGCGTCGCACCCCGCCGCGTCCGGCTCGCCGCAATAGCGGCCATCGCGACCCACCAGGTTGATGCGCGGACAGATCCACGAGTAGTCGTGTACCGCCAGCTCGTAGGGGATGCGAAGCCGGTCGAAGAGTTGCAGCAGCCGTGCATCGTGGCCAATCAGGCTGTGCACTTCCGCGCGCAGCGGCCGGTCGCCTGCCAGCAGTTCCGCCAATATCCCCAGTTCCGCCGGAAGCGAGAAGCGCAGGTTCGGCGTGCCGCCCTCCGGCCCGTTCCCCAGCACGCAGTCCCGCCCCTTGCCGCCGCGGCTCGCCACCGGCCACAGCACGATCGGGCGCAGCCCCTCGCGCCGCAGCGCCGCCGCTCTTTCGCCGACATGCCGCTTCACTCCGCCGTCGCGCCCGTGTGTCACCAGCAGCACCGAGCGCGCACCGGTGCGGAACTCTCTCCATCGCGCCATGTCGATGCGGCGCCGCGCCTCGGCCAGCGGATCGGTGCGCAGGAACTCGGCGATCAGTTCGTCGTAGCCGGGATGCAACTGGTTCACCCGGCGCATGTTGCGCTCGATCAGGTGACGTTTCGCGTCGCCGAATGACCGGCCGCCGACATGCGCAACGAACACCCCCGGCACTGCGACATGGCGCCAGCCGAGATGCCGGGCGCGGATGCAGAAGTCGTTCTCCTCGCCATAGCCCTGCGCGAAGATGTCCTCCCGCAGCATGCCGGTGGCATTCAGGCAGTCACGCCGGATGTGGACGCAGAACCCCACCGCGCTCGGAATATCGACCAGGCTCCCGGCGTTTGCCGTATGGCAAAGCGCGTTCAGCCGCGCCGTCGCGTCCAGATCCGGAATTGCGTTCTCATGCTCGGTGCTGGGATAGCTCAGGATGGTGGCGTCGTTCGACAGCGGCGTCGCCGTACCGATGCTGGGCGCCGCGTAGGCCGCTTCGCGCAGGCTTTCCAGCCAGCCGGGCGGCACCAGCGTGTCGCTGTTCAGCAGCACCACGTCGCGCTCCGGGTCGTGCCGCAGGCCGGCATTGGCACTGGCAGGGAAGCCCAGGTTCGCCGGGTTGGTATCCAGGCTGATGCGCCCTTCATCCGCCAGCCGGCGGAGCGCTTCGCCGACCGCGGGATCGGGCGAGGCATCATCGACCACGTGCACGCGTGCCCAGCGCGGCAATTCCGTCAGCACCGACTCCAGGCATGCCAGGGCAAAATCGAGTGCCCCATACACGGGAACGACCACTTCGACTTCGCGCTTCCGGTGCGAACCGGTCGCCGGCCTGCCGGATACACACGCAGGCGCAGCCAACATGATCGACGCCGGCACTGGGTCGCGTTCGTTTCCCGGCGCCGGAAACAGGTTCGCCACCATCGTCGCGGCGGCCTCGGCGCTGCGCCGCTCCATCGACGGATCGAGCGGGCTGCCCCGCAGTTCCTGCCCGTTCTCGCCATACACCCTTACCGGACCATCGAACGACCGCAGCCGGTGTGCCGGAATCTCGAACGCGCGCGGCCGTGCCAGGGGCGCATCGATCCGGGTCTCCGCCATCTGATCCGCTGGCGTGACAGAAATGGCGGTCCCGCCTGCTGCGGCGCAAATGGACAGCACCGGGACGTGATCCGGATCGTGCGGACACCAAGCCCAGCCTTGCAGGTTGCCATGATGCGTGTCGACGAATCCCTCGACACGCGCGATTTCCTTGACTTGGATGATGCTGCCAAGAATCTCGCCATGCTCGGTCGATATCCGCAGCTCCGTACCGTGGCGCCAATCCGCTGGAAGCAGCGCGGCGTAGGACTGGGTCGCCTCGGCACGCAGTTTCAGCGGTCTTGCGTCCAGACTTACCGCCGGTGCCCGCGCGCCGGAAACCTGCCGCACCAACCGGATCGCAATCCGCCCGGAAGAGTATAGCACGGCCCACCCATAGGCGCCCGCCGTTGCAGCAATATCTCCCAGGATGCGCGGGATGCTCAGGTGAGCATATCTCGAAAGCGCCTGCACCAAGGCAGACCGCGCCCCGGCGCTTTCACCCTGAAGGTGGCAGGCGACGGCAGCCCCAAGCCAGGCATCACGCACGTCGTAACGCTGTGCCACGGAGGCAAACAGCGCGCTCGCTTCAGGGTTCCGTTCCCGCAGGCGCAGGACGGCCAATGCCAACGTCTCGTTTGTGTGTGCGCCTTGTCGCGCCGCGCCGCATGCCGCGTGGCGAAGGGACTCGATGGCGGCATCGTCTGACTTCAACTCGCTCCCGCGGCAAATCTTCTTCCCCACCGCAACTTGGCGGGGTTGCGGGACACCGAACAAAATCCGGGTTAAAGCCGGGTTAACAGGCACGTCGCTCTGCGTGGGTCACGGCAACACCACCACAGTTGGCCTGCCTGGCAACGTCGCCCGCGACACGAGCAGCGTCCGCTCCCGGCTCCACCGCACATCGTACCGCCCCGCCACCAACGCAACGAACCGCTCCACCACCTCGCGCGTGAACCAGTGCATCGGCAGAAGCAGCCGTGGGTGGATCTGCTCCAGCACCGCCGCCACGTCCTGCTGGGTCATCGTGTACACCCCATCCACCGGCGCCATCACCACATCGACATGTCCCAGCAGCACCAGGTCCTGCTCGGTCAGCAGGTGATGCAGGTGCGACAGATGCGCGATGCACACCCCGGCGCTCTCGAACAGGAAGATCGAGTTCCCGTACCGCTCCGTCCCGCCCTGCCAGTCGCGGATGTTGGTCGGCAGGTTCGCCACATGCATGTCGCCCACCGTCAGCTCGATGTCGGCCGGCCCACCGTCGTCCCGCCAGCCGCGCAGCACGTGCGGAATGCGCGGATCGGGCGCCTCGGTATAGTGTGTCGAATGCGCGTGGTTCATCGTCGCGATGTCCGGCGGCTCCGCCGGCACGTTGATGCCGTTGTAGTCGGTGACCGCCCGCACCCCTCCCGGCGACTCGATCAGGAAGCTCGCGTGCCCCAGGAAGGTGATGCTCACCGCGTCGGGCGCCGCACCGGCGTGCATCACCCGCGGCACGGCCTGCGCGATCGGCGAACACCCCGCGCGCGCGCCCCACGGCAGCAGCACCAGCGCACACAGCAGGCAGGCTCGCAATATTGCCATGGCCCGACTACCCTTCCCGGCTCACATCGAAAGCTGACCACCCCCCATGAGCTACGACAAGCCATTCGCCGGCCTGAAGGTGATCGACGTCAGCCAGGGCGTCGCGGGCCCCTACTGCGCGATGCTGCTCGCCCAGTACGGCGCCGATGTCATCAAGGTCGAGCCGCCCGGCGTCGGCGACTGGGCGCGCAACCTGGGCGTGGTCTATGGCGAGCACTGCGCCTACTCGATCCCCGCCAATCTCGGCAAACGCGCGATCGCGCTCGACCTGAAGCAGGACGAGGGCCGCGCCATCCTGTGGCGGCTGCTGCGCGGGGCGGATGTGTTCCTGCAAGGCTTCCGCCCCGGCGTGATCGAGCGCCTTGGCTTCGGCTACGCGGACGTGGCCGAGCGCGAGCCGCGCATCATCTATCTGTCGGTCTCCGGCTTCGGCCAATCGGGGCCGCTCGCCGAACGGCCGGCGATGGACCCGATCCTGCAGGCCTACACCGGCCTCACCGTGGAGAACAAAGGCGAGGACGGCATTCCGCATCGCACGCCGATCATCGCCATCGACATGAGCACCGCGCTCTACGCCTATTCCGCCGTCGCCACCGCGCTTTTTGCGCGCCGCGACGAACCGCGCGGCCGCCACATCGCGGCGAGCCTCCTGCAGGCCGCCGCCGGTCTGCAGGTGGTGCGCATGATGCAATCCCATCTGGAGGATGGCGCGATCCGCCCGCCCGGCGCGCCCAGCGGCGTCTATCAGGTCGCCGATGGCTGGATGACCGTCACCGTGGTGCGCCTGCACGAATGGCTGGGTTTCTGCAAGGCGATCGATCTGCCCGCCTTCGCCGCCGACGAACGCTTCCGCGCGACGCAAGGCCGTTACGACCACGCGGCCGAGATCAACGCCACGCTGCGCCCACTGCTTGCGTCGCAGCCGTTCGCCCACTGGTCGCAACGGCTCGCCGCCGAGCGCATCATGCACGAGCAGCTCAACACTTACACGGGCTTCCTGGCCCATCCGCACGTCGAGACTTGCGGCGCCATCGCCTGGCTGCACCATCCGCAGGTGCCGAAGGCGTTGCCGATGCCGCAGGTGATCGGCGCACCGGCCTTCGTCGATGGCAGTCCGCTCGCCGTCTCGCCGGCCTTGGGCGAGCACACCGAGGCGATCCTGCGCGAACACGGCTACGCCGCGGGCGAGATAGACGGTCTCATGGCGCGCGGCGTCGTCGCAATCGGCCGGTAGCCGGTCCGCCCGCCCTGCTTGCTCCTCACGAGATCGCGAACTTGCGACCGCGGTATTGACGCCATTGTGTGAAGTGCGCCACTGGCCGTATCGTCTGTAACCGAGTGTATCGGCCATCGTCTCCGGCGGGCAAAGCCTGCGGAACACCAGCGCGCGGGGAATCAATGAGCGAAGGGGAGACGCATGTGAACATCGTCTTCGCCGGTCATGAGATCGATCTTCGCCGGCAGGAACTGCGCCGGGCCGGTCAGATCGTGCACCTGGAACCGCAGGTGTACGACATATTGGTCCATCTTGTGAGCAACCGCGATCGCGTGGTCAGCAAGAGTGAGCTTTTCGACACCATCTGGAGCGGCCGGATCGTGTCGGAAGCGGCATTGAGCAGCCGGATCAACGCCGCCCGGAGAGCGATCGGTGACGATGGCAACAGGCAGGCGCTGATCAAGACAATTCATCGGCGCGGCTTTCGCTTTGTGGGCCCGGTGGAGAGGACAGCCGCGGCATTGACGCCGGCGGTGCCATCGGAGCCGGCACCTGCATCGCATAAGCCCTCGGTCGCCGTCCTGCCGTTCACCAATCTGAGCTCGGAGTCTGACACCGACTATTTCAGTTACGGCCTGACCGAAGACGTCATTCGCCTGCTCGCGCGGAATCGCTGGCTCGATGTGCTGAGCCGCCATTCCGCCGTCTGCTTCCAGGGCCGCAGTACGGATCCGAGGGAGATCGGTGCGGCGCTGGGAATCCGCTACCTGGTGCAAGGAACCGTGGCGAAGCACGCCGATCAGGTGCGGATCGGCGCCGATCTGGTCTCGGCGGAAACCGGCCATCACCTGTGGTCGGAATCATACGACGTGGCGCTGACCCATATTCTCGATGTCCAGAAGTCGATGGCCCAGCAGGTCGCCGCGGTTATCGAACCCGAACTCGCACGACTGGAACGGGAGGCCGCAGTCCGTCGTCCCCCGGTGAACCTGGGTGCATGGGATTGTTATCAGCGCGGCCTGTATCATCTCTGGGGCTTCAGCTCCCCGGGCCTCGCCGAAGGCGAGGCGATGTTCCGCCGCGCCATCGAACTGGATCCTGGCTTCGCGCGCGCGCACGGTGGCCTGGCCTATGTGAAGCTGCAGGGTCTGGTCACTCGCAACGTTCTTGAGCGGCTGGCGCTGCTCGAGGATGCATTGCGCGACGCTCGCACCGCGGTATCGCTCGATGGCCAGGACTGCATGAACCTGTGCGTGGTCGGCCGGATCCTCTGTTTCATGCATCAGTTCGATGAGGCGGTCGGCTACCTGGAGCAGGCCATCCGGATCAACCCGAGCTTTGCGCAGGCCTACTTTGCTTTGGGATTCACGCTCATTGTCAGCGGCCGCGCCGCCGATGCGATGCCCTATCTCGACCGCTCCATGCAGCTCAGCCCGCATGATCCGCACCTTTCCTCGATCTATGCGATACGGGCGCTGGGTCATCTCGCGCTTGGCGAACTGGACAAGGCCGAAGCCTTCGCCATGAGGGCCACGCTGCTTCCCAACGTCAACCGCTGGCCATTCCTGGTGCTCGCGTCTCTGCATGGGCTGATGGGCCGCATGAGTGACGCGCGACGCGCACTGGACACGCTGCTGGAACGAAGTCCGTCCGGGTTCTCGGTGGTCGACGCACGATCGGAAATCTTCTTCTGCGGCGACGAGGCTCTGACGCAACGCTACCTGGAGGGCCTCCGCGTTGCCGGCTTGCCGGAAAGCATGGCGACCGGACGGCGCAGCACGAGCACACGTCTGGCAGGAGTTTAATCCGACCGAGAAAACGGCACAGTGTAGGTAACGGCGGTGCCGACAAGGCAGGTTTCACCCTGGGCGTTGCACACGCGTGTCGATAACGTGCAGATCGGCTTGTCGTCGCGCACCGCGGTGATCTCGACCCGTCCCGCGATCCGTTCGCCGACCTTCACCGCCTTCAGGAAGCGCCATTCCACTCCAAGAAAGACGCTGCCCGGCCCGGGCAGATCCTCCGCCACGATGGCGTTCAACAGGCCAGAGGTGACGCCGCCCTGGACGATAAGCCCGCCAAACGGCGATTGCGCCGCGAGCGCGGCATCGTAGTGGAGCGGATTCCTGTCCCCTGTCATCGCGGAGAACATCTCTACGTCCCGCATGCTGGTCGAGCGCGAGCGTTCCGCCACGGCGCCGACTGTCGGCTTGCCGCTCAGCGTCGCGTCCCAAACGTCCCGTGGTCCTGTATCGATCCGTGTCATGACACCTCCTCCTCCTCGACTCCGGCTTCATGCGCATGGCTCCGTGCCAGGAGATGCTCGACTTCCGCCTTCATCGCCTGGTTCAGCCTCTGGTGCAGCACCTTGATGTGCGCGAGATCCCAGTCGAGTGCTGCGATCGCGTCCGTGACCTCGAACAGCGGCAGCGACAGGTCGTCCCGGACCGCGGCGTACTCCGCCATGCTTCCGCTGGAAGCCGCATCGGCCAGCAGTTCCGCATCGCGCAGGGCGTCGGTGATGCCATGTGCCGTCAGCGGATCCTTGAAATATCCCGCATCACCCACGAGCGCCCAGCCAGGTCCATGGGCCTGGCGCAGAAAACCTCTCCGTCCGGCAAACAGGCAGAGTTGCGCGTCCGGTTCCGCGGCGGCGACCATCGCCGCCAGATCGGGATCTGCCTCGTTCAGGACGGCGCTGAACAGCGCCGCGCGATTGTGACGCAAGGGGTCACGCCGCAGCCGGTCGGGTGAAATCGCGACGAAGACACAATGCCGGCCGCGATTGGTCGGGATCGCGCCGGCGCCGATGCCTGGCCGATACCACCAATGATAGTTTGGCAGATCGATGCCGGAGAAATACCCGAAGATGACCGCGGTGGTGTGCTGCGCCACCGCCCAGGCCGCTGCGCCGGCCAGGCGTGCCACGCTGGAACAGACACCGTCCGCGCCGATGACGAGATCGGCCTCGATCCGCACCACGTTGTCGTTCGCGTCGAGTACGGTGGCGCCGCAAACACGCCCACCCGAACGTTGCACCAGCCCGACAACTGCGTGGCTGTGCCGTACCGTCACACCGGCCTCGCGCGCGACATCGACAAGCGTACTGTCGAGCAGCGTCCGGCGCGGCGCGTACAACGCTTCCACGCCGTTCGACGGCTTTATGGCAACCGTGATCGTTTCGTCGCCATAGTGGAAAGTGGTCTCCCGCACCGGCGGCGTGCCTGCCTCCTGCAAGCGCGGCAGGATCCCCCAGCGGTGCAATTGCAAGACGCCGCCGCGCATCAAGGCATGCGTGGAGACGGTATCCGTGCCATAGCCGCCGCGATCGATCAGCAGAACGCGCATCCCTTTGCGCGCCATCAGCATCGCGGTGGCGGCACCGGCGCAGCGCGCGCCAACGACCAATGCGTCGTAGGTGATGTGAGCGGACATGGTTGTCTCCTAGGCCGCCGCGCGGGGCACTGCGTGCAGATGGCGCTGGATTTCCAGCGCCAGTTCGGTGGCATCGCCGGTCACGGCACCGATGAAGCTGGCGTCGCGACGACGAAGGAACCGTAATCCGGTGACATACAGCCCGCGAGACGGCGTGATGCCGCCGCTGTGGATCATCTCGCCGGATGCATCGAGTACCGGGACGTGCAACCAGCTATAGTTGCGCACGAATCCGGTCGCCCAGATCACGGTGTTGATGCCCTCTGCCGCGAGGTCGATCGTCGGGAGCGACGGGGCAACCGCGAAGCGAGCGGGCCAGGGCTCGACCGGCGCCCCCACCCCATCGGCGAATACGTCGACGCGTTGCAGCAGGCGCTCCATCCGGCCGTGCGAACCGGATATCGCTTCCGCCAGGTTGTTGTTCAGTTGCAGCACTGCGCCATCGATGCCCGCGACGCGCCCCACCAGCCGCACACCGAGGTCGCGTAGCTCGAGCAGCCCCAGATCGCTCCGCTCGAGCCGGCCCACCAACTGCATCGATGGCTGCCACCGAGCGGCTTGCAGCTCCGAGGTCGTGGCCGCGTCATCCTCCAGGATGCCGTACTGGTCCAGCCACCACATGATGTCGCGCCCGCGATAGCGGCGCGGCAGCCGTGTGTGCCGGCTGACCGAGATCGTTACCTGCCGGCCTGATCGCTGGATCTCCTCGGCAAGCTGCACGCCGGAGGCCGAAGCGCCCACGACAAGCACACCACCGTCCGGCAGCAGATCGGGATGGCGATAGGCGGTTGGCGTCACCTGCCGGATTGTCGCCGGCAGGCATCGCGCCATGTCCGGGACGAACGGTACATCGCAGTGCCCGGTGGCAATAACCACACACCGGGCGCGCCACACGCCGCGGCTGCTCTCGACGCGGTAGCCACCCGGCAGGCGGCGCACCGATTGCACCGTGGCACCAGTGATGACCGGAGCTCCGGAACTCGTTGCGTACTCTTGGAGGAGAGCGGCAACTTCCGTGGCCGTCATGAAGCCGTCGGGATCATTGCCGCGATACGGCCAGCCAGGGAACCGGGTCATCCAGTTGGGCGTCAGGAGGCGGAGCGAGTTCCACCGTTCGCTGCGCCAGCGCTCCCCGACCTGGCCGCGTTCCAGCACGACATGCTCGATGCCAAGGCGACCGAGGCAATAGCTGATGCCGAGCCCTGCCTGCCCGGCGCCGACGATGATGGTGTCGGTCTGCCGCATGATGTCCTCCTCCCCGATAGCGGCCGCCGGCAACGGAGCCGCCGGCCACGACGGGCGGCTCAGGTGTTTGCTTTGACGGAGATCGGGATGCCGTTGCTCAGGATATCGAGCACCGCGGAGCGGGCGCAGGCCTGTTGCACGATCTCCTGCAGCTTCGCTTCCGGCGCATCCCCCTTCACGGTGAACTCGACGCGCATGCCGCTGAATCCGTTTCGGACTTCCTTGGACAGGCCTAGAATGCCGCGCAGGTCGATGTCGCCCTTCAGGGACGAGGTCGCCGAGTGCAACTTGACGCCGCGTGCCGCGGCGATATTGGCGATCCCGGCGGTGAGGCAGGCGGCGAGCGCGTGCAGCACATATTCTACCGGCGTGGGGGCCTTGTCCTCGCCGCAAAGCACCGCCGGATGGTCCGCATCGGCCGTATATACCACCTTGTGGCCATGCTCACCCCCGGCGCCAGAGAAGTCCGACATCGTGGTGCGCATATGCGTTCCCCCCAGCCACTCGCCGCTGACGCGGAACTGGAATGCGCCGAGTTGGGGTTGATCCTTGACCACGCCGATCGTGGCAAACAGGGCGGGCGTGTTGATCCCGTTGAGGGCCACGGGAACCTTCTTCGGGGCCGGAGCCTGGGCGATGGCGACATCTGCTGACATGGTCGGTCTCCTCGTGCGGTTGCGACGACGGTGGGGTTGGATCGAGCCGAGCGGCCGTGGCCGCGTGGTGTGGGCGCTCGCTTACCCGTGCCTATGCGGCGACGCTTGGAGCACGTCTGCAGAAGTTCTTTAGAAACCCTGGATTTTTTGCGCCTGCCTGTCAGCGGGCAGGCGGTGGCAATCACAACCGCCTATCGTCACTCTGAAACTGCCGCGACACCGGGCGCCCAGGGGGACAGCGTCCCCCTGGTCCTTCCGGTCGGCTCACACCGAACGCACCTGGTCGAAGAACCCGGTGATCGCGGCCAGCCGATTGTCCGCCGCGACCACGCCGAAGTCGGTGCCCTTCACCAGCGGCTCGCCGTCCTCGGGTGCCAGATCCCAGGTGAAGCGCACCCGGTCGTGGTGGCTCTCCACTTCGCCGGTACGCCGGAACCGGTGCCCCGGATAGCGCTCCTGCACCGCGGCGATCATCGCATCGATGCCGTCCGGGCCGTCGCCCTGCAGCAGCGGATCGCGATAGCTCGCCGCTTCGCTCCAGGTGCGCGCGATCAGGTCGCGGCGGCGGCCGGCGTCGGTCTCGTTCCAGGCCGCGATGTAGCGGTCGATCAGATCGGTCAACGTGTTCATCTCATGCTCCTCGGGTTGCCGCACCCATTGCGGTGCGCGCATCCCATGCGCCGCGGCCGCGCCGTCCGTCGATTACATCGCGGGTAATTGGAGCACCCACACCCAGCCGCTATCGTCGCGCCATGTCCACCACGATCAGACCGGTCGGCGATCTGCTGCGCGAATGGCGCCAGCGCCGCGGCCTCAGTCAGCTCGAGCTGTCGCTCGATGCGGAAATCTCGACCCGTCATCTCAGCTTTCTGGAAACCGGCCGCTCGCAGCCCAGCCGCGAGATGGTGCTGCGCCTGGCCGAGCACCTGGACGTGCCGCTGCGCGAACGCAATCTGTTGCTGCACGCCGCGGGTTACGCCTCGGTGTTCCCCGAGCGCCCGCTCGATGACCCCGCGCTGCGCGTCGCGCGGACCGCGATCGATCAGGTGCTGCAAGGCCACGAACCCTATCCGGCGCTCGCGGTCGATCGGCATTGGATGCTGGTCGCCTCGAACAGTGCGACAAACCGGCTGGTCGCGGACGTCGATGCCGCGCTGCTGGCCCCGCCGGTGAACGTGCTGCGTCTCGCCCTGCATCCGCGCGGCATGGCGCCCCGCACTGCGAATCTCGGCGAATGGCGGGCGCATCTGCTCACTCGTCTGGGTCACCAGATCCAGGTCAGCGGCGACCCCGTACTGGTCCGGTTGCTGCGCGAATTGCGCGACTACCCAGGCCCTGACGCGCCGCACGAGGTCGACCCCGCCGCCTGCGTCGTGCCACTGCGGTTGAACACTGACGACGCCGGCCCCCTCGCCTTCTTCAGCACCACGACCGTATTCGGCACGCCGGTCGATATCACCCTGTCCGAACTGGCGGTGGAGGCGTTCTATCCGGCCGATGCCACGACCGCGGAAAGGCTGCGCCGGCTCGCTCCGTAGAGGGGACCGGGCGACGACATTTCTATTGCAGTCCTGCACAACACCCGTCCTATCATGCGAAGGGACCTGGGAGGACACACGTTATGCAACGGTTAGGGTGGCGCCGAGAAACGATCGCCGCGGCTGCACTTGCGCTGAGCGCCTTGCTCGCCGGCCACGCGCACGCGCAGCGGCAGCTCGTGATGTATTGCGGCGTCGACGAGAAATGGTGCCGCGCGGTCGCCACCACCTACCAGAAGGAGACCGGCGTCCAGGTGGACATGACGCGGATGAGCGCGGGCGAGGTCTATGCCCGGGTGCGCGCCGAGAAGGACAATCCGCATGGCGATGTCTGGTTCGGCGGCACCGGCGATCCGCACCTTCAGGCCGCCGATGAGAAGCTGACCGAACCCTACGTCTCGCCCATGCTGCCCAAGCTGCGCGACTGGGCGCAGCGCCAGGCACAGCGCGCGCAGAACCGCACTGTCGGTCTTTATCTCGGCGCACTCGGCTTCGGGTACAACACCGAGGACATCAAGAAGCGCAAGCTGACGCCACCCGCCTGCTGGGCCGACCTGATCAAGCCGGAATTCAAGGGCGAGGTGCAGATGGCCGACCCCAACTCCTCGGGCACGGCGTGGACGATGCTGGCGACCATCGTGCAACTGATGGGCGAGGACAAAGGCTTCGAGTACCTCAAGGCACTGAACAAGAACATCAACGAGTACACCAAGGCCGGCGCGGCGCCGGCGCTCGCCACCGGCCAGGGCGAGACGCTGATCGGCATCGCGTTCCAGCACGACGTGATCGACGTCGCAGAACACCACAAGCCGGTCGCCGTGGTGTCGCCCTGCGAGGGCACCGGCTACGAGATCGGCTCGCTCAGCCTGATCGCCGGCGCGAAGCACCTGGACGAGGCGAAGAAATTCTATGACTGGGCACTGACGCCCGAGACGCAGAGGATCGCCGCCACCACCGGCAGCTTCCAGATTCCATCCAACCCGGCAACGCCGGTTCCGCCCGAGGCGCCGGACCTGTCGAAGATCAAGCTGATCGAATACGACTTCGCGAAATACGGCTCGTCCGAGGTCCGCAAGCGCCTGCTCGGCAAGTGGACCGACGAGGTGAAGAACGCGCCCAAGTAGCCCCATGCACCCCAACACCCCCCCTCCCCTTGCGGGAGGGGGTTGGGGGGAGGGCCTCTGGCTCGCTGCCGGCGCTGTCTCCCTGTTGCTTCTGCCCTGGTACGGACTGGATGATGCGATCTCAGCGCCCGCACTGTTCGCCGGCGCGCCCTGGCTGTGGCCACTCGCCGCGCCGATCCTGCTTGCCCTCTTGGCAGCACAACGCCGCGGCAAGCCCACCCTGCTGATTGCCGCCGGCACCGCGGGCCTGCTCTGGCTCGTGGCGGAGGGCCTGCTGATCATCCATCGCGGCTGGGCCTATGGCTGGCTCACCGATCTGCTTGGCCCGGGCCCGACGCAGCCCGCAATGGGCTGGGGCGCTGCGCTGTATGCGCTGTCCTGCACGATGCTGCTCGCCTACGGTCTCGCGCGTCGCGGTCTGTGCAAGGGCGACGTGTTTGTCACCGGCGCCATCCTGCTGATGGTCGGCCTGATCGCGCTGTTCGTGTTCTATCCCGTGCTCTGCATCCTTTCGTCCGCGGTGCGCGACAACGACGGCGACTTCGCCCCGGCACTGTTCACCGCGAAGCTGTTCAGCGCCTCGATCTGGAGCCTCGACTGCGTATTCGGCAGCCGAAGCTGCGGCGTCGCGTGGAACACCGTGGCCGAGGCCACCCTGGTCGGCGTGCTCACCACCCTGCTGGGGCTCGCCTTCGCGCTAGTCGCGCTGCGCAGCCGGATGCCGATGAAGCCGCTGCTGCGGGCGCTCTCCATCCTGCCGATCATCACGCCCCCCTTCGTCATCGGCCTCGCGCTTATCCTGCTGTTCGGCCGCGCCGGCATCGTCACCGTCTTTCTCGGCAACCTGTTCGACATTCCGCGCAGCCGCTGGATCTACGGCATGGCCGGCATCACCATCGCGCAGGTGCTGGCGTTTACGCCGATCGCACTGATGGTGCTGCTGGGCGTGCTGCAGGGCGTCGCACCCAGCCTGGAAGAGGCGGCGCAGACGCTGCGCGCTGGTCCATGGTACGCGTTCCGCAGCGTCACCTGGCCGCTGATCCGCCCCGGACTCGCCAATGCATTCCTGATCGGCTTCATCGAAAGCATGGCCGACTTCGCCAACCCCCTGGTGATCGGCGGCAACTTCAACGTGCTCTCCACCGACATCTTCTTCGCCGTGGTCGGCGCCTCGCACGATCAGGGCCGCGCCGCCGTGCTGGCGATCGTGCTGCTGGCCTTCACGCTGACCGCGTTCCTCGCCCAGCGCGTCTGGCTCGGTCGCCGCAGTTACGCCACCTTGGCCGGCAAGGGCCACGCCGGCATTCCCGCCCCGCTGCCCGCGGGCGTGCGCGCCGCCTGCTTCGCCGCCATCGTGCCGTGGCTGCTGCTCACCGTCGCGGTTTACGGCACCATCTTGATCGGCGGCTTCCTTGTCTCGATCGGCCGCGACAACACGCCCACGCTGGAATACTTCTGGACGGCGTTCTCGATCGAGCGCGGCGTCGGCGGCTGGTTCCTGTCCGGCTCGGCGTGGAACTCCTTCATCGTCACCATCGAGATCGCGCTGATCGCCATGCCGTTCACCGCCGCCCTCGGCATAGTCACGGCCTGGCTGCTCGA
>DATBKQ010000389.1:0-2226 GCA_036555825.1 Acetobacteraceae bacterium | reverse complement strand
ACAGTACTGCCGTAAGGCTGCAAGACGCCCCTCCCCGCAGGAGGGGCGTCGCCCAAAGCACGGTCGGTTCAGGTTGGCCCAGCCGTGCTTCGAGAACTTGTTGGTGATTCAGACCTCCGGGCAGTTCCGCCGCCGGTCATCGCGCGCTAGAAATCCAGATCGGCGTAATGCGCCGGTGTCGTCATGCCCGCCACGCGGTCGGCGAGAACGCCGCGGAAGCTGGGGCGTGACTTCATGCGCGCGTACCAGTCCCTTGCCGGCTGCGATACGCTCCAGTCCACGTCGCCGATGAAGTCGAGGCATGACAGGTGGGCCGCCGCGGTGAAGTCGGCGACCGTGATCATGCTTCCGGCCAGCCATTTCCGCGTTTCGGCCAACCAGCCGAGATATTCGAGATGGTAGCGCAACCCGAGATAGCCAGCGCGCATCGCCGATGCATCGGGATTGCCACGACCGGCCATGCGCTTCAGAACTTTTTCGTAGAGAAGATTGCGCGTCGCCTCGGCTGCGAACTTGCCGTCGAACCAGGCAACCAGGCGTCGCGCCTCGACGCGTTCGGCGAGGGTGCGGCCAAGCAGCGGTGTGTCCGGATAGGCTTCCTCGAGATACTCGCAGATCACGCCGGAATCAGGAATCACCAGGCCGTTGTCCTCTACCAGGGTCGGCACCGTGCCCGCCGGGTTCAGTTCCAGATACTCGGGTCGCCGTTCCCAGACCTTTTCCGCGCGCAGATCGAACGGCAGCCGCTTTTCCGCGAGGACGAGCCGAACCTTACGGGAGAACGGTGACAGAGGCAGATGGTACAAGGTCCGCATCGATGCTGCTTATCGCACCCCGCTGCGCCGGTGTCAGTCCTTGGTTTGCATCGACAGGTCGGTTACCTGCCCGATCTGCTCCTCCGGCAGAACGCGGCGCCTGCCGCCGCCCGGCTGAAACCGGCGCAAATAGCCAGGCACCACGAGTTCGACCGGCGTCGGAACGATATCGAGCTCCTTCAGTCCGGGCATGTCGGGGTTGACGACATTGTCCTGCTGCAACAACAGCAACTGGTCGCGTGTCATCGGCTTGCCGGGCAGCAGTTCCATTACGCCGGCCTGCAGCCGGGCCAACCCGAGCGGCACGTCGATCATTGGCCGGCGGCGCCCGATCTCGCGCAGGATGTAGGCGAGAATTTCCCGGAACAGCCAGATTCGTGGCCCGCCCAGCTCATAGGTCGCACCCGCCGCATCCGCCCGGCCAAGCGCCGCCATCACCGCATCGGCAACGTCGCCGACATAGACCGGCTGAAACCGTGTATCGCCGCAGATCACCGGCATGAACGGCAGCACGCGGGCCATGGCGGCGAACCGATTGAACAACCGATCCTCTGGCCCGAACACCAGCGAAGGACGCAGAATGGTGACGCCGGGGAACGCCTCTCGGACGGCAGCCTCGCCGGCCGCCTTCGTCGCGGCATAGCGGCTGGCGGCGTGCGCATCTGCGCCGATCGCCGATATGTGGACCAGACGTGCCACCCCGGCTTGAGTGGCCAGGCGCGCAACCATTCCGGCGCCATCGGCGTGGATGCGCTGGAAGTCCCCGCGGCGACGTTCCGATAGAATGCCGACCGTGTTGACCACCAGATCCGCGCTCTCGATCGCGCGGTGCACCGTGGGCTCGTGGATCAAAGAGCCGTACAGCGGCACGATCTGCCCCACCGCGCCCATCGGCTTCAGGAACAGCGCCGCCTCGGGATCGCGCACCGCCACGCGCACCACGAACCCCTTCTTCGCCAGACGCTTCACGATGTAGCGGCCGATGAAGCCGGAACCGCCGAACACCGTCGCCACGCTGCGGGTCGCCATCACTCGATCTCCTGTTGCACGCGCTTGATAGGCGGCAGCGCAACGAGGCTCAAGCAGGTGCTGCGGGCGGCGGCTCTTCCGGGACTGGCTCGGCGGGTGGCGGCGGCGGGCGCCAGCCGAGCCAGCCAGCCATTCGCTCGGCGCGCTGCAAGGCCGCATCCAGGGCCGCCATGGTGGCCGAGAGGTCGGCGGTTTCGTCGGTCCGCCACGTCCGGATGGTCCACAGCCAGACCGCGAGCAAGCCCTTCACGCGCAGTTCGCCGTCGATGCCGGCGGCGGCAACGCCGGCGGCGGACAGCATCCACCGCATGCTGCGCCGATTGGCCAGCATCAGCAGCAGCGTTGTCGCCGGTTGCGTGGGCAGGCGGCGCAGCAGTGCCAG
>DATBKQ010000388.1:0-6211 GCA_036555825.1 Acetobacteraceae bacterium | reverse complement strand
TGGCAACAGGGGCGGCAGGGCAAACCCCACCGGGAGCAAGACCGAATAGGGACGACGGCGCCAAAAGGCGCAGGAGCATTCCCGCTTCGTCGTTCGGGTAGGTCGCGCGAGGCGCGCTGCGAGGCGCGTCCCAGAGGAATGGCCGTCCCGCGCCAAAAGGCGCGGACAGAACCCGGCTTACAGGCCGTCTGGCACTACAACTCCGGCGGAGGGTAGTACGGCTTGTCCCCCAATGCCTCGACCCGCTGCCAGAATGCGTCGCCGCTCGCCTTTCCGACCGCATCGAGGTCGGCTGCCTGGCGCCAGATGTTCCATGATCCGGGATGCAACCGGCCGGCTTCCGCCAGATGCGCATCGCCCTCGGCCGGATTGCCATGCCGCCGCAGCCATACCCCGAGACGGAAATGCGCCTGCGCCAGCGCGACCTCCGGCGTGATGCGCGGCAGCCGCGCCGAGGCCCTATCCTCCGGGAGCGCATAACGGCCGGTCAGCACCCACGCGCGCACCGCGTCGAGATACGCCGTGCGCGCGGCGAGCCGCGCCGCCTGGTGCTCGGGCGCCAGAGTGCGCGTGGCGCGGTCCATCAGACGGAAGTGGTCGGTCGAACCGGCGTTCTCCGGCGGCCGCACGATGCGGCCTGCATCGACCCACACCGCCTGCGGCACGTTGACCATGCCGTAGAGGTCGGCGACGCGATGCTCGGTGTCGATCAGGCACCAGTATTGCGCGCCGGCCTGCTCGATCCAGGGCCGCGCATGCTCGGCGCCGCGGCTCTCCTCTGCGACGGCGACGATCATGAAATCCTGGTGCTTCAGGCTGTCGAACAGTTGCTGCCACACGGGCAAGTCAAAGCGACAGCCTCACCAGGACGCCCAGGTACAGAGGAACACCTTTTTCCCGCGCAACGCCGAGAGCGTGTGCGGAACGCCCGCGAGATCGGGCAGGGTGAAGTCGGGCGCCGCCAGTCCGGCGAGCGCGTCGTTGCGCTGTTGTGCGCCGGCGCCGAGTACCCAGGTCTCGCCGCCGGCATCGCTGACCACCGGGCAGCCGAGAGCGCGCCAGAACGCGGCCACGTCGACGCTGCCATCGCGCACGGCGATCGGGACGCAGAGATCGTCCTGGCACATGCCCTCGGGTTTCAGCGTCCAGCCGGTCGCGCGTTCGGTGTCCTCGGCCGACAGCCAGAGCCCGTTCGTGGCAGCCAAGGTCAGTTCCCCCTGCTCGGTCAGCACGATTGCCATCGCGACCTCCTCCCTTGCCCGCGTTCAGGCAAACACGTTGAATGACCGGACGCAATCGGGGGAAGGCATATGCCGAGGCTTGCGGGAAGAATCGCGTGGATCACCGGCGCCGGCAGCGGCATCGGCGAGGCGGCGGCGTTGGCGCTGGCGGATGAAGGCGCGGTCGCCGTGCTGACCGGCCGCACGGCGGAGAAGCTGGAGCGCGTCGCCGCCCGCATCCGCCAACATGGTGGCGAGGCGCACGTGCAGCCGGCCGACCTGATGGACAACAGCCAGGTGCAGAAGGTCGGCGCCTTCATCCGCAACACGCTGGGCCGGCTCGACATCCTGGTGAACAATGCCGGCTTGAACATCATCGACCGGCACTGGGACAGGCTGACGCCCGAAGGCATCGACCAGTTGGTGAACGGCAACCTGACCCAGGCGCTTTATTGCGTCACCGTCGCCCTGCCGATGATGCGCGCGCAGCAGGACGGGCTGCTGATCCACACCGCCTCGATCGCGGGACGCCTCGTCGGTGGTTTTCCGGGCCCGATCTACACCGCGGCGAAGCATGGCGTGGTGGCGATGAGCCACACCATCAACCAGCAGGAATGCGTCAACGGCATCCGCTCGACCGTGTTTCTGCCCGGCGAGGTCGCCACGCCGATCCTGGACCAGCGGCCCAATCCGGTGGGGCCGGAGGTACGTGCGCGCATGGTGCAGCCGGAGGACTGCGGCGACCTGATCCGCTATGTCGCGTGTCTGCCGAAGCACCTGGTGATGAGCGAGGTGTGGCTGGCGCCCACGCAGAACCGCAGCTACATCGCCGCGCTGCAACAGAAGTTGTGAAAGTACCGCAGGTTCCGAGCGCTGACGGCTCACTGAGCGAGACTCTCAACTGGTCCAGCGAGGCTGGCTGCCCCTGACAAAGATTTGCGGTGGCTCTATATTACATACGCGTCTAGGTAGATTAGATAGGAACGCGTATGGAAACGAATGCCGACGTTGAGCGGGAATTGGCGCGAGCAATTCCTGGGCTTCTGCGTAAATTTGGAATGCTGCCGGATGGCTATCAATGCGAAGTGCATCTCCATCGCGGCAACCGGAAAAAGCGGCGAGATAGTACATTCGAAGCGAACTGGGATCCCGAGTTGGATTCGATCCGGGTCGTATTTTCGCCGATGGAGGAAGAGGTCGAAAGCGCGAGTGGCGAAGTCGCGGCCTCCTCCGGAATGGCGAAGCTGGAGTCCGCGGGGGATCGGTTCGCGGACCTCATTCGCGCATTGGATCGCGCGGAAAGGCGTCCGGGATATCAATTCGTCTCACTGAAGTGGTTCCGCGATACGGCACTAATACACGAGGGATTCTCTTGGGCCGCGGATGAAATTGCACGACATGATGTCCTGAGTGAGGCCATCGACAGGCGTTGGATTCTGACGTCCCGGGTCGCAAATCCACGGCCGCCGCATTTTCCTGTTACGGCAATCCGATTGAATCGACAGGTGCCGGAGGTCAATGCGGTACTTGGGAGCAGTGCTGGCAGTCCTCCGGACTTTCGTCCGGTCTCTATACGCGGCGAGCCTTTGTCGGCGACGGTGCTGCGCGACAGGCGATGATTTGGCTAGGTATTTTCTGGAAACCAGCGCGCTGGTGAAGCTTTACGTGCAGGAGCCGGGCACCGACCGGCTTCTGCCGCTGATCAGTGATGGGCCAGACAATCAGCTTGCAGTTCTGGCAATTTCGGTAGTCGAAGTCCGTTCTGCGATCCGACGCCGTCAGCGCGCGGGAGACATTGATGCCAGCGCTGCCACCGCAATCCTTAAGAGCGTGCAAGCCCACATGGAGACCCGATTTATTCGACAAATGATCAATGAGACCGTGATCGACACCGCACTGGAGATGATTGATCGTTACGCGTTGCGCGCCTACGACGCCGTCCAATTGGCAGGATGCCTCGTGCTCTGCGCGATAGCCGCAGAGGCGTTCACGTTCGTCTGCTCGGATCCCCAGTTATTGGAGGCGGCGCGGTCGGAACAGTTGGCGGTCCTCGACCCGGCGGCATGAAAATGACCGAGGTTGGGAGAGCTTCCTTGGGTCGCTTCCCCGGCCTTGGGTCGCTTCACTGGCGCTAAGAACCCACTCTCGCCTCCCTTGCCGGGCTGCAGGGGAACAGGTTGAATACCGCGCGTGCCGTCGGGAAGGAACAACGGCGCCGACGCATCGCCGCCCTGCGACACCAGCTGTGAGAGAGACGATGGCATCCAATCGCAAGAAGGTCATGCTGCCGCACACGATGGGCCAGGAAGGGGTCGCAAAGCTGCGGGCCCGCGACGACATTGAGGTTGCGATCTATCTCTCGAACATCGGCCAGGCGGACCTGCTGCCGCTGCTGTCCGATGTGGCCGGCATCGCGCTGTCGGGCACGCCGTACCGGCGGGCGGAAATGGATGCCTCGCCGGCGATGGAGGTCGTCGCCCGCATCGGCGTCGGTTACGATGCGGTGGAGGTGCCGGCGCTGACCGCGCGGCGGGTGCCGCTTATGGTGGCCGGCACGGCGAACTCCACCTCGGTGGCCGAGCACGCGTTCCATCTGATGATGGCGCTGGCGAAGCGCGGCACCGCGCTCGATGCCATGGTGCGGAAGGGTGCCTGGGGCGATCGCCATGCCGGGCTGCCGATGGAACTCGCCGGCAAGACCGTGCTGATCGTGGGCTTCGGCCGTATCGGCACGCGCTCGGCGCGGCGCTGCCTCGGTTTCGATATGCGCGCGCTGATCTACGATCCGTATGTGCCGGCCGAGAAGATCGCGTCCGCCGGCTGCGAGCGCGTCACCGATCTGGATGCGGCACTGCCGCACGCGGATTTTGTCTCCATTCACTGCCCGAAGAATCCAGAGACGATCGGCATGTTCAACGCCGCGCGCTTCGCGCGCATGAGACGCGGCGCCTTCATCGTCAACACCGCGCGCGGCGGGATCATCGATGAGCCGGCGCTGCACGCGGCATTGGCCTCGGGCCACCTGGCGGGTGCCGGGCTGGACGTGTTCGAGACCGAGCCGACGCCGGCGAACAATGCGCTGCTCGCGCTCGACACCGTGGTCACCTCGCCGCACATGGCCGGGGTCACCACCGAGTCGGTCGCCGGCATGGCGGTGGTGACGGCGGAGAACATCCTGAGCGTGCTGGACGGCGCGCCGAACCGGGACAACGTGATCAACCAGGAAGTGCTGGACTGACATGCGGGAAACACCAGGGTTCCACCATCTACATCTGAACTCGGTCGACCCCGATGCGGCGATCGCCTGGTATGTGCGGCAGTTCCCCAGTTGCAGTAAAGGCGAGTGGGCAGGAATCCCCGCGCTGCTCTCACCCAACAATGCGATGGTGTTGTTCAGCAAGGTGGACCGGCCGCCGCCGACCCAGCCGCAGAGCGCGATCTGGCATTTCGGATGGCATGTCACCGACGTGCGCGGGAACCTCGCGGCTTATCGGCAGCGCCCGGAGGTAGAGCTGCTGCCGCTCTACACCACGGACGAAGGCGGCTCGGTGCTGGTGAGCAGCGACACCTGGCCGAATGTCGGTGGTGTGCTCGGGCTGACACGCGCTGAGATCGCCGAGGCGCGAGCCAGGCGCGTGCAACCGGCGGGTGGTGGCGGCTTCGCCTATATGGCGGGACCGGACGGCGCGCTGGTGGAATATGCCGGGAACTACCCGGCTGAGCGGTTCAACCACGTGCATCTGTGGCAGGAAGAGCCGCTTTGTGCGCTGTTGTGGTACCAGAAGCATCTGAATGCGCCCGCCCGCGCCGGCTTCGCCGGGCCGATGCCGACCGAGGCGGATTGCAAGGTGCCGCGCGGCACCGACCGAACCTGGCCGGCACTCAGCCGCGAAGGCATGTTTCGCACCCCGCGCGCCGGAGTGGAGTTTGGTGCCGTGGTGCTGACCTGGTATGCCAATCAGGGCGAGACGCCGTTGGCGAGCTCTCGTGGGCAGTTGCAGGACCACATCGCGTTGAGCGTCACGGATCTCGATGCCTGGATCGGCAGACTGCGTGCCGAGGGCGTCGCAGTTCTGGAGCAGCCATACCGACTTGGCGCGACCCGCGCGGCGATGATCGAGGGGCCGAGCCGAGAGGTGCTGGAACTGGTGGAAGCGCGATAAGAGGTGCGCGGACAAGCATTTGCGTGCTTGACCCGGCTCGCGGCGGCTTGGCAGGCATGAAGCATGTCCGTTTCGTTGCCAGCGTGTTCCTTTCGGCTGCTGCTATGTGGCATGCTCCTGGCCGCGCCGGAGGCGATGGCGCAGGTGCCGGCGACCCAGCCCGCCAACCAGCAACCGAAGGCGAAACAGACGCCGGTCGTGCGTCCACATGGACCGACTCACGCGCAAAGGCCGCCGGCCAAGGCAGCGGCAAAAGCCCCGACGCCTGCCGCTCCGGTCCCGGCGCCGACACCAGCCGTTCAAGCCGAACCGCCGAAGCCGCCGGAAACCGAAAGCAACAAGGGCTCCGCAACTGGCCTGCCGCTGCCTCGGTTCGCCGCGTTACGCTCCGACGAGGTCAACCTGCGCGCCGGTCCTGGCACGCGATATCCGATCGACTGGGTCTATAAGCGTCGCGACCTGCCGGTGGAAATTCTGCGGGAATTCGAGGTGTGGCGGCTGGTACAGGATCCCGATGGGACCAAGGGCTGGGTGCACCAGGCGACGCTGACCGGGCGGCGAAGTTTCATCATCACCGGCGGTGACGCGACACTGCGCCGGGATCCGAGGGACACTGCCGCGGCAGTCGCGATCCTGAAGGCGGGTGTCGTCGGCCACCTGCGGTCGTGTCAGGCGGGGTCGAACTGGTGCCAGGTTCAGGCAGGCGACTATCGCGGATACCTCAAACGCAATCAGTTCTGGGGGACGCTGCCGGACGAGGTGGTGGCGGGCTGACGGTCCACGCGCTATCGTTTGCGCCATGGACAAGGATGTACCGCGGGCACACCA
>DATBKQ010000387.1:0-24579 GCA_036555825.1 Acetobacteraceae bacterium | reverse complement strand
CCTATGGTGGGCCACGCAGCCGGTGGAGGAACCTGAGAACCCCGACGATCTGCGCCAGGTGTTCGAATGGATCGGCTGGGACCGCATGGTCTACTCGTCCGATTATCCGCACTGGGATTTCGACGACCCTAACCTCGCGTTTCGCTTCCAGATGACCGAGCAGGAAAAGCGCATGCTGTTCCACGACAATGCGCTGAGTGTCTATACGTTTCGGTAGATGATCGCGGGTGCCTGACTGCGGCTGTTCCTGTACGGCACGCTGCTTGGCGATCCCAGATTGGGCACAGGCGCGCCGGCCACGTTGATCGGCTGGCGCCGCGTAGCGCTACGCGGCACGCGATACCCGACGTTGCGGCGTGACCGGCGCGGTGCGGTATCCGGCGCGGTGATCGATGTGCCGGCCGCCGTGCTGCGCCGGCTGGTTGCCTATGAAGGACCGCGCTATCGCCTCACGCGGGTTGTCGTTTGGACGCCAACCGGCAACACTGCCGCCCATGCGTGGATCGCGCCTGGCGGAACGCGCCGGCCCTGGAGGGCCAGAGGGAGCTAGATGACCATGTTGCAGCCACCGCCCGCCCGTCCCGGCATGCGCGAGGACGAGGTCGATACGCCCGCGCTGCTGATCGACCTCGATGCGTTCGAATACAACCTCGATCAGATGGCGGCGTTGCTGGCGCCGACCAAGGCGAAGCTGCGCGCACACGCCAAGACGCACAAGTCGCCGGTAATCGCGCGGCTGCAGATGGCGCGCGGCGCGGTCGGCCAATGCGTGCAGAAGGTCGCGGAAGCCGAGGCACTGGCCTGGGGTGGCATCCCCGACATCCTGGTGAGCAACGAGGTGGTCGGCGTGTCCAAGCTCGCCCGCCTCGCGGCGCTGGCGCGGATCAGCAAGGTCGCGGTGTGCGTCGACGATGCCTCGCAGGTGGCGGCGGTCGAGGCGGTGGCAGAGGATGCGGGTGTGCGACTATCGGTGCTGGTGGAAATCGATGTGGGCGCCGGGCGTTGCGGCGTGTCGCCAGGGCCGGATGCGGTGACGCTGGCCAGGCGTATCGCCGGATCGAAGCACCTGATATTTGGCGGCCTGCAGGCGTATCACGGCAGCGCGCAGCACAAGCGCACGGTGGAGGAACGGCGCACGCTGATCGGCAATGCCGTGGATGCATCGCGCCGCACCGTGGAGCAGTTGCGCCAGCAGGGCCTGGATTGTCCGGTCGTCGGCGGCGCCGGCACCGGCACGTTCCAGATCGAATCGGCATCGGGCGTTTACAACGAAATCCAGGCTGGCAGCTATGTCTTCATGGACGCCGACTACGCGCGCAACCTGGGTGAGTCCGGTGCACCGATCAGCACGTTCCGCCATTCGCTGTTCGTGCTCGCGACGGTGATGAGCACGCCGAACCGCAACGTCGCAGTGCTGGATGCGGGCCTCAAGGCGCTGGCGGTGGACAGTGGCATGCCGACGATCTGGCAGCGGCCCGATATCCGTTATCTCAGCGCCTCGGACGAGCATGGTAAGCTCGATGTGGCATCGGAGACTGCGCCACCGAAGCTTGGCGAGAAGCTACGGCTGGTGCCAGGGCACTGCGACCCCACGGTGGATCGCTACGACTGGTATGTCGGCGTGCGCGCGGGGCGCGTCGAGTGCCTGTGGCCGATCGCGGCGCGGGGCGGGATGTATTAGACTAGTGCAATGACCGAAGGCGGGATCGCCGGAGGTCTGAATCGCACGACAGAACAAGGAGATAGAGCAGGATGTCTTCACCTGTCAGAAGTCATCCTGCTCTGGTCCTATCCAGCTGCCGCTCTGCGCCACGGCGCAGTCGGTCGAGACCGGCAACAGCGGGGATCTGTATCTGATGACCAAGGATGATCAGTGAAAAAACGGCACGAAGATGTTCCATTGCGAAGCGCATCTTGCCTGAACAATTCAGGTAACCCCTACCGGTGATTGATACGAGACGAAGACCCGAGATCAGGCGAAAGTCCGTGCATTGCGCGGGTCCGTGGGGAGCTTCACAGCCCCCGCGCCGGCCAGTCCATAGACCCCGCGTTCGGCGGGCAGCGGCGCGAACCGCGTGGTGATCCCGAGCACCGTCTCCGCCCCGCCGAGGTACAGCAGCCCATCCGCCGGCATCTGCCGCGCGATTGCTTCCAGCACCTTGGCCTTCGTCGCCTGGTCGAAATAGATCAGCACGTTGCGGCAGAACACCACGTCGAACTGCCCCAACGGCCGGAGATCGGCCAGCAGGTTCCATTCCCGGTATTGCACCATGCCGCGGATCGGGTCGCTGATCCGCCAGCCGCTCTCTTCCTTGCGGAAATGGCGCATCAGCATCTGGATCGGCAGGCCGCGCTGGACCTCGAACTGTGTGTAGAGCCCTTCGCGTGCGCGCGTCACCTGCTCTCGGGCGAGGTCGGTGCCGACGATCTCGATGCGCCTCTCACCCAGGCTCGCGCGGCACTCCGACACGATCATGGCGATGGAATACGCTTCCTGTCCCGAGGACGAAGCCGCCGACCAGACGCGCAGAGGCGTCCCCGCCGGACGCTGCGCGATCAGCCGCGGCAGCGCCTGGCTGCGAAAGTGCTGAAACGGCTTGTCATCGCGGAAGAAGAAACTCTCGTTGGTGGTCATCGCCTCGACCACCTCGCGGATCAGCGCCTCGGTATTCGGCGAGCGAAGCCGGTCCGCCAGCGCCACCAGATTGCGCAACTGCTCGCGCTTGAGGATCGGCGCCAGCCGCGTCTCGAGCAGGTAAAGCTTATCGGGGCCGATCACCAGGCCGGAGCGGTTTCTCAGCAGCGACGCGAACGTCTCGAACACGGCGGCCGGCAGCATCTCTGTCATGCGCGCGGCATCCGCAGCAGTTCGAGCAATTTCGGCGCAATGCGCGGCAGCGGCAGCACGGCGTGGCACAGCCCCGCCTGAGCGATGGCGCCGGGCATGCCCCAGACCACACTGGTCGCTTCGTCCTGCGCCACCGCGCTGCCGCCGGCCTCGATCACCCGCCGCGTCCCGTGCAACCCGTCCTGACCCATGCCGGTCAGCATCGCCACCAACACGCGGCCGTCGCAGGCGGCCGCCGCACTGCGCAGCATCGGATCGACGGAAGGGCGGCAGAAGTTCTCCGGCGGGTCGGTGCTCAGCCGCGCCTGCAGTCCGCTGCGCTCCGCACCAATCAGCAGGTGGTGGTCGCCGGGAGCAAGATACATCCGCCCTGGCACCAGAGTCTCGCCATCCCTCGCCTCGGCGCAGGGCAGGCCGCCCAACCTGCTGATGTGATCGGCGAGGATCGGGGTGAATGTCGCCGGCATGTGCTGGGTCATCACCACCGGGACGTTCAAGCTCTTGCCCAGGCCTTGCGCCAACGTGAACAGCGCCTGCGGCCCGCCGGTCGAACTGCCTACCGCCAGTAGCCTGGGAGCCAACAGAGCCGCGGGGCGCAGACGTGATCCAGGCACGTCCCGCAACGTTGGCCGGATGGCCCGGCGCCGCATCCGGCCAAGCCCCTTGACCTTCTCCACCAACTCGCGGCGGAACGCCTCGTCGCCGGTCACCGCCGATGGCTTCGGCACATAATCCGCCGCACCCAGCCGCAGGGCGCGCAATGCGATATCGGCGCCCCTCGTCGTCAGCGTGGACGCCATGACGATCTTCAGCCCGGCGTCGGCACGCAGCAGCAGCGGCAGCGCCGTCAAGCCATCCATCACCGGCATTTCGATATCGAGCACCACCACGTCGACCGGCGTGCGCTTCAGCTCCTCGAGCGCCATCTGCCCGTTGGCCACACGTGCCACGACCTGTACCGCCGGATCGGCATCCAGCATGCGCGACACGGCGCCGCGGATCACCGCCGAATCATCGCAGACCATCACGCGGACCACAGGCGCCGCACCTGGTTCAAGTTTGACGCTGGCAGGAGCGATCACAGCAGGCCGACCTGCTCGAGCTTGCCGATCAGAATTTCCTCGTCGAACGGCTTCATGATGTATTCCTGCGCACCGTTCGCGATCGCCTGTTCGATGAATGTCATCTCGTTTTCGGTGGTGCAGAACACGACCAGCGGTTTGTCCGGTCCGTACTCGGCGCGCAGCCGCTTGAGAAAGGCCAGACCGTCCATGACCGGCATGTTCCAGTCCAGCAGGACACAGTCGGGCATCTCTACGCGGCACGCCTCGAGCGCCTGCTGGCCATCGCCGGCCTCGGCCACTGCGAAGCCGTGCGCCTCCAGGATCCGGCGCGCCACCTTGCGTATTACCCGGCTGTCGTCGACCACCAGGCAAAGCCGTGCCATGCGCACGGCCCTCAGGCGGTTTCGTTCAGTGCAAGCAGCTTGCCCACGTCGAGCACCACCAGCAGCCGGCCATCCAGCCGATAGATCCCGCTGCTGAACCGCGCCCAGGCGGGCGGCAAGGTCGGTGGGTTGCACTCGAACGCACCGGCCTGAAGGCTCATGACCTCGGCTACCTGGTCCACCAGCAGCGCGTAGAGTTCGCCGCCCTGCTCGGCGACTACCGACATCGGTGCCTGTCCAGCCGGCGCGGGCGGCAGTTGCAGACGCCGGCGCAGGTCGATCGCCGTCACGATGCGGCCACGCAAGTTGAGGCTGCCCGCAATCTCGGCCGGCGCCAAGGGAATGCGCGTGATCTTGTGCTCAGCGAGGATGTCGCGCACCCCCAGCACCGGAATCCCGCAGAGCTGACCGGCGACAGTCAAGGTAACCAATACCCGCTCTTCCTCGCCGGCCGCAGCATCGGGGCGTTCCAGGATGTCGGTCGTCATGCCTGATCCTTTCGATTTCGTCCTAGGCGGCGATCGGCTCCGCCAGGCACTGATGCAGGCTGGTGATCAGCGCGTCGCGCTGGAACTTGGCGACATAGTCGGTGAATCCGGCATCGCGGCCGGCCTCGATATCGGCGGGATCCGCGCGCGCCGACAACGCGATCATCGGCAGCTTCGCCCACGGCCCGCCGGCGCGTACCGCGCGGGCGAAGTCCAGGCCGTCCATGTCCGGCATGGCAATATCGGAGACGATCGCATCGAAGCTGGCGCCCGCCTCGCGCAGGCGCAACGCTTCGGCGGCACCGGCCGCGGCGGTCACGCGATAGCCGGCGGCGCCAAGGATCGGGCGCAGCAGTTGGCGGAAGAAGTCGCTGTCCTCCACCACCAGGATGTGGCGCGGCAGGGCGGTATCCGCCTCGGGGGCGCGGTGGAACCAGTCCTGCCAGGCCTGGGTCAGCCAGTAGCCGGTGTCGATCACGTCCGTGGCGACCCCGCCGATCACCGCCGAACCCAGCAGGCCAGGCCGCGAGCCGGATAGCTCGATGTTCAGCCTGTCCTCGATCACGTCGACGATCTCGTCGACCATCAGCCCCATGCTGCGGTCGCCGTCGTTGAACACGAGCACCGGCTGCCGCGACGTTCCGGTTGCTGGATCGCCCGACATCGCGACCAGGGGCATCAGCCTGTCGCGGTACTGGGTGACGGGAGAGCCGCAGGAGATTTCGATCTTCTCGCGTGGGATGTCCTCGAGCCGCGCCACCAGCCCAAGCGGCACCGCCAGCTTCTGGTCGCCGCCCACACGAAACAACAGCATCGCGGTGCGCTCGCCGCCGTGCAGCGAGTCGGTCGCGCTGCACGAGATCGCCTTCGCATCGCCGCCGGAGCCGATGCCGGTCGCGCGGGCGATGCCATTCGGATCGAGAATCATGATCACCGAGCCGTCGCCCAGGATGGTGTTGCCGCTGAACATCGTGACGTGGCGCAGGATCGGCGCAACCGGCTTCACCACGATCTCCTCGGTGTCGAACACGCGGTCCACGATGATGCCGAGTGTGTTGGCGCCCACCTGGGTCACCACGATGTAGGCGCCAGCCTCGTTGTTCCTGGCATCGCCCAACGCCAGCAGGTCGTTGAGGTTGACCAGTGGCAGCAGCCGATCGCGCAGGCGCAGCACCGGGGTGTCGTTGATCCGCTCGATGACGGGTTCCGATCCCGTTTGGTTATGGCCATGGCCGGCGTCCTTTTCCGCCCGCACCAGCTCGACCACGCTGATCTGCGGGATGGCGAAGCGTTCGCCCGCGGCTTCCACGATCAGCGCCGAGACAATGGCGAGTGTCAGAGGAATCTTGATCGTAAAGGTCGTGCCGCTGCCCGGCGTGCTCTTGAGGTCGATCGCGCCGCCGATCTTCTCGACGTTGGTCTTCACCACGTCCATGCCGACGCCGCGCCCCGATACGGCGGTGACCACGGCGGCGGTGGAGAAACCCGGCCGGAAGATGAAGCGCTGCAACTGGGCCTCGCTCATCCCGGCCAGCTCCGCCTCGGTCGCCAGGCCGTTCTTCAGCGCCTTGGCGCGGATCTTGTCGAGCGGCAGACCGCGACCGTCGTCGGAGATCTCGATGACGATGTGCCCGCCTTCGTGGAACGCGTTCAGCGTGATCCGTCCGGTCTCCGGCTTTCCGGCGGCACGGCGCTCGGCCGGCGCCTCCAGCCCGTGGTCGCCGCTGTTGCGCACCATGTGCGTCAACGGATCCTTGATCAGCTCGAGCACCTGGCGATCGAGCTCGGTATCGGCACCGAGCATGGCGAGCTCGATCTTCTTGTCCATCTCGCGCGACAGGTCGCGCACCAGGCGGGGCAACTTGTTCCAGGCGTTGCCGATCGGCTGCATACGGGTCTTCATCACGCCTTCCTGCAGGTCGGACGTGATGTGCGACAGCCGTTGCAGCGGCACGGTAAAGCCGGTGTTCTCCTCCTGGTTGCGCGCGAGCTGGAGGAGCTGGTTGCGGGTGAGCACCAGTTCGCTCACCAGCGTCATCAGGTCTTCCAGCACTTCGACCGTGACCCGGATGGTCTGTGCCGCCGCGACGGGCTCTGCCTGCGGGGCGGGCTCGGGCGCGGCCGCGACGGGCGCCGCGGTGGCGGGCGATGGGGTCTCCGCACCCGGCGGAACAGCGGGCTCCGTCGCTGATTCGCCTTCGGGCTCGGACTCGGCGCTGGCCCGTGTCTCCGGCTCCGCCGTCTGCGGCGGCTGTCCTGTGGCGGCAGCGTTCAGCGCCGCGACCAGTTCGCCATCGTCGCCCGCGGGCTCGGCACCGGCGGTGGCCAGGCCGGCGACGATCAGCTTGATACGGTCCAGTGCGGCGAGAACCACGGTGACCGTGTCGGGTGTCGCGACCAGTGCACCGTCGCGCACCTTGCCCAGCACATTCTCCGCCGCATGGGCGACCCGCTCCAGGCGCGGCAGGCCGAGAAACCCGCAGGTCCCCTTGATCGTGTGCATCAGCCGGAAGATCAGGGACAGTGTCTCCCGGTCGTCGGGCGTCCGCTCCAGCTTCACCAGCGCAACGTCGAGGTCGGCAATGCTCTCATTCGTCTCCGTCAGGAAATCGGCAATCAGATCGTCCATGGCAGCCCTCTCGGCACCCGGCGGAGCGCGGGCAATGGGCCATCCTGGACCGCGGCTGACGAAGAATCGGTAAACTGCCTGGCGACCTATGGCCGCAGCGAGAGCAGCAGCGGTGGTGCCGGTTCGGCATCGCCCATAACGGACGCCGGCATGAGGATCGACAGCCGGTATCCGTAGGCCGGCACCAACAGGGCGGTCAGCGGCCCCTGCAGATGGCGCGGATCGGCGAGCATGGCAGCAACCGCGCTGTCCGGATCCATCAGCCAGCCGCTGAAGCCCGCGGGCCAGGCGGCGCGCGGACCGGAGATGGTCACCAGAACGCCTTCGGACGGCCCCTCGCCCAGTGCGGCGATCCCGCCACCCGACAGGCAGTCCGCCGCCAGGAGCAACAGGTTCAGCACCACCCGGCCAACCGCGGGCGGAAACACCCGGTCCGGTCGCAAGCCGTTCAGATCGAACCGGACCCGGCGGCTCGATGACAAGCTCTCGGCGAATTCCTGGAGCCGGCCGATATCCAGATCATCCGCCTCGCGTCCCCAGGCCGCGCGCAGCAACTTCAGGCGTTGCGCGAGTTCTGTGGCCGTCTCCTCGGCCAGAGCCAACGTATCGCTGCCGGGATGCTCTTCCCGGGCCATGTCCAGCACGCCGATCAGCGCACCCATCGGGCCGCTGAGATCGTGGCAGAGCCGGACACATAGCAATTCGGCCAAGCGGAGCAGGTCTTGAGTGCCGGACATGGGGGTCCCTTCTTTCGGGGAGCTAACACGCAATGCGAGAATTTCACCCGCAATTTGCGAGTTTTGCGAGCAGAAAATCGCCCCGCCGGATCGAATCGTTCGGCCCCCGACACGCACTGATCACGCCCGCCCTTGAACCCTCTCGCGCGACGGCGCAAGTCATGGCGCATGATCGATCCATTCGGCCGCTCAATCACCTACCTCCGGGTTTCGGTCACCGACCGCTGCGACCTTCGCTGCGTGTATTGCATGGCCGAGGACATGGCGTTCCTCCCCAAGCGCGACCTGCTGACGCTGGAGGAACTGGACCGGATCTGTGCCGCCTTCATCCGCCTGGGCACGAACAAGATCCGGATCACCGGCGGGGAGCCGTTGGTGCGCCGCGAGGTGATGAAGCTGTTCAACAGCCTCGGCGCGCGGTTGGGCGAGGGCGGTCTGAAGGAACTGGTGGTCACCACCAATGGCACGCAGCTCGCAAAAATGGCGGACGGACTGTACCAAGCGGGCGTTCGCCGGATCAACGTGTCGCTCGACACGCTCGACCCCGACAAGTTCGCCAGCATCACGCGGTGGGGCAAGATCGGCGCGACGCTGGATGGCATCTTCGCCGCCAAGGCGGCTGGCATGGCGATCAAGATCAATGCCGTCGCCATGAAGGGCGTCAACGAGGATGAGTTCGACGGCATGATTGCCTGGTGCGGCGATCACGGCTTCGACCTGTGCCTGATCGAGACCATGCCGATGGGCGACATCAGCGGCGACCGGACCGAGCAGTACCTGCCGTTGTCGATCGTGCGTTCCCGCCTGCGCCGGCGCTGGACGCTGGAGGACACGGATTACCGGACCGGCGGACCGGCGCGCTATTTCAACGTGACGGAGACCGGACGGCGCGTCGGCTTCATCACCCCGATGACCCACAATTTCTGCGAGAGTTGCAACCGCGTGCGGCTAACCTGCACTGGCACGCTGTATATGTGTCTCGGCCAGGACGATGACGCGGATCTGCGGCGGGTGCTGCGTGGCGGCGCGTCCGATGCCGAGTTGGAGGACGCGATCCGCGAGGCGATCAGCCGCAAGCCGAAGGGGCACGATTTCATCATCGACCGCCGCCACGACCGGCCGGCGGTGGCGCGCCACATGAGCGTCACTGGCGGCTGACCATCTCCCCGGTCGATCAGCTTGGCTGGAGGTCACCGGGGCAGCGATAATCTCTGTGCTGCCCCGGGCGGGAACATCGACAACCCCGGCAAGGGGCCCGGTTCCGGTCGGGAACTTTGGCAACGAAGAGGCAAGGGGCGCTGAAGGAAGGGGTCGGCCAGGGGGCCGCCACCATCGGCCGGCGCCGCGCGGCAGATGTCGGCCTGTGGGCACCCTGGCATCAAGCCAGCAAGGGCAGCAGTGCGGCCCATAGGGCCACCAGTCCAAAAGCCATTCCGGCAGCGGTCAAATAGGTGCGCATCTGTGCCGTCCTCCTGGTCCGGTCAGAATGACCACACTTGCTCGAAGGTTCTGTGAACCAGGGCACAATCGTGGATTTTTCGCCGAACTCACTCCGAAGACGTTTCTACAACCCCCCGATCCGACAATACCCGGCCTGTGGGGAAAGTATTCCCTGACATCGGCCCCCATCGGCGCAGGCCCACCCTGACCCGGGCCGAGCCACACAAATGCGCGGGCCGGCACTTGCGTGTCACTCGGCGGCTACTCGCAGCGCGGCGACTGTCGATTCCCACTGCCGATCGAACATGCTCGGCAGATCACCGTCAGCGGTCGGGTCCAGAAGCGTCTGCATCTGGTAGCGGCCCAGCATGCGATAACTCTCGAACTGACTTTCACTGAACCACTGGTCGAGCGTCGGCTCGTGGGGAAACGCCGGGTGTTCGGCGCCATAGGAACGCACATCCGCGGGAACCCGCGGCAGGAAACTTGGCTTCAGATAGATCAGGCGACCAGTGTGACCATTGCCATATTCGACATCGCCAATGGCAAAACCCGAAGGCGCGGGGTCCAGGTTGCCTTCGCCATCCAGCCGGCTCCGCGCATACAGCCCCATCGGTTCGTGCATCTTCACCCTGATGCCAAAGTCGATCTGCGCCTTGCGGATCGCGTTGCCGAGGTCGAACAGCGAGCAGGCTTCATCCGCGCCCGCATCCACCACCAGCAGCAGGCTGCACCGGCGGCGGAACATCTCGTATAGACCGAGATTTTCGAAGTGGCCGCCATCGGACAGGTAGATGGCCTGGCAGTCGTCGGTCGTCGCCCCGATCATTTCATTGACTAGTGCCATCAGCGAATTGCGCGGCCGCGCCAGGCGCAGTTCGTCGGCCGTCGCCGTCGCAGGATTAGGCAGCCAGGCACCCAGACGCACATTGAACAGCGTCATCAGGAAAGCGGTGATGCGGGACGAGTGATAACCCCAGTTCGGGCTGACGGCGGCACCCGAGACGGTGAGCGCACTGCCCAGGCCAGGGCCGGACTCCACGGCCTTCTTCGGATGTTCCTTCAAGGTCTCCAGTCCGGCGAAGCGATTGGTCGGCACGAAGGCGCCACGCGAGTTGATCTCGTCGGGACGCTGCCCGGGGTGGCGCAGTTCGGCGGAGCCGCATGCCAGCGGCGTGGCAGTGAACGAGGCGGCCTGGCGCTCGGCCCAGGCCGTGTTCCGTCCCGCCGTGATGTTCAGCGTCATGTTGATGACAGGGAACAGGCTGCTGCCGTTGTTCAGCAACTCCGACAGCGGCGTGTTGTCCGCCGGATCAAAGCCGGTAAATGGATCCTGCGCGCGTCTGTTGCGCGCCGATCCGAGGAAGGCCCGGGTCAGCCGGTTGCGATAGACGGCATGCATCGAGAACCGGTTGACATTGACATGCTGGAACGCCGTGACCCCGATGAACAGCGCAGTCGCGACGACCGCCTGCAGGACCAGCGGCAGCCACCTCGATTGGTCCTTGACCTCGATGTGCTGCGCGTTGGCAATCGCAAGCTGGAGCTGCGCCAGCACGAAATTCACCATCCCGCCGAACACCACCAGCAGGCAGATGCCGAACACGATGCCGAGGGCCACCGGCAGATACGCCCGCAGGCGGTCGCTGATCGTGGGCTTTTCCGCGAGAGTTTCAATCGACGGCCAGATCTTGCCCAACCAGGCGGCAAACCCGCCGGTGAGAGTGGTCGCCACACCCAGGGCCGATATGCCGCCGGCGTCCCAACTGGCGATTGTCTGCTCCGAATTGACCAGACTGATCAGCACCGGAAGGATCAGGCAGCATAGCGCGAAGACGGTCCAGCCGACCGCAAGGCGCAGGATCATCGCATTGACACGCCCGAGCCATTCGCGGTCGAGATCGGCGAACTCCGTCTCCCGCCGAAGCGCGACATAGAGCGACGTCTGCAGCACGTGCACCACTGCCAATCCGAGCGGCGCAAACACCGTGAGGATGGTCTCGGTGTCGATCCCAGCCGCATGCAGGCGCGACACGATGGCGTGCGCCGTCCGGAGCGCGAACCACGTCAGCAGCGCGGAGCCCATGCTGGCCAGCATCCAGCGGCCGAAATTCGCCCTGAACAACAGGAGCCCTGGTTCCTGTTCGCGAAACGACTGCCACCACCACGCCAGGCGATAGCCGACTATCATCAGCAGGAGATAGACCACCGCGACGATCACGAAGGCGCCGTGCGCCAGCCAGGGCATATCGCCGGCTCCTGCGGCCATCGGGCCTTCGGCAAAGTCCAGAAACCACGGGACCAGCAGCGTCCAGCCCAAGGCAGGATAGACGATATGCCGGGCAATGCTTCCGGCGGACGCGTATCTCGGCGTCCGGTTCCGGCGGGATTGTGGCGGCCGATGACTGGGCAGCAGAGTGCAGGCGCGTACCACACCGTAAAGCAGCGTCAGCCCGGCGAAGATCAGCAGCGCAACGTTCGCCCGCTCAAAATCGCGGCATGCCCAGATCGCGGTCCGATAGATGATCGGAACCAGCGTGAGCAGCAGAAACAGCGGGGCGAATACCGCCCAGTTGATCAGCAGATTGCGGAGATACAGCACAATTCCGGTCCAGCTATCGACAGAGAGCGGGCCGGTCTGCGGTGTCAGGTAGTTGGTATAGGCACGGAGCCGCCGCAGCGCGTCCGGCCGAGACTGCGAGATGGCGCCTTCCGCGCTGCTCACATCGCCCGACTCGCGAATCAAAATCTGCAGCCAGCCGCCGATGAAGCCGCCGCCCGAGACGGTGGACAGGTAGTCGAACTGTCGCAGCATGCATTTCGCCGCCAGCGCCTGCAGCACGCCCAGACAGAACGCTGCGCTACGGATGCCGCCGCCCGACAGGCACAGGGCGGTCAGTCCAAGGCCGGCGGAGCGCTGCTCGTGGGCCTCCAGATCGTCTGGTGTGCGGTCGAGCTCGGGACCGGCATGGTGCCGGCGCCGCCGTTCGATTTCATCGAGTTCCTGGCAGAGCACGTCACATGTGCCCAGGATGGTGGAATCCGCCACTTGCGCTTCTCCTTGCGCGCAACCGCTTCTTCCGGCCATCCCGACGGTGCTGCCCCGTGACCGTTATCCGGCGATCATCACCACAACGTCCGGGAGAACTGCAAGCGAATACCGCAAGCGCTTATTTCGGCGGCGGCAGGCTCTGCTGCTGCACCGGGCCACGCGGGCTGAGCTGCGTGGGTGCGCCCGCCGTGGGCGGCGTTGGCTGAGAGCCGGAGGGCGTCGCGGCCGCCTGCCGCTGCTCGCTGCCATAGCGCGTCAGCACGTCGCGCAGCGGGTCGGCGCCCGGATTGGCGCCCTGCATGTCGATCACGATCTGCTGACTGCCCATCTCCCGCCCGTAGTAGGCGCGGTTCCACCCGCTGCGCTGGCCCATCAGGCTGCCTTCCAGCGAGATGCCGCCGTAAAGACCGCGGGTCTGCGAGAAGGCGACGATGTCCGCGCCAAACGCACTGGTTGTCGAGCCCTGGATCCCCGCGCCGATGGTGGCGATGGCGAGCGAGGCGTCGGCGCCGAGTTTCAGCTGGCTGTCCAGGATCGCCCGCAGCCCCTTCTCGGTCATGATCATCATGATGAACTGCGCGTCCTGGATGCCGATCTGCAGTCCGAAGCTGCCGCTGCCCATGCCGTAGAAGGCAGGATAGGACCACGTACCGTTACCCGCCCGGGCCAGCAGCACACAGTCGCCGCCCTCGCCGCCGAAGAAGAAGCCGGCTTTGAACACCCGCGGGCAGATCATCACCGCACGGGCGCGTTGCAGCATGCGCTTGGGATCCTGCGAGAGGTCCTGAGTCATCAGATCCTGCAGCGCGAGCGTGGCACGGTCCACCAGACTCTGTTCATCGCTTTGCGCCTTTGCGGGTTGCGGCGTGAGCCACGCCGTCAGTCCCAGCATGGCGGCAACCAGCAAGATGCGGATCATGATCGTCTCCCCAGATGCGAACGCCCGGCGCCCGACTCGGCGCGCATAGCACGTTTCTCCGGATTCGCGCCCGGACCGTGGAGGGTAAACGGGAATTTTATCGAGTGCCGCCAACATCGTGCAGCAAGAATCGCATTTGCCGCGCGAATTTGCCGCCAAAGCATGATGAGGTCAGGTTGACCTCACCCTGGTTTGGCCTTTTTGTTGAGCGCCGCCTTTGGTCATCACGCGCTAATACCCGGGCAGTTCGTTGACACAGACCACCCGCCAGCCATCGGGAGTGCGTTCGAGGCGGGTCAAAGACAGATTCTGCACAGCCAGGTGCAGAGCATTGTCGGACCCGATGCGCAGGCAATGCGCCACAGCGGCGCGAATCGCCCCACCGTGGCTGACGACCACCACGTCCTCGTCCGGATGGCGCGCGGCGAGGCGTTCCAGTCCTTCCCCGACCCGCCCGACAACCTCGGCCAGCGTTTCCCCGCCAGGTGGACGCTCATTGCCGGCCAGCGGCCAGAACGCATGCTTCGGCAGGGTCAACCGGGCCGGCAACTCGGCATGCGGCAGGCCCTGCCACTCGCCCAGGCTCTGCTCGATCAGAGCCGGCTCGACCTCCGGTTCGGTATGGGGATACCCGGCCGCGAAGATGGCTTCGGCGGTGCGCCTGGTGCGCGACAACGGGGTCACCTTCCATACCGCCGGCCGCGGCAGGCGTGCCGCCAGGGCGCGATACATCGGCGCCTGCTCCAGCAGGCTGGTCTCGCACAACGCCACGTCCATCACGCCGTACAGCATCGCGCGGGCGTTCTCATCGACGATGGCGTGGCGGATCAGCCAGAACCGCGTCTCGGTCATGCATGGCCCCGGGTGACAGCCCGGCCTTCGCCCGTCATGGCCGGACTTGATCCGGCCATCATTCGCCGATGCTCAGCAGCGCGCCGCGCAGACGCGCCTGGCGGAACTGGCGGGCGAACAGCAGCGCCGCGCCCGCCACCCAGACCGCGTTCAGCGCGAAAGCCGCGAACAGGTGGTCCCACCGCACCACGCCTTGCAGCACCACGCCCCGCAGCCCCTCGAACACGTGCGCGGACGGCAGCGCCAGGGCAATCGGCCGCAGCACCTGCGGCAAGACAGCAACCGGGTAGAACACCGCCGAAAACGGCGTCAGTCCGAACAGCACCGACCAGGCCAGCGCCTCGGCACCGGCACCGTGCCGCAGGATCAGCGACACCACCCCGAGGGCCACCGCCCAGCCGAACATCATCAGGTTCATGAAGAACAGCACCACCACCGGTCCCAGCGCGAACAGATCGTAGGCATACAGCACCCAGGCGATCAGGATCGCCGGCACCACGCCCGCCAACATGCGGACGATCGACACCAGCAGCAGCGCGGCGATCAGCTCCCAGGGCCGCGTCGGGCTGACGAACAGATGGCCCAGGTTGCGCGACCACATCTCCTCCATGAAGCTGATCGCCACTCCCATCTGGCTGCGCAGCGCCACTTCCCACAGCAGCACGCCGCCCAGCAGCGTCGCTCCTGCAAGCGCCGCTGCGCTGCCCATCCGGGCGGCGAGGAAGCTCGCGGTAAAGCCCCAGATACACATCTGCAGTACGGGCCAATAGGCCAGCTCCAGCAGTCGCGGCCACGACCGCCGGTACAGCGCCAGATGACGGTACAGCAGCCCCCAGACGCGCCGGGCGGCGGCGACCGCCCGGCCTTCTGAACCTGCCGCCGGGCTTGTGCCCGTGGCCATGGCCGGGCTTGTGCGGCTTATGCCGGCCATCGCGCCGGTACCGCGCGCCGCCGGTCGCGGGCAATGTCGAGGAACACCTCCTCCATGTCGTCCCGGCCATAGCGGTCCAGCAGGTCCTGCGGGCTGCCGCGGTCGACAATCTGTCCACGCTTCAACATCAGCACGTCCGAGCAGAGCCGCTCCACCTCCGACATGTTATGCGAGGCGAGCAGGATCGTGCAGCCGCTTTCGTCACGGTAGCGTTCCAGCCAGGTGCGCACCCAGTCGCCAGTGTCGGGATCGAGGCTGGCGGTCGGCTCATCCAGCAACAGCAGCTCCGGCCGGTTGATCAGCGCCTTGGCGAGCGCCACGCGCGTCTTCTGTCCCGCCGACAGCTTGCCTGCCGGCCGTCCCAAGAGTTCGTTCAGCCCCAGCTCCCGCGACAACTCGCCGATCCGCCGCTCCAGGTGCGGCACATTGTACAGATGGCCGTACACCCGCAGATTCTCCCCCACCGAGAGCCGCTGGGGCAAGGAAACGTAGGGGGAGGAAAAATTCATGCGCGCCAGGGCGGGAAAACGGTCGCGCGCCATGTCATGCCCCAGCACCTCGATCGTCCCGCGGGTTGGGATCAGCAGGCCCAGCAGTATCCCGATTGTGGTCGTTTTGCCGGCGCCGTTACCGCCCAGCAAACCGACCGTCGCCCCTGCGGGAACCGTGAAACTGATGTCGTCCACCGCGAGCGTTTCGTCGTAGCGCTTGGTCAGGTGGCTGACACGGATGGCGTTCATGGGCCGGAGGTAACCCGGCTCATGCGCACGGGGAATTGGCGATTTGCGCATAGCTACCTAGTATCGACTTTCGATGAAAGTCGATACGTCGCTCCTTTGTTCACGTATCCGATTCACGCGGCGGAGCGTGGCCGCAAGCGACTCACGCTCCTCTGCGATCGGATACTAGGTTGTGCGTCAATGATCGATTTCATCCCGGCGCCGGCCAGCCTGCCACCCGGCCAACGTGTCTATGCCGTCGGCGACGTACATGGCTGCCTGGACCGGCTTCAGGCGATGCATGGGCTGATCGCCGCCGACCTGGCCGAACGCCCGGCCGACCAGGCCCTTGTTGTCCATCTGGGGGATTATGTCGATCGCGGCCCCGAGAGTGCCGGCGTGGTGGCTCGCCTGGCCGGCGGAGCAGCGCTGCCGGGCGTGTGCACGGTCAACCTGATGGGCAACCACGAACACATGATGCTGGCTGCGCTGGTCAGCGGCGATGCCGAGGCGACCGATCTGTGGCTGGCCAACGGCGGCGCCGATTCGCTGCTGAGTTGGGGCGTCCCGCGCTCGGCGCAGCCGCGCGAGTGGCCGACCTACCTGCCGATCCCGCATCTTTTGTTCCTGCGCGACCTCGCGATGACCCACGAGGTCGGCGGCTATCTTTTCGTCCACGCCGGGATCCGGCCCGGCATTCCGCTCGACCGGCAGAGCCGGCACGACCTGATGTGGATCCGTGAGCCGTTTCTGTCGTCGCAACAGATGTTCGGCCCGGTGGTGGTCCACGGTCACACCCCTCGGCATGAGCCGGTGGTGCGTGCCAACCGAATCGGCATCGACACCGGAGCGGTGATGGGCGGGGTGCTGACCTGCGCGGTGCTGGAAGAGGATCGGCTTGGCTTCATCACCGCTTGACGCGCTTGTGTAACCGAGGTCAGTGGATTACGGCATCGCCATGAAGCAGAGCGAGACGGCGCAACTGTCCGAGGCAGTGCGCCTGCTGGGCCGTACGAGTGTCCTGGTGGTGGGCGACGTGATGCTCGACCGCTACGTATATGGTACGGTCGATCGGATCAGCCCGGAAGCGCCCGTCCCGATCCTGACCATCGAGCGCGAGCTCGCCATGCCGGGCGGCGCCGGCAACGTGGTGCGCAACCTCACCGCGCTCGGGGCGGCAGTGGCATTCATTTCGGTCGTGGGCGATGACCAGGCCGGGTCCGATCTGACTGGCCTGATCGGCGGGCAGCCGAACGTGGAGCCCTGGCTGCTCGTGCAAGGCGGGCGCACCACCACGCTGAAGACCCGGATGCTTTCGGCCGGTCAGCACCTGTTGCGCGCCGATCGCGAGGAGATATCGCCGATCCAGCCACGGCTGGCCGAGCGGTTGTTGCGGATCGCGCGCGATGCCATGGCGGCGACATCCGTCACCGTGCTCTCTGACTTTCACAAGGGGCTGTTCGCCGGCGAACTGCCGGCGCAGCTGATCGCCGCGGCGCGCGAGGCCGGCCGGAAGGTCATCGTCGATCCGAAGGGCCCTGACTATTCCCGCTACGCCGGCGCCGACATCATCATGCCGAACCGCACCGACCTGGCCGAAGCGACCGGCATGCCGGTGGATGGTGAGGTATCGATCTTCGCCGCGGCGACGGCGCTGCGCCAGCGGCATGGCTTTGGCGCCGTGCTGGTCACCCGCGGGAACGATGGGATGACGTTGCTGGACGACCGTGGCGCGCTGCATTTCCCGGCCGAGGCGGCCGAGGTGCACGACATCGCGGGTGCGGGCGACACCGCGGCGGCGGTATTGGCTGCTGGCGTTGCCGCACGGCTGGACCTGGCAGTCGCGGTGCGACTCGCCAACATCGCCGCCGGCGTCGTGGTCGGCAAGGTGGGAACCGCCGTGGTGCGCGAGGCGGACCTGCTCGCCGCGCTGTCGCCGCAGGGCGGTGCGCTGCGCAAGATCGTCTCCCGCGATACGGCGGTCGAGCACGTGCAACGCTGGCACCACAAGGGCTGGCGCGTCGGCTTCGTGGCCGGCGGCTTCGACCCGCTGTCGCCGGAAGACCTGCAGCGGCTGGAGCAGGCGCGCGAGGACTGCGACCGCCTGGTGGTGGGACTGCGGTCGCCGCTCGCCGATGCGACGCAACCCGAGGCGGCGCGCGCCTGCATGCTGGCGAGCCTCGCCAGCGTCGATCTGGTCACCGTTTACACCGAGCCCGAAGCCGGTGCGCTGATGGAAGCGCTGCAGCCCGACGTCAGGCCGCAGGATCACTAGACGCTGTGAAGCGCTTCAGCGCCAATACGGGCGCTTTCCGTCACTCTCCACCCATCGGCAGAACGCCAACGAGGAGGAGAGAGACAATGAGAGGCATGCTGTTCGTGGTTGGCGCCGTGATGACCCTGAGCGCATTCGGCGTTGCATACGCCGGCGAGGGCGAAGGGAGCGTCCCCAACACGCGGTTCACTCAGTTCCCCGGAGTGATGGCACAGCCGCCGACGCAGACCGTTTTGCCGGCCGCGGCGGCGGCGAACGCGCCCGCAACGCAGGCGTACGTCACGCGATCCTATCAGGGCACGTGGCTGTTTCGGGCGAACGAGACCGGCGGCGGCCCCAACGGCTGACCGACCGCCGCAGCGACGTGGGAAGGCCGGCTGCGAAGCCGGCCTTCCTTTTTGCTGCGAGATCTGCGACGGGCGCAGCCATGGACAGGATGGGTTGGCAAAGGGCAAGGGCCAAGGCGATCGGCCATTGAAACCTGTCGCCCTGCCGACCTAGTGATGGCAGGCAAGATCAGGAAAGTGCCCGTGAACGAAGCAGTTCGGCTGACTCGCCTGCCCTCCGGTCTGACCGTCGTGACCGAACGGATGGAGCGCGTGGAGACGGTCTCGCTCGGTGCCTACGTCGCGACCGGGTCGCGCCATGAGCAGGAAGCCGAGAATGGCGTCTCGCATTTCCTGGAGCACATGGCGTTCAAGGGCACCGAGCGGCGGTCGGCGGCGCAGATCGCCGAGGAGATCGAGGCGGTCGGCGGCCATATCAACGCCTACACCGCGCGTGAGCAGACCGCCTATTACGTCAAGGTGCTGAAGGAGGACACGGCGCTGGCCGCCGACATCATCGGCGACATCCTGACCCACTCGACCTTCGAACCGGAGGAGCTGGAGCGGGAACGCGGGGTGATCCTGCAGGAGATCGGCCAGGCGAACGACACGCCGGACGACATCATCTTCGATCATTTCCAGGAGCACGCCTATCCCGGCCAGCCGCTGGGACGGCCGGTCCTGGGATCCGAGGACGGCATCCGGTCGATGCCGCGCACCATGCTGACCGGCTACATGCGGCGGCACTACGCCGCGCCCAACGTGGTGCTCGCGGCGGCCGGCGCGCTGCGGCACGAGCAGATTCTGGACCTGGTGAACCGGCATTTCACCGATCTGCCGCTGGACCCGGCGCCGGCGATGCTGCCGGCGCGCTACGGCGGGGGCGAGTTCCGCGAGGCCCGCGACCTGGATCAGGTGCACATCGTGCTGGGGTTTCCCTCGGCCGGCTACGGCGATCGCGACTACTATCCGGCACTGCTGCTCTCGACACTGCTGGGCGGCGGGATGTCGTCGCGGCTGTTTCAGGAGGTGCGGGAGAAGCGCGGATTGGTCTACGCGATCTACTCGTTCAGCTCGCCGTTCCTCGACGGGGGTCTGTTCGGCATTTACGCCGGCACCGGCGAGAGCGAAGCCGAGGAGCTGATGCCCATCACGCTGGACGAGCTGCGCAAGGTGCAGTCCGAGGTGACCGAGGCAGAGCTGGCCCGGGCCCGGGCGCAGGTGAAGGCGAGCCTGCTGATGTCGCTGGAGAGCACCGGCAGCCGCTGCGAGCAGCTTGCGCGGCAGTTGCAGGTGTTCGGCCGCGTGGTGCCGACCGAGGAGACGGTGGCGAAGCTCAACGCGGTGACCACGGCCGATGTGTGCCGCGCGGCCGCACGGCTGTTCCGCGGCGCGCCCACGCTGGCGACGATGGGTCCGGCCGAGAGAGTGCCGGCGGTGGCGGAGATCGCGGAGAGGCTGGCGGCTTGAGCCGCCGCGCGGATCGGGCTAAGGTTAGCTAATCTCAGAGATGCCGCCGATGCCCACCGTGAATGTCCATGCCGCCAAGAGCCAACTGTCGCGTCTGCTGGACGCTGCCGTGGCCGGCGAAGAGGTCATCATTGCCAAGGCGGGGAAACCCATTGCGCGGATCGTACCTTTCGAACCGAAGAAGGAGCGGCGGAAGCTGGGAACCCTGGCTGGCAAGCTGCATGTCCCGGATGATTTCGATGATCCCCTACCCGACGACATCGTCGCCGACTTCGAGGGGCGATGACGCGCATTCTGTTGGACACCCATTTGCTGATCTGGGCGCTCGACGAGTACGACCGGTTGCCGACCGAGATGCGCAACCTCATTCAGGACCCGAGCAACGAGATCGCGTTCAGCGCGGTCAGTATCTGGGAGATCGCGATCAAGGCGCGGCTTGGCCGAACCGATTTTGCGGTCCGGCCGGAGGAGGTCGCCTCATCTGCCGTCGCCACCGGATTTGTCGAGCTGCCGTTGAACTGGCGAGCCGCCGCTGCCGTCGCCGATCTGCCGATGCACCATCGCGACCCATTCGATCGCGCGATCGTGGCGCAGGCCATATCGGAGCCGGTTCATCTCTACACGGCCGATCGCAAGCTCATCCCCTACTCGCCCCTGGTGAGGGCCATATGAAAAGCGCGAACGAAGCAGGAGCTCGCCGATGCCCGAGCCGCTTGACCTCCTTGCCGACCTGATCGCGCGCGCCCGTGCCGCGGGCGCCGATATGGCGGATGCGGTGCTGATCGCTGGTACGTCGCTTGGCGTGCAACGCCGGCTGGGCAAGACCGAACATGTCGAGCGCTCGGAAGGCCGGGACCTCGGCTTGCGCGTGTTCCTGGGCCGGCGTGTCGCGATCGTGTCGTCGAGCGCCATGGACCCTGCCAGTTTTCCGGAACTCGCCGAACGGGCGGTGGCCATGGCGCGGGTGGTGCCGGAAGACCCCTACGCGGGGCTCGCCGACACGGCGGCGCCCCCGGAGCCGGCCGCGCTCGACCTCGAGGATGCGACGGAGCCGTCCACCGAGGCCCTGCTGCAACGCGCGGCGGCCGCGGAAGAGGCGGCCTTGGCGGTGAGCGGCGTCACCAATTCCGAGGGTGCCGAGGCGGGCTTTGCGCGCAGCGAAGCGTTTCTGGTCACCTCGGCCGGGTTTGCCGGGCGACACGCGCGTACCAGCCACTCTGTTTCCGCCGCCGCGCTTGCCGGCAGCGGCACGGCGATGCAGCGCGACTACGACTATCACACCACCGTGCATCTGGCCGACCTCGATGATCCGGCAGTGATCGGCCAAAGCGCCGGCGAACGAGCCGTGGCACGCCTGAACCCCACGCGGCCAAAGACCGCGAAGCTGCCCGTGCTGTACGACGCGCGTGTGGCCGGCAGCGTGCTCGGGCATCTGGCAGGGGCGATCAACGGAGCCTCGGTCGCCCGTGGGACGACCTTCCTGAAGGATCGGCTGGGTCAGCGCATCTTCCGCGACTCGGTGGAGATCCACGACGACCCGCGCCGGATCCGTGGGCTGCGCTCACGCGTGTTCGACGGCGAGGGCACGCCGACCGCCGCGCGCGACATCATCGCCGCCGGCGTGCTGACCACCTGGCTGCTGGACAGCCGCTCTGCGCGGCAACTCGGCATGCGCTCCACCGGGCACGCCGGGCGTGGCACCGGCGGGCCGCCGGCGCCCGGGCCGACCAATCTGTATCTCGCCGCGGGGGAAATGGCGCCGGCGGAGCTGATGGCGGATATCAGGCTCGGGCTCTACGTCACCGAGATGATCGGCATGGGAGTGAACGGTGTCACCGGCGACTACAGCCGCGGCGCGTCCGGGTTCATGATCCGCGACGGTGTCATCGCCGAGCCGGTGGCGGAGCTTACGATCGCCGGCAATCTGCTGGAGATGTTCGCGCACCTGACGCCGGCGAACGACCTTAGGTTCCGGCGTGGGATGGATGCGCCTACGATACGCGTGGAAGAAATGACCATGGCTGGTGCCTGAGAGGCGCCGGCACCATATTGCCCGGATGCTCACAAACCAGAGAAGAACCATGCGACGGACGTCCTGGGCGCTGGCAACTGTGACCGCGCTGGCCCTGGCGCTGGCGCCTGCCCTGGCGGATGCACGGGCTGGCGGCGGAGGCTCCTTCGGCAGCCGTGGCGGCATGACCTGGTCGGCCCCGCCGTCGACCAACACGGCGCCCTATTCGGCTGCGCCCATGCAGCGCAGCATGACGCCGAACAATCCCTCGCCGGGGTATCGCGGCGGCTATGGCTATGGAACACCCGGCTACGCGCGCTCCGGCTTCATGTCGGGCCTGATGGGCGGACTGATCGGCGCCGGGCTGGGCGGGCTGCTGCTGGGGCACGGTTTCTTCGGCGGTATGATGGGTTTTGGCGGGTTCCTGGGTTTCCTGCTGCAGATCTTCCTGATCGTGCTGCTGGCGCGGTTTCTGATCCGGTTGTTCCGTGGTCAATCGCCGGCCTTCGCCAGCGGTCCCAACATTTTCGCGCGCGGCGGGCCGCCGCCAATGGGCGGCGGCTTTGCCGGGCCCAGCGGACCGCCGCCGATCCAAATCGGGCCACAGGACTACCAGGCATTCGAACAGCTGCTGCAGTCCATCCAGGCCGCCTGGAGCCAGCACGACCTGAACGCGCTGCGCGCGATGGCGACGCCGGAGATGCTGAGCTACTTCGCCGAGCAGCTCACCGAGCAGGCCAGCCGCGGCGTACGCAACGAGGTCACCGACGTGCGCCTGCTGCAGGGCGATCTGGCGCAGGCGTGGAGCGAGGGCGGCCGCGAATACGCCACGGTGGCGATGCGGTTCTCGATGGTGGACGTGACGGTGGACGCCAGTGGACGAATCGTGGACGGCAATCCGAACGAGCACGTGACCGCGACCGAGCTGTGGACCTTCGTGCGCTCGCCGGGTGGGCGGTGGATCCTGTCGGCGATCCAGCAGGCGCGGTAGAGAGCCGAATATTCGCCACTGAGACGCGGAACCGTTGTCATTGAGACGAGCAAAAGCGAGGAAGCAATCTCGAACCGACTGCGCCCCCGGCTCGAGATTGCTTCGTTACGCTCGCGGTGACACGGCGCCTTGGTGAACCATCAGGAGAGCGCCCATGGCCGCGATAGATCCGATCCCCTATTCGGACGCGAAGATCCGCCGGATTTTGTCAACGGTGCGGACCATCGCCATGGTCGGCGCGTCCTCCAACTGGAACCGCCCCAGCTACTTCGTGATGAAGTACCTGCAAGGCAAAGGCTACCGGGTGATTCCGGTGAACCCCGGCACGGCGGGGAAGGAACAGCTTGGAGAAAGGATCTACGCCAGCCTGCGCGATATTCGCGACAAGGTCGATATGGTGGATGTCTTCCGCGCCGCTGATCAGGCAGGGCCGATCGTGGATGACGCGATCGCGATCGGCGCGAAGGTGGTGTGGATGCAGCTTGGCATCCGCAACGACGAAGCGGCCGCGCGCGCGGAAGCGGCGGGCATCGAAGTGATCATGAACCGATGCCCGAAGATCGAGTTCGGCCGCCTGGGCGGCGAGCTGTCATGGAGCGGCGTCAACTCCGGCATCATCCGCAACCGCGCGCCCGAGGCGCCGACCGAGCGCAGACCGAAGCCGCGCGCGCTGCCGTCGGCGAACGTGAACTACGGCTTCGAGACACGCGCCATCCATGCGGGCGCCGCACCCGATCCCACCACCGGCGCACGCAACACGCCGATCTTCCAGACCACGGCTTATGTGTTCGACGATGTCGATCACGCCGCGTCGCTCTTCAACCTGCACAACTTCGGCTACATCTACTCGCGGCTGACCAATCCGACCGTCGCGGTGCTGGAGGAACGCGTCGCCAGCCTGGAGGGCGGCCGCGCCGCCTGCGCCGCCGCGTCCGGTCACGCGGCACAGTTCCTCACCTTCGCCACCATGATGGAGCCGGGCGACGAATTCATCGCCTCGCGTAACCTGTATGGCGGATCGCTGACGCAGTTCGGCCTGTCGTTCAAGAAACTCGGCTGGACCTGCCATTTCGTCGATCCGCATGACCCGGAGAATTTCCGCGGCGCGCTGACGCCGCGCTGCAAGGCGATCTTCCTGGAGAGCCTCGCCAATCCCGGCGGCATCATCGTCGATCTGGAGGCGGTGGCAAAGGTGGCGCACGCGGCCGGCATCCCGTTGATCGTCGACAACACGCTGGCGACGCCCTATCTGTGCCGGCCGATCGAGTGGGGCGCCGATCTGGTGGTGCATTCCACCACCAAGTTCCTCGACGGTCACGGCAATTCGCTGGGCGGCATCATCGTGGAAAGCGGCCGGTTCGACTGGGCGCAAGGTGGACGGTTTCCGGCACTGACCGAACCGGAGCCCGCGTATCACGGCCTGCGCTTCTACGAGAATTTCGGC
>DATBKQ010000386.1:0-11783 GCA_036555825.1 Acetobacteraceae bacterium | reverse complement strand
CCCGCCATCCTCGCGGGCCAAGGCGCGCGCGGCGCACGCGCTGAGCTCGAGCAGCTTGCCGAGGTGCTCGGGGCCCCGATCGCCAAGGCTTCGCTGGGCAAGGACTGCATCCCCGACGACCACCCGTATGTCACCGGCGGCATCGGCGTGCTCGGCACCCGCCCGACGCAGGAGGCGATGGAGGGATGCGACGCGTTCGTCCTCGTCGGCTCCTCGATGCCCTACATCGAGTTCCTGCCCGCGCCCGGCCAGGCGGTGTGCGTGCAGATCGACGACAAGCCGGAGCACATCAGCCTGCGCTACCCGGCCGACATCGGCCTTGTGGGCGACGCGCAGTCCACGCTGCGTGCCCTGCTGCCGCACCTGCGGCAAAACGAGAACCGCGCCTTCCTGCAACAGACGCAGGCCGGCATGAAGCACTGGTGGGAGCTGATGCAGGAGCGCGGCACATCGGATCACAAACCGATGTGCCCGCAGCTCGTCTCCTGGCACCTGCCCGATCTTCTCGCTCCGGATGCGATCGTCTGTGGCGACTCAGGCACCGTCACGACGTGGGCCGCGCGTATGAAGCTGCGCGAGGACCAGCGCTTCTCGTTCAGCGGCACGATGTGCTCGATGGCCGCCGCGCTGCCCTATGCGATCGGTGCGCAGACCGCTTTCCCGCATCGCCAGGTGGTCGCGTTCACCGGCGACGGGTCGTTCACCATGATGCTGGGCGACTTCGCCACCCTGGTGCAGCACGATCTACCGGTGAAGCTGATCGTGATGAAGAACAACACGCTCGGGCTGATCAAATGGGAGCAGATGCTCTATACCGGCAATCCCGAGTACGGCGTCGACCTGGCCCCGGTCGATTTCGTCAAGGTCGCCGAAGCGTTCGGCGCACGCGGCATGCACATTGAGGAACCGTCGCGCTGCCGCGAGCAACTGAAGGACGCGCTGGCGATGCCTGGCCCCGTGGTCATCGAATGCGTGGTCGATCCGCTGGAACCGCCCTGGCCGCCGGTGATCACCACCGACGAGCAGAAGAAGCTGATGCGCGCAATGGCGCGCGGCGAACGCAACCGCACGCCGATCGGTCTGTCGATTGGCCGGCACGCCGTGCAGGAGTTCACCTTTTCGGAAAGCCCGTTCGGTATTGCGGGCCGGATGCTCGAGCGCATCACGGGCAAGGACTGAGACCCGATGGCGGTGATTCAGCGCATCATCCCTGGAAGCAACGGCCAGACCCGACGCAAGTCGTCCGCGACACGCGACCTTGCGGCAGCGCTGCATGGCCGCATCCGTGGCGAGATCCGCTTCGATACCGCAAGCCGCGCGCTGTATGCGACCGACCACTCGATCTATCGCCAGGTGCCGATCGGCGTGGTGATCCCGCGCGACAACGACGACGTGATCGCCACCGTCGCCGCCTGCCGGGAACGCGGCGTCCCCATTCTCGGGCGCGGTTGCGGCACCAGCCTGGCCGGCCAGTGCTGCAACGTCGCCGTGGTGCTGGACTTCTCGAAGTACATGAACCGCATCCTGGCGCTCGACCCGGACAGCGGGCAGGCGCGGGTGCAGCCAGGCCTGATCAATGACCAGTTGCGCGAGGCCGCCCGCCATTACGGTCTCACCTTCGCACCTGATCCGGCAACGCATCAGTACTGCACACTCGGCGGCAACATCGGCAACAACTCCTGCGGTGCCCACAGCGTGATGGGCGGCAAGACGGTCGACAACGTCGAGGAACTCGAAGTCCTCACCTATGACGGCCTGCACATGCGGGTCGGCGCCACGTCGGACGACCAGTTCGACCTGATCCAGCGCGCCGGCGGCCGCCGCGCCGAGATCTACGCGCGGCTACGAGCGCTGGCGGCGGAGTACGGCGACGAAGTGCGTCAGCGGTATCCCGACATTCCGCGCCGCGTCTCGGGCTACAATCTGGACGACCTGCTGCCGGACAAGGGTTTCCACGTCGCGCGCTCGCTGGTGGGGTCCGAGAGCACATGTGCGCTGGTGCTGTCGGCGACGGTGCGGCTGCTGCATGAACCTCAGTGCCGCGCGCTGATGGTGCTCGCCTATCCCGATGTCGCCCGCGCCGCCGACGATGTCGTGGAAATCCACAGCTACGGCCCGACGGCGCTGGAGGGCTTTCAGGACACCGTCGTCCGTCACATGCGGCAGAAGGGCAAGCCAGTTCCGGGCGCGCGCTTCCTGCCGGACGGCGGCGCCTGGCTACTGGTGGAATTCGGCGGCGAGACCCAGGCGGACGCCAACGGCAAGGTCGAGCACGCGTATCGCCGGTTGCGCCGCTTCGGCACGCACGCCACCGAGATGCGCCTGGTGGAAAAGCCGGAAGATCAGTCGGAGGTCTGGCACGTGCGCGAGTCCGGTGTGGGCGCGAGCCGCATCGAGTGGGAGGAGGAAGCCTGGCCGTCCTGGGAGGACGCCGCCGTACCGCCGGCACGACTGGGCGACTACCTGCGCGACTTCGACAAGCTGAACAAGAAGTATGGCTACCGCTACACCCTGTTCGGGCATTTCGGTCAGGGCTGCGTGCATACCCGCATGACGTTCGACCTGAAGACCGCAGAGGGCGTGCGCGCCTTCCGCCGATATATGTACGAAGCCGCCGATCTCTGCCTTGCCTACGGCGGTTCGCTCTCCGGCGAGCATGGCGACGGCCAAGCCAAGGGCGAGTTGTTGCCGAAGATGTTCGGCCCGCGGCTGATGCAGGCATTCCGCGAGTTCAAGACCATCTGGGATCCCGACTGGCGGATGAACCCCGGCAAGCTGATCGATGCGAGGCCACTGGACCGCGATCTGCGCATGGGCGCCGGCTATCACCCACCGGCGGTGCGGACGCATTTCAGCTATCCGCGCGATGACCACTCCTTCGCGCGGGCCACCGAGCGCTGCTTTGGTGTTGGCAAGTGCCGGGTGCTGGGTGGGACGACGATGTGCCCGAGCTTCCAGGCCACGCAGGAGGAAAGCTACTCCACCCGGGGCCGCGCCCGGCTGCTGTTCGAGATGCTGAACGGCGATGCGATCGAGGACGGCTGGCGCAACAAGGGCGTGTTGGAGGCGCTCGACTTCTGCCTGCAGTGCAAGGGCTGCAAACACGATTGTCCCGCCTCGGTCGATATGGCGACCTACAAGGCGGAATTCCTGTCGCATCACTACGCCGGCCGGCTGCGGCCGCGCGCGGCGTACAGCATGGGGCTGGTGTTCTGGTGGGCGCGATTGGCGGCGCTCGCGCCAGGGTGGGTGAACGCGGCCATGGCGGCACCGGGTGTCGGCACCGCGTTGCGCGCGCTCGCAGGCTTCTCGCAGCGGCGCAGAATCCCGAGCTTCGCCGAAGAGAGCTTTCAGCAGTGGTTCGCCCGCCGCCAATCGCCACGCAGCGCCGATCCGACGCTGCCGGCGGTGATCCTGTGGCCCGACACGTTCAACAATCACCTGCTGCCGGGTACCGCGAAGGCGGCGGTGACCGTGTTGGAGAGTGCCGGGTATCGCGTCATCGTGCCACAGCAGCGACTGTGTTGCGGCCGGCCGCTGTACGACTACGGCATGCTGGAGCTCGCGCGCAGCAAGCTGCGGCAGATCATCGACGCCATACGCCCGCAAATTCGCGCCGGCGTACCACTGGTAGGCCTTGAGCCGAGTTGCGTTTCGGTGTTCCGCGACGAGATGACCAATCTGCTGGCTGGCGATCCAGACGCTGAAAGACTGGCGCGGCAGACCAAGACACTGAGCGAGTTGCTGACCGAAACGCCGGGCTGGTCGCCGCCAAAGCTCGAGCGCAAGGCGCTGTTGCACATGCATTGTCACCACAAGTCAGTGCTGAACGCCGATGCCGAACGCGAGATGTTGCGGCGCATGGGGCTGGAGTTGGACATGCCGAAGGTGGGCTGTTGCGGCCAGGCTGGCTCGTATGGCTATGAACCGCACCACTACGACGTGTCGATGACGATTGCCGAGCAGGTGCTGTTGCCGGCGGTGCGCAAGGCGCGACCCGACACCCTGGTGATCGCCGATGGGTTCAGTTGCCGCGACCAGATACGGCACGGCTCCGGCCGATGGCCGATGCACCCGGCCGAGGTGCTGGCTCTGGCACTGGAATCGCGTGGCTCGCTGCCGCCCGAGATACCCGAGCGCAAATATCTGGAACCGCCGGCACGCCCCGATCCAAGACAGGCAGCGCTTGCCGGGGGTGTACTGGCAGCGGCGGGCCTGCTGTTGTGGGGCGCACGTCGCTTGCGGGCGTGAAGCTCACACATTGAAGCGGAACAGCAGCACGTCGCCGTCCTTCACCACGTACTCCTTGCCCTCGACTCGCATCCTGCCGGCTTCCTTGGCGCCTGCTTCGCCCTGACACGCGACATAGTCGTCGTAGGCGATGGTCTCGCACGCGATGAAGCCGCGCTCGAAGTCGCCGTGAATGGCACCCGCCGCCTGCGGTGCCCTGGTGCCGCGCACGGCGGTCCAGGCATGCGCCTCCTTCGGGCCCACGGTGAAGAAGGTGATCAGCCCCAGCAGGTCGTAACCCGCGCGGATGACACGATCGAGGCCGCTGTCATGCAAACCCAACCCTTCGAGGAACTCCGCCCGGTCCGCCTCCGGCAGTTGCGCGACCTCCGCCTCGATCGCCGCCGAGACCACGACGACCCGCGCACCTTCCTCCCGCGCGCGCTCCTCCACCCCCGCCGAGGACGCGTTGCCGCTGGCAGCCGCGGCCTCCTCGACGTTGCACACGTACAGCACCGGTTTCGCGGTCAGCAGTTGCAACCGCTTCACCGCCTCCGCCTGTTCAGGTGCAACGACCGAGCGCACCGGCCGCCCCTGGCGCAACGCATCGACCAGCGGCGCCATCAGCGCCACCGATGCGATCGCTTCCTTGTCGCCGCCGCGCGCGCGCTTCTGCGCCGTCGTCAGCCGCTTCTCCAGGCTCTCGAGGTCCGCCAGCATCAGTTCCGTCTCGACCACCTCGGCATCGCGGATCGGATCGATTGGGCCTTCGACATGCGCAATGTCGGGATTCTCGAAACAGCGCAGCACGTGGATGATCGCGTCCACCTCGCGGATATTGGCGAGAAACTGGTTGCCCAAGCCTTCGCCCTTGCTCGCACCGCGCACCAGCCCGGCGATATCGACGAACTCCAGCGAGGTCGGCACGATCTTCGCCGATTTGCCGATCGCCGCCAGCGTGGTCAGCCGCGCATCCGGCACCGCGACGCGGCCGACATTAGGCTCGATGGTGCAGAACGGATAATTCGCCGCCTGCGCCGCCGCCGTCGCGGTCAACGCGTTGAACAGCGTGGACTTGCCGACGTTGGGCAGCCCGACAATGCCGCAGTTGAATCCCATCGTGCCTATCCGAAAAGTTTGAAACCGCAAAGAACGCAAAAAACGCAAATAACAGCCGAGGCACGGCCGGGCATTTGCGTGCTTTGCGTGATTTGCGGTTTCACTTCGGCTGCGCCAGCAGCGCCACCTTGGTCATGAACTCCTCGGGCCTGCCCTGCACCAGCAACGGCGCCGCCTCCGCCACCGCGTCGAGCAGCGGCAGCAACCAATCGCGATCCCCCTTCACGAAATCCCCCAGTACGTGCCCCAGCACGCGCTGCTTGACGCCCGGATGACCGATCCCGAGACGCACCCGCCAGTAGTCCTGCGTGCCCAGGATGCGATCCATGCTGCGCAGCCCGTTATGCCCGGCCGCGCCGCCGCCGCGCTTCACCCGCACTTTCCCGGGCACCAGGTCCAGTTCGTCGTGGAACGCGGTGATCGCCTCCGGCGGCAGCTTGTAGAACGACGCCGCCTGCTGAACCGACGCGCCCGACTCGTTCATGTAGGTCTGCGGCTTCAGCGCCAGGACCTTCTCCCCGGCGATGCTGCCTTCGCTCAGCAGGCCCTTGAACCGCTGCCGCCAGGGCGCAAAGCCGTGGCGGATGGCGATCGTATCGATCGCCATGAAGCCGATATTGTGCCGGTTCCGGGCCATCCCCGGCTCCGGATTGCCGAGGCCGATCCAGAGCAGCATGGCAGGCGCGATTTCCTCGCCGGATCAGCCCCGCCTGACGCCGGTAGCCGCCGGAGCCGCGACAGGCGCGGGTGCCGCGCCTGGCGCCCCGGTCTCGGCGACCACCTCGGTCATCTTGGTCGGCGGCGCCACGGTGGCGACCACGAAATTGCGCGCGATCGCCGGACGGGTGTTCTCGGTCCCCTTCAGGTCTTCCCAGCGCACCGCATCGTTGAAATCCAGGTTAGTCAGGTCGGCGGTGAACCGCTCCGGAATGTGCTCGGGCTGGGTGAACACCTGCACCGTGTGGCGGATCACGTTCAACACGCCGCCGCGCTTGAGCCCGGGGCTTATCCCTTCGTTGTCGAAATGCACCGGCACCGACACCCGCACCCGCTCGCCGGTCACCAGCCGCTGGAAATCGACGTGCTCCGGCGCATCGCTCACCGGATGGAACTGCACGTCGCGGATCAGTACGCGCGTCGCATCGCCGTTGGACGTGATCTCGTAAACCCGCGACTGCCAACCGGGCCGGTTCAGCTCGCGCAGCACGGAGCGCGGGTCCAGCGCGATCAGCGCCGGCTCCTGCTTCGCCCCGTAGATGACGGCAGGCACCTTGCCGGCCCGCCGGGTCGCCCGCGCCGCCCCCTTACCGGCTCGCGCGCGTGCCTCGGCCTCGATCGTCACGACATCGGCCATGGTTCGCTCCTGCAAATGGCAGCGCCGGCCTCCAGGGGTGCCGGCGCGGCGGCGGTTTAGCGGGAATGACCGCGCCCGGCAAGGAGCGGCGCAAGCGTCGGCTCAATGCACCCGCTATCTTCGATGGCACTCAGCCCCGTCACAGCAGCATCGGGACCGCGTCGGCGGGACCGTCAGCCACCACGGCCGCCTCCAGCGGCTGCGCGCCGCACTGCTCCAGGAAGTCCGCGATCTCGTCGTACTCGGCCGGCGGCCGCGTCGCGTCCGCGGCATCGCCTCGCGGAACCCAGATCACCGTCTCATACCGCGCGCGCGTCAGCAGCACACGATAGGTGTTGACCTTGTAGGCTCTCGCCGCCTCGCCATGCGTCTCCAGCCAACGCGTTCCCGCGAAGTTGCGTGCCGTCCAACCGCTGCGGCGCGAGCGCCGGATCAGGTCGTTGCCCCAGCATAATCCCACGTGGTCCAGTTCCAGCCCCTGGCAGGCAAACTGGGTCGCCGGCACTTCGAGGGCGTCGGAGGCACGGACATCCGGCCAGCGCTGCAGAAACCAGTTCGCGACCGCGGCTTCATCCAGATGGGGAAAGTTCGGCCAGATCCCGTCAGGCACAAGCCGCCTCGCACCGGCACTGCACACCAGGCCGGCGCGGCGCGTGCCACGCGCCAGACGCCGCAATGCTGCACGCATCGCGGAAAGCGAGCGGGTCACAAGAAACGGCGCGCCACCCGCCTCGTCGGCGATCGCGCGCGCATGCTGTCTGTCACCAAGAAGCACTGCGTCCACCCAGGGAGCCGCCGCGGACGAGCGGATCGATCGGACCGGTACGTCCAGGTGCAATGCCGGATCCACGGCCAACGTCTCTGGAGCAGTCCTGAACAATCGCTGCCGCGGATCGGTGGCTGTCAGCACGCCCGGTGGGGCACTTACCCGCCAGTGAGGGCGGTCGAGCAATGCCTCGCCCCAGGCCGTGAGGCCGGCTTCGCCGGTGTTGATCTCCTGACCACCACCCACAAGCGCGACAATGACCGCCCAGTCGAGGTGACGGGCGAGAATGTCGAGGAACAGCGCCGCCTCGCTCTGCGCATGGCCGAACTTGCGACGGCCGAAGTCCGCGTCCCACGCGCGCTGCGCCTCATCGAACACGATGACATGCTCATGCGGCGGCACGCTGCGCGGGAGATTGTCGCGGAGAAAGCCAATCAAGGGCTGGATTGCGCTTTCAACCTCCTGCCGCGCCGCGCGAATGCTGCGGCCCTGATCCCGCGCGTTGCGCGCCAACGCCTCGCGCATCACATGCACCAGCGGCAGGTTGCCGGTGAGGAAGGCTGCGCCGCTATCGGCGCCGAAGACAGATTGCAGCCCGCACAGTGTCTTTCCGGCGCCTGGGATGCCGGTGACAAAAACCACCTCGTGATGACCAGCGGCGTGCGCGCTGCCGATGGCAGTGCGGATCGCGTCAGTCGTACGCGTGAGATTGCCGACGTCGGCTCTCGCCGACGCGATGGCCGCGACGCCGTGGCGACTGTACAGCATCGTCGCCGCCTCGACGATGGTGGGCACAGGGCGGTAAGGCGCGGCCTCCCAGGCCAGTGGGTCCAGCTTGCGGCCGGGGCGGAAGGTGCGCTCCGCGATCTCCTGCAACAGGCCTTGCAGTGTTTCGCCGTTCGCATCGAACACCGGCACCACTGCGTGCCAGATCGGCCATTGCGTCGCGCGCGGCCTTGCGTGCGTGGCCACAAGGATCGGCACCAGCGGATATTCACGGCTCTCCGCATGGAAGTCGAACAGGTCGAGTGCATAGTCCTCGACCTGTTCACGGTCGATGTTGGTGAATGAACGGGCCCCGGCCTTGAATTCCAGCACCACGACAGCGCCGTCGGTCAGCAGCACCGCGTCGATCCGTCGGGCAAGGCGAAGCAGCGGATACTCCAGCAACAGACGCCAGTGCCGCGGTGATTCTGCCAGGGCGTGATGCAGCAGTTCGATCTGCGTGCGCCACGCCTGCACTTGTGTTGCCCGATTGAGCGGATGGGTCTGCACGAGGCGCGTGGAGAGCACGCCCACAATGGCCGCGGAATCCTGGGTGAAGAAATCAGCGAGACTGGCTGACCACCAGGCTGGCATCGGCGACCATCTTTGCGGACATTGCCCGACCATGCCAGGCGATCCGCTGCGATGCCAGGTTTATTTGCCTGACGATCCGGTTCGATTGCCTGATAGCCGCAGCGTCCCGATCCCCTTACGCCACGCGCCGGCTCGCCAGCGCGGCCGGCAACTGGGCGATCGCGTGATCGATCAGCCGCGCGTCGGCCTCCGCCGATAGCCCATCCTTGATCACCCGCTGTGCCGCCACCGTGGCGACCTCGGCCGCGGTCAGCCGCACCTCGTCCACCGCCGCCTTCTCCGCCGCGGCGATGCGATCCATTGCCATCTGTTCGCGCCGCCGCGCCGAGGCCTCCGCTTCCGCCGCCGCGGCCGCCGCCACGCGTTCGGCCTCCGCCTTGGCGCCCTCGATCAGCGCCTGCGCCTCGCGCAGCGCCTCGGCACGCCGCGTCTCCGCCTCGTGCAGCATCGCTTCCGCCTCCTGGCGCAGGCGCGCGGCCTCGTCCAGTTCGGCGCGCACGCGCACGCCGCGATCGTCCAGCATCTTCGCCAGCGGCGCCCACAGCTTCTTCCCAAAGATCACGAAGAACAGGATGAACGCGATCAGCACCCAGTTGCGCGGTTCGCCGAGAAAGCCGGGTTCCTCCATAGTGTTGCTCCCTCAGCCGATCCGGCGGGCGGCGAGCGCCGCCCCGATCGCCCCATCCAGCCGCGCCTGGTCCGCGGGCGCACCGGTCAGACGCCCGATCACCGTGGCCGCCGTCTCGGTTGCCACTTCGCGCAGCGCCCGCATCGCCGCCCCCCGTGCCGCATCGATCTGCGCCTCGGACTCCTGCAACTGCTTTTCCAGCCGCTGGTTCAGCGCCGCGATCCGCCCGGCGGCCTCCTGCTTCGCCGCATCCAGCGCGGCATTGATCGCCGACTGGGCCTCCGATCGTGCCCGGGCCGTCGCCTCCGCCACCTCGCGCGCGGCGGCATCCGAGCGTGCCTTCGCCGCCTGTGCCGTCTCCAGGTCGGCCGCGATATGCCGCGCCCGTTGCTCGATCACTTCGCCCACCCGCGGCAGGGCAATGCGTGACAGCAGCAGATACAGCACCAGAAAGATGAGCGCGCCCCAGCCCACCTGCGTGGTGGTCAACGGGTTGCCGAACTCGAGCTGCGGCATGCCCTGCGCCCACGCGGCGGCGGGCACCAGCAGCCCGGCCAACAGTGCGAGGCGCGCCAGCATCAGACGAACAGAATGATGAACGCGATCACCAGCGCGTACAGCGCCACCGCTTCCGTCAACGCGAACCCGAGAATAGCCAGGCCAAACACCCGCTCGCGCGCCGCCGGGTTGCGCGCGACGCTGGAGACCAGCGCGGCGAAAATATAGCCGATGCCCACGCCCACGCCTGACAGTGCGATAACGGCGATGCCCGCGCCGATGGCCTTTGCGGAAGCAAGATCCATTGTTCTGTATCCTTTGCGTTAGTGGAGATGCACTGCGTCGTGCAGATAGATGCAGGTGAGGATGGCAAACACGTACGCCTGCAAGGTCGCGACAAGCAGTTCGAAGCCGATCAGCGCCACGTTCACTGCCAACGAAAAGCCGGCCGGTACCCAATAGATGAAGCCGGCTGCACCCAGCATCACGACGAAGGCGCCGAACACTTCCAGCATGACATGGCCAGCCATCATGTTGGCGAACAACCGCACGGACAGCGAGATCAGGCGCGACAGGTAGGACAGCACCTCGATCGGCACCAGCAGCGGCAGCAGCGCGGCGGGCACGCCGGGCGGCACGAAGTAGCTGAAGAAGTGCCAGCCATGGATCCGGATCGCCACCACCGTCACCAGCCCGACCACAAACACCGTCAGCGCCAGCGTCACCGCGATGTGGCTGGTGAAGGTAAAGAAGAACGGGAACACGCCCAGCAGGTTGCCGAACAGGATGAAGAAGAACAGCGTGAACACGAACGGGAAGAAGGATCGGCCTTCCGGCCCGATGGTCTCGGTACACATGCCGAGTACGGTTTCGTAGGCCATCTCGGCGGCCGATTGGAGCCGGCCCGGCACCATGGCGCGCGGCCGCATGCCCAGCCACAGCAGCCCGAACACCAACAGCCCGGCCACCACCATCATGACGTTCGACTGGGTGAAGCCACCACCCGCCACGGATTCCAGCTTGAACTGGCTCAGTGCGTCGATCGATCCTCCGGCGGCCACTACTTTCCCCTATCCCCTGGTCGTGGCGCGAACAGGCGCCAGACGTTCAAGACCCCAGCCGCGCCGCCCAGCAGCACGAACACCGCGATGAAGATCGGCTTGCCGCCGAACAGGTAGCCCAGCCCCCAGCCGATGGCGACCGCCACGACCAGGGCCGAGACCAGTTCGATCCCCACCCGCAGGCCGATCCCCCAGGGGCTCATGCCGCCCAGTGCGCCGGTGTCCCGGGCGGTCAAGGGCGGCGGGGCATCCAGCCCCTGCCTGCTGCGGGCGGCCTTCAGCCTCTCCTCGAATGAAGGAGGCTCGTTCTCGCCCGATTCCTCGCTCATGTTCGCTCCTGGCAGGGCGCCCCGCCGGAAAGCGCGGGCTTGCTACAGGGGGGTCCCTACAGTGTCAAGAATGCAACCAGCGCGCCGCCGTCGCATAGCCGGCACGCTGCGTCGGGGGCACAGCGCGCGTCGCTGTCTCGTTCACGATCATCGCCCGCACCACGTCGCGCCGGTCCGCCTTCATGGCTGAATCGATCAGCATCTGAAAGAACAGGTCGCGCTGCGCGTTGCTGCCGCCCAGCAGCCGGATCTGTGCCTGTCGTGGCGCCAGCAGATCGACAACCTTCGCGTGCTCGCCGCGGCGATGCGCCAGCGCCGCCTCGCAGGCCGGGATCACCACATCGGCGATCGCCGGCGCGGTCCACAATCTCGGGTCCGCTGCCAGTTCGCGCAACGCCGCGACGAACCGCGCGGCCGCCGCATCGCGTCCGGTCGCCGC
>DATBKQ010000385.1:0-12514 GCA_036555825.1 Acetobacteraceae bacterium | reverse complement strand
CAAGGAAAGCGATTGATGGCTGAAGTCCACAAGAGCGAATACCAGAATTCGCTGATCAACTGGATCGATACCCGCCTGCCCATCTTCACCATGATGGAGAAGGAGTACGGCACCATCCCCACCCCGAAGAACTTCAACTATTTCTGGAACTTCGGCGCGCTGGCGATGGTGACCCTGCTGATCATGATTGCCACCGGCATCTTCCTGGCGATGAATTATCAGCCCAACGCCGACCTGGCGTTCGACTCCGTCCAGCACATCATGCGCGACGTCAATTACGGATGGCTGATGCGCTACGTCCACCAGAACGGCGCCTCGATGTTCTTCATCGTCACCTACATCCATATCTTTCGCGGCATGTATTACGGCTCGTACAAGTCGCCGCGCGAGCTGCTGTGGATGATTGGCGTCGTCATCCTGATGATCATGATGGCAACCGCATTCATGGGATACGTGCTGCCCTGGGGGCAGATGTCGTACTGGGGTGCGACCGTCATCACCAACCTGTTTTCCGCCTTCCCGCTCGTCGGCAAGCCGATCGTGACCTTCCTATGGGGCGGGTTCAGCGTCGCCAACCCCACGCTCAACCGCTTCTTCTCGCTGCACTACCTGCTGCCGTTCGTACTGGTCGGCGTGGTGTTCCTGCACGTCGCCGCGCTGCACGTCGTCGGTTCGAACAACCCGCTCGGAATCGAGGTGAAGGGGCCGCAGGACACGGTGCCGTTCCACCCCTACTACACCGCCAAGGACAGCATCGGCCTCTGCGTGTTTCTAGTGATCTATTCGATCCTCGTGTTCTTCGCGCCGAACTTCCTGGGCGATGTCAACAACTTCATCCCGGCGAACCCGCTGCAGACACCCGCCGACATCGTGCCGGAATGGTACTTCCTGCCGTACTACGCCATTCTCCGCTCGGTGCCGAACAAGCTTCTCGGCGTGTGCATGATGTTCGGCTCGATCCTGATCCTGTTCGTCCTGCCATGGCTCGACACCTCGAAGGTGCGCAGCGCGCGCTTCCGGCCGATCTTCAAGCAGATCATCTGGGTGTGGGTCGTCGCGGTCGTCGTACTCGGCGTCTGCGGCGCCCATAAGCCCGAGGGCATCTGGGTCATCCTCGCCCGCATCGGCACGCTTTACTACTACCTGCACTTCCTGGTGATCATGCCGATCCTGGGCAGGCTGGAGCGCACATTGCCGCTGCCGGACAGTATCAGCCGCCCGGTCATGGTCGGTGGAGGACCGGTGCCCTCGGGCGCCACCGCCAGGCCGATGGAGCAGGCATGATGCGGACCGTGCGTTCGCTCCTGGCCGTCGTCGCGCTGACATGCATCGCGGTACCCGCCTTCGCGCAAGGCGAAGCGCCGACACCGCCCGCGCAGCAGTGGAGCTTTCAAGGCCCGTTCGGCAGCCTCGATCTCGCCGCCGCGCAGCGCGGCTTCCAGGTGTACTCCGAGGTCTGCTCGGTCTGCCACTCGATGGAGTACCTGCACTACCGCGACCTCCGCGGCATCGGGCTGACGCCGAACCAGATCAAGGCAATCGCCGCGGCGGTGACCGTCCCTCAGGGGCTGGACGACAATGGCGATCCGAAGGAAGGCCCGGCGACCCCGGCCGATCAGTTCAAGTCACCCTATCCGCTGCCCAATCCATTGCAGATCGGCGTCACCCACACCAACGAGAAGGCCGACCGCGCGGCGCACAACGGCGCCCTGCCGCCGGACCTGTCGCTGATCGTCAACGCGCGCGAGGACGGTCCCAACTACGTCTACGCCGTGCTCACCGGCTTCGCCGATGCGCCGCCCGGCTTCCAGATGATGGAGGGGATGAACTACAACAAATACTTCCCCGGCCATCAGATCGCCATGCCGCAGCCGCTGCACGATGACCAGGTGACCTACGCCGATGGCACCAAAGCCACCGAAGAGCAGATGGCCCACGACGTGGTCACCTTCCTCTACTGGGCCGCCAACCCCGACATGGTGCAGCGCAAGCAGATGGGCTGGCGCTGGGTGCTGTTCTTCCTCGTGATGACCGGGCTCACCTACGCGGTGAAGCGCAAGGTCTGGGCCGATGTGCACTGACCCCGTGTCATTGCGAGGAGGCGAAGCCGAGGAAGCAATCCCGGTCACGGCTGCGCTTCGCCCGCAATGACCATCACCCCTGTCATCGGTGTCATCGGCGGCTCCGGCATCTATGACATCGAGGGGCTCGAAGAAAAGGCATGGCGCCAGGTCGCCACACCGTGGGGCACGCCTTCGGATGCGCTGCTGTTCGGTCGCCTCGCCGGCATCCGTTGCGTGTTCCTGCCGCGTCACGGCCGCGGTCACCCCTTGTCGCCGACGCATCTCAACTACCGGGCCAACATCGACGCGCTGAAGCGCTCCGGTGTGACCGACGTCATCTCGCTCTCGGCGGTCGGCAGCCTCAGGCCTGAGCTCCCGCCCGGCCACTTCGTCATCGTCGATCAGTTCATCGACCGCAGCTTCGCCCGCGAGAAAAGCTTCTTCGGCGAAGGCATCGTCGCGCACGTCTCGATGGCGCACCCGGTCTGTCCGCGTCTCGGCGACGTGCTGGAAGCCGCGGCGCGCGCGCTGCACCTGCCGGTGACACGCGGCGGCACGTATCTGGTGATGGAAGGTCCGCAGTTCTCCACCAAGGCGGAAAGCGAGCTCTACCGTTCCTGGGGCTGCAGCGTCATCGGCATGACCAACATGCCCGAAGCCAAGCTCGCGCGCGAAGCCGAACTCAACTACGCCACCGTGGCGATGGTCACCGACTTCGACTGCTGGCATCCCGACCACGACCACGTCACGGTCGAGGCGGTGGTCCGCGTCCTGCTGGACAACGCCGACAAGGCGCGTGCGCTGGTGCAGCGCGTTGTCCCCGCAATCGGCCAGCCGCGCGATCCCTGCCCCGCCGGCTGCGAGCATGCGCTCGACAACGCCATCATCACCGCGAGCCACATGCGGGACCCGCAGCTCGCGGCGAAGCTCGACGCGGTCGCCGGACGTGTGCTGTAGCCGCGAAGTGCCGGGTAAGCGCCCTACCGCGCCTCCGCCACTTCGTCGGCACTGATCTCCGCCGCGCCGGCGCCGAGTTTCGCGCCGCCGTCAGGTTGCGGCACCACGATCGGCGCCACGACAACGGGTATCACCCCGACCTTCTTCATCCCAAGCTGTTCGGCGATCCTGGGCGTCACGTCCACGATGCGCCCGTCAACATAGGGCCCGCGGTCTTCTACCCTTACCGTTGCCGTTGCGCCGTTGCGCAGGTTGGTCACCTTCGCCGTCGTCCCCAGCGGCAGGCTCTTGCTGGCGACAACATTGGAATTCGGGTTGAAGCGATCGCCGTTCGCCATCTTCCGGTTGGCGAAGTACTTCGCATAGTACGACGCGCGGCCCGCCTGCTTGCGCCCGGAATGATCGATGCCACGCGGCGTGACGGGCGGAAGCTGCGCCAACTCCTGCGCCTCCTGCACGCGCGGATCCGGCGGCGGCGCGGCCGTTTCGGCCGCCGGTGCCGCATCCTGCGTGGCGGCGGTCTGGACGGGCACGGACGTGCAGCCGGCCAACACGCAAACTAGTACCGCCAGGCTGGCGAATTTCAAGCCTGTCATGCACCTCTCTCTCGGATGGACGATTGTCGTCGCGGGGTCTCGCAATCCACAACGCAGAGGGATGCGGCGACAAAGTGGCAAGAGGTCCGATTACGACATTGCGCGCTGCCTTTTGAGCCGTGCCTAGCCGAGGTGCTTGGTGAAGAACTCCAGCGTCCGCTTCTGTGCCAGCTCGTAATCGGGTTTGCTGAAACTGCCGCGCTCGTCGCACCCAAACCCGTGGCCCGCGCCCATATAGACGTAGCTCTCCACCTTCGGTTGTGCAGCGCGGATGGCCTCAACGTCGCTCATCGGAATCGAGGCGTCCTTTTCGCCAAAATGCATCTGCACCGGGCAGTGCGGCCGTTCGTCTTTCGTGCCGGCGATACCGCCGCCGTACCAGCACGACGCGGCGGCAAACCTGTTGGTACGCGTCGCACCCCACCAGGCGACCGTGCCGCCGAAGCAATAGCCGACGATCCCGAGTTTCTTGCCGGCCAGATGCGCCGCGGCCGCCTCGACGTCCAGCATCAACCGCCTGTCGTCCAGCTTCATGCGATAGCCGCGGCCCGCGTCGATATCCGCCTGCGCATAGCCGAGTTCGATGCCCTTCTCGACACGATCGAACAGCGCCGGCGCGCAGACCGCATAGCCTTGCGCGGCGAAGCGGTCGCACATCTCGCGCATGTGGTGATTGACGCCGAAGATCTCCTGGATGACGACAAGACCCTTGGTCCCGCCGGCGGGTCCCGCAGTGTAGGCCGTCAGCGTGAAACCGTCACCGGCCTTCAGATTGATCGTGCTGCCCATGGAGTTTCCTTCCCGCTTGTGTGGATGCGAATGGCGGATGCGCCGATCGGCCCAGGCCGCCGCCCTCGCAGACGACAGCCGTGGCCCCAGGCGAGGCGATGCCTTTCGCTTACAGCGGCAGTACGCGGGAGGTCAATTCCCGGATCAGGGCGTTTCGCCGGTGCGTCCGCCGCCCGTCTTGATGACGTTCACGAACACCGTTGTCGTCCCGGTCGCGGTCACGTTGTCGGTGTCGGTCACAGTCGCGGTGATGCGAAAGCTTCCCGCGACATCGAACCTGACGCTGGTCTGCAGTCCACTGCCTGCCGCCTCCCCGCCCCACACGACAGTTGCGTTCTCCGGCCGAAGGTCGGTCAACGCGAGCGAATAGGTTTCGCTTACTCCGGGCTGCGTCTGGCGGAACGAAACCGCGGTTGGTCCGAGGATCTTCACCTGCGGCTGTCGAAATCCCAACTGCAGATGCCCGCGCGTGCGAACGGCGCTCGCGCTTACCGTCAGGTCGGTCCAAAGGAAGGTGATCTTTCCCGCGATCGGCTTCGACGTCAGGCTGTCTGTCGGCCAATCGTCCGCCAGGCTGGATGCCACGCCTGGCTTGTTCGGGTCCTCGGTACCTGCCTTGATCTCACCGCCGATCAGCGCAATGCCGCCGAGGCCGCTCTCGACGAGACCGATGAGGATCGAGTCGGCAATGATGTCCAACTGGCTTACGTCGAGGTTCCTGGAGACCAGCCGTGATGCCATCGCCGGCGAGGACCCCTGGGGGTTCAGCCTGAGTGACTCGTGAACCGTATACGTATAGTCGATGTCCGGCAGCACGGGCACTGAATATGACCCCTGCACCACGGTGACGATATCCGTACTGCTGTTGAGCGTGACCTTCAGCGAGTCAGGTTTGACTCCCGATGTGGGCTTTGCCGTCAGTTGCGCCCGGCCGCTGAACTGCATCATCGCCTGAGAGAACAAGAAACCCGCGGTATCGCCGCCGGAAATGAAGCCCGCACCGATCAGCGCCTGCAGTCGTTGGGCATCGGTGAAGCCGTCGGCGGTCCACTTTCCGTCCGGCCGCTGCTCGGCGCCCAGCCACAAGCCGACACTGACCACGCCGCCGGTGTACGACGTTTGCGGCGGCAAGAGGGGAATGTTCTCCTTGCGCAGATAGTCGAGGACGGACCCGGTAAAGACACTGGCCTGCACCGCGCCGGCGATACCCGCTATGGCATCCTGGTCCAGCGGAACACTCAACGCGAGCTGGAACATCACGTCCGGCGCGACACCCATCGTTGCAGCCTCCCTTGCATTGCCGCCGGGTGTAGCGCCATTCGCCATCGACACCTGTGATCTGCGCCACGGCTCTGCTCGTCCACCTCGCCCACCTGCGGGAGAGGTCGCCGCGAAGCGGCGGGAGAGGGTGCCACTCGCATCTCGGTGGCTGCCATCACCCATGGCCAGCCAAATGGCGCCGCCCGCGCTACGGTCCGGCAAACCGCGCGAACGACCGTGCCAGCACCTGATAGATCGCCTGCTTGAAGCCCACCGCCAACGCCGGCAGCTCCGCGAGTTCCGCCCAGCGCCAGGCGTCGAATTCCGGATGCGGATCGAGATCCAGCCGGATATCGCTGTCCTCCCCCAGGAACCGCAGCGCGAACCAGCGCTGGCGCTGACCGCGATACCGCCCGCCCAGAGCCACCCCGACCAGCTCGGGGGGCAGATCGTAGGTCAGCCACTCCGGATGCTCGCCGATGATCGCGGCCCGCGCCGTGCCGATCTCTTCCGCCAGTTCGCGCAACACCGCGACCCGAGGATCCTCGCCCTCGTCGATGCCCCCCTGCGGCAATTGCCAGCCGCCGGCCGCACCTTCCGCGTTCGGCAGGCCGGCGCGGCGTGCCACGAACACGCGGCCTTCCCGGTTGAACAGCACGGCACCCACATTAGGCCGATAGGGCAGCGGCTCCTTCATTGGCTGGGCGGCGCCCGCACCAGCGCGCTCACCGGCGCCAGCGCCAGCCCATCCGACTCGAGGGTAGCCGCCCAGGCGCTCAGCCGCTGCAGCAGAACCGGGCGTGGCGCGCCGGCAAGTCCCACGGCGCTGCCCTTGTCGCGCGCGATCTGCGCCAGCCGCGCCAGCTTGATGTCGATGTCGGCCGCTGTGGCCGGCTCGTCCACCACCACATCCACCGACCGGCTCCAGACCTGTGGCGCCGGCGCAGTGCCGGGACGGGGGTCGATATACAGCAGGCCACGCTTCGCCAGCTCGCCCAGCACCAGGCCGATCTCATCCGGCAACGAGGCAAACCGCTCACCGCGCAGCTCGCCTTCCGCCCCGACGCCGCCGACATAGCCCTCGATGCGGGACAGCACCCACAACAGCCGCGCGCGGTTCTGCTCCGGCGGCAGGCTGGTCATCAGGGCCTGCTTGCCAGGATCGTTGAGCGGAAACGACTGCGGTTCCATCGGTATCGAAACCAGGTACTCGTGTTCCGTGGAGCGCGCGGTCGACAGCAGCCTGGCGGTGTTCTGTGCATAGGGCGAAATCGCCAGCGTGATCCCATGCGGCAGCGCGCGTACCGCTGCCTCGCTGTCGGCCTGGTTCAGCCCCAACCCCGCCAGCACGAAGCCGACGCGAGGCCGCCGCGAGCTGCTCTCGAAGCCGGCGGCGTACACCTGCATGGGCATGCGGCCATCGGCTGCGATGCGCGGCAGCAGGTTCTGTCCCAGCCCTGACCCCGGCTCGAGCAACGCCGGATCGGGGTCGGCGATCGGCCCGGGCGTGTCCCGGCCCGGCCGCTCCACCGGCTTTGCCGCCTCGGGTTGGTGCTGCGGCGCGGCGACCGGCCGCTCAACCTCATTCGGCGACGGCGCAGCTTCGCTGACGATCGGCTTGGACGCGGAAGGCGCGACCGGCCCAGCCAGTTGCAACGCGATGCCGCCGGCTCCCAGCAGCAGCACCACCAGCAACCAGAACCGGCCAAGGCCACGCCATCCGGCGAAAAACTGCCACGCCCCGTCAAGTCCGGAAGTCAGTTGGCGGTCACGCGGGCTTGCGCAGCCATCGCCTTGGCCAGCACGACCGCCTCCTGCAACTGGAAGTCGGTTTCGTCCGGCTTCGACGGATCGAACTTCGGGAAGCCCTGCGGCGGCTTGTTGGGAATCTCCTTGGCGATCGGCGGCAGGTCGGTGCGCGCGGCGGGCGCGGCATCCGGCGTGCCGCCCTGGTTCTTCAGCACATGGTTGAGGTCGGACTCCCGCTCCGCGCCGAAATGCGGCTGCTCGTCGCGGCTCTCCGCCACCGGGACATCGGGGCTGATGCCGAGTCCCTGGATCGACCGGCCGGACGGCGTGTAGTAGCGCGCCGTGGTCAGCCGCATCGCGCCGTTGCCCGGCAACGGGATCACCGTCTGCACCGAGCCCTTGCCGAAGCTGCGCGTTCCCAAGAGCGCCGCGCGGTGGTGATCCTGCAACGCGCCCGCCACGATCTCGCTCGACGAAGCCGAACCGCCGTTGATCAGCACCACCAGGGGGGCACCGTCCAGGATATCGGCGCCCTTGGCGTCCCAGCGCTGGGCGTCTTCGGCGTGCCGCGCGCGGGTCGAGACGATCTCGCCCTGGTTCACGAAGTCGCCGGAGATCGCCACCGCCTGGTCCAGCAATCCGCCAGGATTGTTGCGCAGATCCAGGATCAGCGCCTTCAGCTTGCCGCCCGATTGCTGCTTCAGCGACCGCACCGCCTGCTTCAGGCCCTGATCCGCCTGCTCGGTGAACTGCGACAGCCGCACATAGCCGATGTTGTCCGGCTCCATGCGCGACTTGACCACCTGGATGTGGATGATCTCGCGCAGCATCGAGACCTCGATCGGCTTGTCGACGCCCTCCCGCTTGATTGTCAGAGTGATCTTCGAGTTGGGCGGTCCGCGCATCTTGTCCACCGCGTCCTGCAGCGACAGGCCCTGCACGGTCTTGCCGTCCAGCGCGGTAATAAGGTCGCCCGCCTTGACCCCTGCCTTGGAAGCCGGGGTGTCGTCGATCGGGCTGATCACCTTGATGAAGCCGTTGTCCTGCGTGACCTCGATGCCAAGGCCGCCGAATTCGCCCTTGGTCTGCACCTGCATGTCGCGGAACGCCTTGGCGTTCATGTAGCTGGAATGCGGGTCGAGCCCGGTGAGCATGCCGTTGATCGAATTCTCGATCAGCTCCTTGTCATCCACCGGATCGACGTATTCCGCCCTGACCCGCTCGAAGACGTCGCCATAGAGGGTCAACAACCGATAGGTATCGGCGCGGCTGCTGTCCTGCGCCGCCCAGGCGCTGAAAGCGAAATGCCGGCCGATCAGTCCCGAGGCCGGGCCGATGGCCACGCCGGCGACGAAGGCGGTGCCGAGCAGCAGGCCGGTGCGCAGACGCGGTGAGCGATAGTCCATTCGTTTCATCCTCTATGCGCGATCGCGGACCGCGCTTTGCACGAAAGATCATCTTTTCGCGCGGGCGTGCCACTGCCGTCCAGTATTCAAATCAGATGTGTATGAGAGTTTAACTGCTGGCCTTCAGCCAGGGCGCGGGATTGACGGGCTGGCCGTCGCGGCGGAGTTCCACATAGAGCGTCGGCCGGCTGGCGGTCTGGCCGGGCTGCCAGCCCGGCATCACGCCGACCGGTTCGCCGGACGCGACGCGCTGGCCGACCTTGGCATCGAGGCGCTCGAAGCCGGCGAGGACCGCGTGGTAGCCGCCACCGCAATTGACGATGAGCAGCAACCCATAGCTACGAAATGGCGCGGCGAATGCAACGCGGCCGGTGCATGGCGATACCACCCTGGCCGCCGGCGGGGCGCGATAGGAAACGCCGGTTGCCGGTCCGCCCTCGGTCGCATCGCCCCAGGCGCGGACAATCGCCCCTTCGACCGGCGCGGTGAGCTGCGCCCGCGGCTGCGCCGCGGCGGCCAAGGGGCCCGCGCCTTGCTGCTCCAACGCGGCCGACCGCTCGCGCGCCGCCGCGGCTTCCTCGCTGCGCCCGCGGCGTTCGGCGCGGGCGGCCGTTTCCCTGGCGCGGTCGCGCTCCGCCTGGCGCTGGGCTTCGAGGTCGGCCAGGACGCCCCGCAGCGTCTCGGCCCGCGCCGCCTGGGCGGCGACGCGCTCGGCTGCCGCGGCGGCTTCCCCTTCGGCCTGCCGTTGTCCGGCCGCCGACGCGGCGATCTGCCGGTCGAGCGCGTCCGCCTCGGCCTTTTGCCGCGCTTCCGCCGCGGCAAGCCGCGGTGCCTCGGCCTGGAGCGCCTGGGTCGCCGCCGCCAGCCGGTCCTGGTCCCGGCGCAACGCCACCGCCTCCTGGCCGGCCTGATCCGCCAGGCCGCGCAGCACCAGCACGCCGCGGAGCGTGTCCTCGGCCCGGGCCGGCACCGCGAGCAGCGTTTCGGTGGGAAACAGCGAGAGCCGCTCGATCACCGGCAGCAGCGGCTGCATGGTCTCAGCCCGCGCGGCGAGGGCGGCCTGGGCCTTCCGCTGCTCCGCCGCCAGTTCGTCCATGCGCGCCGCGACTTCCGCCGTGGCCGCCTCGGCCTGGCGCAGCCGCGCGACGGCGGCGATCCTGCCCTCGGCCAGCCGCCGCGTCTCGACCGCGGCGGCGGCGGCGCGCGCGGCGGCCTGCTGCTGCGCCGCCGGTTCGGCGGCCCGCGCCTGCTCGGCTCGTTGCATCTCCCGCCGGGCAGCATCCTCTCTGGTCGGCCGAGCCGGGTGGGCGGCGACCGCGATCAGCGCAAGCAGGGGAACGAGGCTATTCCGCCGCGCGCGCCGCATGGGCATTCCTTGTTTGAGCGCGTGATTCAGACCTCCGGACGATTCCGCCTTCGGTCATCACGCGCTGAGCAGCGAGTGGCCGGTCATCTCGTCAGGCTGCGGCAGACCCATCAGCTCAAGCAGGGTCGGCGCCACATCCGCCAGCCGCCCATCCCGCAGCGCCGCCGCTCCGGCACCCATCAGCAGCACCGGCACCGGGTTGGTGGTGTGCGCCGTATGCGGCCCACCCGTCGCGGGATCGCGCATCAGCTCGCAGTTGCCGTGGTCCGCGGTGACCAGCAACGCCCCGCCCTCTCTCTCCACCGCGGCGGCGATGCGGCCCAGGCCGGCATCGACTGCCTCCACCGCGCGAATGGCGGCGGCCAGGCTGCCGGTGTGGCCGACCATGTCGGGATTGGCGTAGTTCAGCACGATCAGGTCGTACTTCCGCGAATCGATCGCTGTCACCGCCTTGTCGGTGAGCTCCGGCGCCGACATCTCCGGCTGCAGGTCGTAGGTCGCGACCTTCGGCGACGGCACCAGGATGCGGTCCTCGCCCGGGAAGGTGGTTTCCTGCCCGCCGTTCAGGAAATAGGTGACGTGCGGGTATTTCTCGGTCTCCGCCGTGCGGAGCTGGGTACGTCCGGCTTCCGCCACGACCTGGCCCAGGATGTGGTCCAGCGCCTCGGGCGGGAACAGCACGCCGAGATACGGCGCCAACTCGTCGGAATAGCGCGTCATGCCGACGGCGGCGGCGAAGCGGAGCGCGCGCTTGCGGGGAAAGCCGTCGAACCTGGGCTCCAGCAGCGCGCCCAGGATCTCGCGCACGCGGTCGGCACGGAAGTTGAAGCACAGGATGCCGTCGCCGTCCCGCATACCCTGATAATCACCGATGACCGCCGGGACGATGAACTCGTCGGTCACGTCGTGCGCATAGGCGTCCCGCACCGCTTCGACCGGGTCGTCGAACCGCGCGCCTTCGCCCTCGGCCAGTGCCGCGTAGGCTTTCGCCACGCGGTCCCAGCGCTCGTCGCGGTCCATCGCGTAGTAGCGGCCGATCACCGTGCCGATCGCCGCATCGCCGGGCAGGGCCCGGCGCAGCCACGCGATGTCGTCCGCCGCCGAGCGCGGGGGGGTATCGCGGCCGTCGGTCAGGGCATGCACGACCGTCTTGACCCCGGCGTCGTGCAGCACCTTGGCCAGCGCGACCGCATGGTCCTGGTGCGAATGCACCCCGCCGGGCGACATCAGGCCAATCAGGTGGCAGGTTCCGGCAGAGGATCGCAGCCTGGCGACCAGCTCGGCCAGCGCGGGTGCCCGCGCCAGACTGCCGTCGGCGGCAGCCTTGCCGATCCGCACCAGCTCCTGCGGAACCACGCGGCCGGCGCCGATGTTCAGGTGCCCGACCTCGGAATTGCCCATCTGGCCCTCCGGCAGCCCGACATCGCCGCCCGAGGTGTGCAGGAAGGCATGCGGGCAGGTTTGCCAGAGCCGGTCGAAATTCGGCTTGCGCGCCTGGCGCACGGCGTTGTCGGCGGCGTCCTCGCGCCAGCCGAAGCCGTCGAGGATCGCCAGCATCACCGGCCTGACCGCCTGCGTCATGGTTCACGCCCTCCTGGAGCGCAATTGGGTAGCTCCGGCGCCGGAGCGTAACAAGTGTCCGCCGCGGTCGCGGCCGTCATCTTCTTGCATCGCGCCCTGGCGCTCCCAGCTTCGCGGTATCATGCCGCAGGCATGTCTTCGACATGATGCGCGCAGGGTTGGTGTGGCGGCTGCGCGCCAAACCAGGACTCATCAGCAGCAAGAGGAGCGAGGCAATGGCGGTCAATGTCAAACCTGCGGGCTACCACACGCTGACACCGTATCTCGTCGTGGAGGGGGCGGGCCGGTTGATCGAATTCCTCGAAGAGGTGTTCGACGCCACGGTGCAAGAACGCCTGGCCGCGCCCGGCAATCGGATCGGGCACGCCCAACTGCAGATCGGCGATTCGATCGTCATGCTGAGCGACGCGGGGGCCGAGCACACGCCGATGCCGGCGATGCTGTACGTTTATGTGGATGACGTGGACGCCACGTTTCAGCGCGCGCTGGCCGCCGGCGCGACCCAGGTGCAGCCCCCGACGGACCAGTTCTACGGCGACCGCAGCGGCGGTGTGAAAGACCCGTGCGGCAACCAGTGGTGGATCGCGACCCACATCGAGGATGTGCCGCCGGACGAGCTGAGACGGCGGGCGCAGCAGAGGATGCAGCAGGCCGCCCGCGGCTGATGCCGCCCCCGAGCGCAAGGAATGAAGCGCAAGGAATGACATGGACCACCGTCCGCGCTAGCCTGCGGTAAGAACAGCGGCC
>DATBKQ010000384.1:0-13894 GCA_036555825.1 Acetobacteraceae bacterium | reverse complement strand
ACCGACCGGCTGGCAGCGGGCGAGGAGGCGCTGCTGCACTACGCCGGGCTGTTCGCACTGCGCCCGCGCTCCGCCGAACGGCTCGGCGCGATGGTTGCCGACTGGCTGGGAATGCGGGTGGAAATCATCGAGTTCGCCGGTGCCTGGCTGTCCTTGCCGCCGGATCAGCGCACCAGGCTTTCGACGCACGGACAATGGTGCCAACTCGGCATCGACGCCGCCGCCGGCGTGCGCGCCTGGGACCCGCAGGCGCGCATCGTCCTGCGGATCGGCCCGCTCGACCTGCCCGGTTTCGAGCGGCTGCTGCCCGACCGGCTCGCGCTTCACCGGCTGGTTTCCCTGATACGGGCGTATGTCGGCTACGAGCTGGGCTTCGCCATCAACCCCGTGCTGGCGGCGCGCGATGTGCCACCGCTGCGGCTGGATGCAACCGCCGACCCGCCGCCGCGGCTGGGCTGGAACACCTGGATTCCGGGCCCGGCCAGCGGCTTCATCACGCGCGCCGATGCGGCGGACGCGGTGTTCGAGGCGGAAGTGATCGAGGCGCAGCAGGTCCTCGGGGAGAGCATGCAATGACCGGCTGGGGCAGCGGCTACGTCACCGACGTCACCTACATGACCGGGTATTACCGCTCGCAGTCGCCGTCGATCATCGCGCTCGCCTGTCTGCTGGGCGGCGTGGCGTCGCCGTTGCCGGGCCCCGACGATGCGGTGAACTATCTGGAACTGGGCTGCGGCCAGGGACTTACGTCGTTGATCCTGGCCGCCAGCAACCCGCACTGGCGGGTGACCGCGATCGACTTCAACCCGGCGCACATCGCCGCCGCGCGGGCGTGGGCGGCGCGGGCGGGGCTGGAGAACGTCACGTTCCTGGAAGCCGATCTGTCCACGCTGGCCGAGGACCCGGCATCCGCCCAGGTCCCGGAGGCGGATTTCGTCAGTATGCATGGACTGTGGAGCTGGGTGCCGCTGGCGGCGCAGGCCGGCATCGTGCGTCTGCTGCGCGCCAAGGTGAAGCCGGGCGGGGCCGTCCATATCAGCTTCAACGCGCTGCCGGCCTGGGGCGGCGCACTCGGGGTCCAGCGGGTGCTGCGCGACTGCGGGCGCCGCCTGGGTTCGCGCAGCGACCGGCAGGCCGAGGAGGGGCTGAAGCTGGTCCAGGCACTGCGCGAGGCGGACGCGCTGCAGATCGTGCGACTGCCGTGGGTGAACGCGCTGGTCGAGCGAATGGGGCCGATGCCGACGCAGTACCTGGCGCACGAGTACATGAACGACTCCTGGGCGCCGTGTTTTCACGCCGACCTCGCGCAGGCGATGTCCGGGGCCAAGCTGGAGTGGGTCGGCTCGGCCAGCCTGATCGAGAATTTCCCCGACCTGACGCTGACGCCCGAGCAGCGTGCGATCGCGCAGCGGTTCGACGATCCGCTGTTGCGCGAGCTGGTGAAGGACATGTGCCTGGACCGCTCGCTGCGCAACGACGTGTTCGTGCGCGGCGCGCGGCGGATGAACCCCGCGGCGCGCGATGCGGCGCTGATGGATGTGCGGCTGGCGCTGAATATCGCGCCGGGCGAGATGCCGTTCGAGGCCGACATGCCGGCCGGGCGTGCCGGGCTGAGCCGCAGCTTCTACGGTCCGATCACCGAGGCGATGGCGCTGCGTCCGCGGCGGGTCGGCGATCTGCTGGCGCTGCCGGATCTCGACGGCAAGCGCGACAATCCGGCCGAACTGATCGGCATCCTGGTGGGTCTCGATGTGGCGGAACCCGCGGCGCGGCCGGGTGCGGCGCCAGGTGCGCAGGCGTTGCGGTTCAATCGCGTCACCACCGACACGCTGGGCCGCACCGAGAACTTCGGCCGGCCGCTGGCCGCCGCCAGCTACGCGTTGGGGACCGGCGCGCCTGCCACCCTGTTCGAGCTCTACTCGATCGACCGCCTGCTGTCGGGCGACAGCGAGGCGAATATCGAGGACTGGGTGCGCGATATCGGCGTCAACCTGGACGATGAAGGCCGGGGCAAGCTGAGCCAGGTGTTCGAACGGTCAGTGCGTGTGCGGTTGCCGATCCTGCGTGCGCAGGGCGTACTGTGAGGGCCACAAAATCTCGCCTGCCGCCGAGCGCGTGCTATAACGCGCAGCAGAGCTGGGAGGAGTTCGATCCGGTGCGTGCCCTGATTGCCCCTCTGCTTGTTGCCCCGCTGCTCATCGGCAGCCTTCCGGCGGCCGCGCAGAACCCATCGGCCGACCAGATCATCAACTCGCTGCGGCCAAGCGGCAACCTGGTGACGGGAGGCACGCGCGGGATCCGCCTGGCGCCGAGTGGGGACACGGCGGCGCAGCCCCAGACCGCTCCCACGCCACCGGCCCCGCAACCGCGGGTCGCCGCCGGCAAGCCGGTCGCGGAGCCGGGCGCGGCGGCAACGACGGCAGGTCCCGCTGTGAACCTGACGGTGAACTTCGCCACGGACTCGGCCGAGTTGACGCCGGAGGCTATCCGTACGCTGGACGAACTCGGCCGTGCGCTCGCCAGCAAGGACCTGGCCGGCTACCGGTTCCGCATCGAGGGCCACACCGACACGGTCGGCTCGCGCGAGTACAACCGCGCTTTGTCGGAACGGCGTGCCCAGGCGGTGGTGGACTATGTCGCCAGGACGTTCGGCGTCGATCCCGGCCGGCTCCAGGCAGTGGGAATGGGTGAGGATGGATTGCTGGTGGCAACCCCGCCGCAGACGCCCGAGCCGCGCAATCGCCGCGTCCAGGTCATCAACGTGGGCGCATGATGGCCGCCCTGCCGGCGGCTGACGCATGAGGCCGGCAGGACCGAGCGACGAGGACACGGTTCGCATTCTCCCGCGCCGCGGCAAGCGTGCCGCCTGGCCGTTCGCGCTTGCGGCGGTGCTTGCCATTGCACTGGGTGGTTCCGCGGCGGTCTGGCTGTTGCGGCCGCACGCGGTGCCCACGGCGGCCGTCCCGACCACTCCGGTGCCGGCGCCGGCCACGCCGTTCGAGATCGTCACCGCGAGCGAACAGGAGATCGCCGAGCATGTTCCGGTCTCGCTCACGGTGTTCCGTTTCGCCGGCAATCCGCGCATCCTGGTGCTCGACTTCGCCTCGCTGACCGAACAGGGGCGGATGCTCAATCGCGTCGCGGCGTTCGCCGAGAAGGCCGGGCTGCCGCATGACCGAGTGCTGGCCGACGCCGAGCTGGATGCGGCGCTCCGCGAGCGCGGCGACACGGTCGAGACATTCTATTTCGGCCACGACTATGCGGCGCCGACATTGCTCCGCTTCTTCGCCACCGCCGACCGCCAGGGGATCGAGCTCGACGGCCAAGAGGAGAGGCTGCGGGGGCTGCTGCGGCAGGTGGGCTGGTTCGCGCCGGAGGCGAACGCGGGGCTGATCTCGATACCGGCGGCCGGCACCGACCCGCGCATCACGCAACCGGTGCGTGCCGGCATTCTGCGGCACGAACTGGCGCATGGGGAATTCTTCAGCAACCCGGGCTACGCCGAGTACGTCCGCAACTTCTGGCTCAAGGAACTGACGCCGCAGGAGAGGGCCAGTGTGCGCGCCTTCCTGGGCAAGGATGAATACGACGTGCGCGTGGAAGAGCTGATGTACAACGAGATGCAGGCGTACCTGATGTTCACCCGCGACCCCGAGCTGTTCACGCCCGATATGGCCGGCCTGACACAGGGGCGGCTGGAGGTGTTGCAGGAGCGTTTCCTGGCCGGAATGCCGGCGGGCTGGCTGCGCGACGCAATGGCGGATTACCAGACCAGCACCTGGGCGAAGTAGCGCGTAAAGCATGATGCGGTCAGGTTGACCTCGCCCTGCTTTGGCCTTCCCTGGCTGAGCGCGCGCTGCAGACTTCCGGGCGATTCCGCCTTCGGTCATCACGCGCTACTTCGGCAGCGCCTCCAGGGTGACCGCCGCGCCGGCCAGGCGGGCGCCGCGCTGGCGAAGCGCATCGGTCGCCGCCTGCAGGTCACGCAGGTAATCGTCCGCCAGCTCGGCATTGCTGGGACGCGGCCGCTCGAACAGCGGATCCGACGACGCGACAGCGATGATCATGTCGGTGCCGTAGGGCTCGCCGATCGCCCAGACCGGGTTGCCCAGATCGACCTGCTCCCCGGCATGCCAGGTACGCGGCGGGTCGGCGGCGATGCCGAACTTGGGATCGGCGAGTTGCGGGTAGAGATGCTGCACCGTGCCGTCATGCGTGAGGTAGTCCACCCGCAGCCGGGCGGGGAAGTCCGGCATCGCCAGCCGCACGCGGATATGCTCGCCGTCATGCAGCCGGGCCTTGCCGTCCGCCATCTGCAGACCGAGGCGCGGCTGGCCGGTGGCGGCAAAGCCGGGTGCGATCGGATGCAGCAGGTTCAGCGCCTGGCAGAATACCTGCTCGACGCCAACCACCCGCCACTCGACTTGGCCAGGCGTGACGAACGAGCCAAGCTCCTGGCGGAGTTCCTCGACCGAGCGGTTGCCGGCATAGCCGTTCAGCGCCAGCACGCCATCGTCGGCGAGGTCGCCCCCGAGGACCGCGCAGCTCCGGCTGTTCGCCCACTGCGCTATCTGGCGGCGCAGGGCGTCGAGACTGGCGATCGCCACCTGGGGGTTCGGCGGCGCCTCGGCGGGCTGGCTGGCCCGACCTGCCTGGCCGGCATCGCCTGCCGAATTGCCGGGCTGCACGGCTGGCGGCCGCGTGGCCGGTGCCTCGGAACCCTGCGCGGGATTGGCGGGTGGCTGGGCCGTCGGGGGCCCGGTGCCGAGGGCCGGCGGCGAAATCGTGCCTGCCAACTGCGCCGGTGCGGGCCCGGGCGCGGGCTGCAGCACCCACCAGGCAGCGCCGCCGAGCACCGCGAGCAGTGCCGCGGCCACGCCGCCGGCGATCGCCGGCATTCTGGAGTGCGGCGGTGGAGCGGCGGCCGGAGTGGTCCGCGCAGGCCGCGGTTCGGCGACGGGCAGCGGCTGAGGCGGTGGTGCCGAGACCACGGTCGGCTCGCTCTCCCCGGTCGCGGGTTCGGCCTGCCGCGACATCGCGGCGCGGATCGCCTCGGCGAAGGCCTTGGCCGAAGAGAACCGATCCTCCGGCCGCTTGGCCATCGCGCGGCGTACCACCGCGTCGAACGATGGCGGCGCGGTGACCGAGAGCTGCGACGGCACCGGGGGCTCGGTATTGAGCGCCTTGTGCATGATCGCCGACATGCCGCCCTCGAACGGTCGCTCGCCGGTCAGCAACTGGTAGAGCAGGACGCCCGACGAATAGATGTCGGTGCGGGCATCCACGACCTGTCCCATGAACTGTTCGGGCGACATGTAGGCCGGAGTGCCCAGCAGCGTGCCCGCCTGGGTCATCGAACTGCTTTCGATCCGCGCGATGCCGAAATCGGCGATCTTCGCCTGGCCTTCGCTGGTCAGCATGACGTTGGCCGGCTTGATGTCGCGATGCACGACGCCCCGTTCATGGCTGAACTGCAGGCCGGCGAGCAGGTCCTGCATCACCCGCACCGCATCGGCCAGCGCGAAGCGTTCCTGTTTGTCGAGCAGCGACTTCAGCGACGGGCCATCGACAAACTCCATCACGATATAAGCGAGGTCGCTGGTTTCGCCGTAGTCGAACACGGCAACGATATTGGGATGGGTCAGCCGGCCGGCGGCCTGCGCCTCACGGCGGAAGCGGGCCAGTGCCTCCTCGGTGTCGGGATCGGCGTGGTCGGGCAGCTTGACGGTCTTGATCGCCACGCGGCGGGCGATGACCGGGTCCCAGGCTTCGTAAACGATGCCCATGGCGCCGCGACCCAAGGTCCGCTTGATCTCGTATTTGCCAAGGGTCTCAAGCGTCTCCATCGGGCGCCTTATAGACCGGCCAGGGCCGGCAATGAAACGACTGCCTGGGCCATTGCCCTCAGAACCGGGTCAGCACCCGCCAGTAGAATGCCGCTCCGTTGAGCGCCGAGACGCCGGTGCCGGCCGCGTTCCCACCGTTCGGGAAGCGGTTGAAGCGCGCCAGCCCTTCGAGGTCGACCTCAACATGCTGCGTCACCTGCGCGCGCACGCCGCCACCGGCCGAGTTGATCATCGCCGCATGGTCGATGCTGCTGTTCTGCCAGGTCTCGCCCCAGTCGTAAAAGATGTAGAATTGCGTCGAGACACTCAGCGGCTTGCCCAGCACCACCGGCTCGAAACCGGTGTTGAGCTGCAGCTCGGTGGTGGCCGCCAGCGCCTTGTCGCCCGGCACCTCGCCTGCGTAGTAGCCGCGGGTGAAGCGTGCCCCGCCGAGGTAGAACTGTTCCGCCGGCGGCAAGATGTTGGGAGACCACTGGCCAGCCAGCAGTTCCATCAGGCCGATGGTGGCGCCTTCCCAGGGCGCGAACAGCGTCTGCGTGCGGCTGGCTTCGAAATTCACCTTGAAGAAGCCGGTCTGCTCGCCCAGCCGCGGCGAGGTCAGGGCAATGCCGTCGGTCGTCGCCCCAAGCAGCTTCATGCCCTCGGACAGGCGAACCGATAGCGCATTGATCGCCGAGCGGCTCGGGCCGAGCATGATGTCGGACAGCGCGTAGTCCGCGCCGGCGCGCAGCACGCGCAGCGCATCGTAGCTGGCGCGGGCGCGCGGCTGCCCGTTCGGCGCGATGGAGATATTGGAATCGAGGCCGTCGAACACGCCGTAGACGTTCAGCGTCTGCTGCCGAGAGCGGATCACCGGATAACTGAGCTGCGCGCCGAACACGGTTGTCGTGCCGTTGTAGCCCTGATCGCCGAGAGTGCCGGTGGGGATGGTGCCGCCGTAGCCGGCGTAGATCTTTCCCTTCAGTCCGGAGGCGCCGATGAAGGTCTCGGTGGAGACCTGTCCGAAATTCTGCGTATTGGGGAACGCATGGTAGTAGGAGAGTTCGGTCTTTTCGCCGAACTCGCTGAAGCTGTTGAGGTCGAGCAGGCCGAGGAACTCGATCGGCCCGGTTTGCGTGAATGCGCGGTTGTCCATCGTGGCGAGGCCCGAGACCGGCTGACGGCTGACCTGCGCGATCAGGTTGAGAGCGCCGGGCGTGTCGGTGGACGGCTCGAGCACGGCGCGCAGGCTGACGCCCGGTACGTCCTGCGCCAGCAGCAGGTAGCGTTCCAGGGTTGCCGAATCGATCGGCTGCCGCTCGGTCAGGCGGTTGAGAAATCGCAGCACCTGCGTGCCGGCGGGGCCGATGTCGCCGTCGAGCTTGACACTGGCGATGCGGCCTTCGGTAACGATAAAGCGCAGAGCGCCGCCCGCGTCGAGATTGGCCGAGACGGTGGTCAGCACGTAGCCGTCCGACCGGTAGCGCTGAAGGATCGCCTGGCGCGCCGCGTCGATCCGCGGCAACGGCACTGCCGGCCCGACCAGGCCTGTGGTCAGTTGCGCGATCTCCTGCTGGGGATAGGCGGTGACCCCCTCCACGGCGACGCTGCTGACCCGCACGGGCTGGTTGGGCACTTCGACACCTGGCGCCGTAGGCGGAGGCACCACGATGCCGGGGGCGACCGAAGGCGGGGCGGGCGGCAGCACGCGCGGGATCGGAGAGCCCTGGGGCACCGGGTTGGCCGGCACCGGCTGAGCCTCGGCCACGGTCGCGGATGCGAGCATGGCCACGGCGATCGGAACGGACCAGAGGCGCGCGGGAAGCCGGTTGATCGGCACTTCCCGGAACGGGCCCGGGCCGGTGTCCCCATGGTTCACGTTTCCGCCCTTTCGTCCCCGACGCGATCCGAGGATCGCCTGGGAACACAGCTTCGTGAACCGGTTCAATCGCGTCAATGAGTAACCGCGCCTTGTTTACGCGATTTCTGATCCTTGGCGGAAACTTTGCGTGATCCACGCGAGAAGCCGGGGCGCGGCACAACCAGTCCTTGCTCCAATGCGCGATCCAGACCTGTGGCCGGGTCCCCAATCGACCTGGTCGATTGGGAGCCCGATTCCGCCTTCGGTTATCGCGCTCTAATCGAGCGCGTCGCGCAGCTGGCGCTCGTAGTGCCGGTAGTATTTGTCGGTGACCAGATCGGTCTTCACCACCACCGCAACGTCGGTGGTGTTGAACTGACGGTCGATCACTGCACCGTCACCGACGAAACCGCCAAGCCGCAAATAGCCCTTGATCAGCGGCGGCAACTGCGCCTGCACCCGCCTGGGGTCGAGCGAATGGGGCGGCATCCGCCGCATCTCGACATAGCGATGCGGCAAGGCTCGCGGGCGCACCGCCGGCGGCGCCAGGTGGTTGTCGTAGAGATAGGTCAGTTCGGCCGCGAGCGCGTCAGGGTTCGTGCCAGGCAGGCTGGCGCAGCCGAACATGAGGTCGATCTGGTAGTGGAACACGTAGGCCGCGATGCCGCGCCACAACAATTGCATGGCGACCCGGCTGCGGTAGGCGGCATCCACGCAGGAGCGGCCGAGTTCGAGGATGCGGCCGGGGAAGCCGACTATCGGGGCGATATCGTATTCGTCCGCTGAATAGAACCGGCCGATCCGCGCCGCCGCCTCGCGCTGGATCAGCCGATAGGTGCCGACCACACCCTCCGGGCCGGCGCCGATGGCGTGATCGACCACGAGCAGATGATCCGCGACATCGTCGAAGGCGTCACGGTCCCGCCGCGACGTTGCGGTTGCCGCATCGGCCCGGGCGCCCATCTCGCCGTAGAACACCCGGTAGCGCAGGAACTGCACCGCATCGATCTCGGCCGCCGACCGCGCCACGCGGACGCCCAGATTGCCGGCGCGAAGTTCCGGGAATGGCAGGTCGTCGATGCGGCGGCCGGCAGTGAGCTGCTCGAACGTCATCGCGCTGCCCTTCCCTGCTCGATGGCTGGGTCCGGATCGTGGGACGTGTCCCCGATTCGTCGCGAGAGGCGCTGCCGCGCCTCCCGCTCGCGCGTGGCCTGCGCCGGCTCGCGGCGGCGGCCGAACAATTCCAGGCGGAGCGAGACAAGGTCGAAGCCGAGACGGCCAGCCATGATCTGCATCAGCCGCTCGTACTCGGGGTCCTGGAATTCGATGACCTTGCCGGTGTCGATATCGATCAGATGGAAATGATGGCCATGCTCGGTCGGTTCGTAGCGGGCTCGACCCCCGCCAAAGTCCCGGCGCTCGAGAATGCCCTTCTCTTCCAGCAGGCGCACGGTCCGATATACCGTCGCAATGGATATGCGCGCGTCGAGCGCACTGGCGCGGCGGTAGAGTTCCTCGACATCGGGGTGATCGGAGGCTTCCGACAGGACGCGGGCAATGACGCGACGCTGCCCGGTCATCTTGAGGCCTTGTTCGACACACAGGCGCTCGATGCGCGATTCCATCGGTTCCCCTGTGATCAGCCTAGAACGGGATGGCTGCGCAAGGAAGCAGCCGTCCCGCTCTATCACATTGTTTGACCGCGTGATTCAGACCTGCGGCGGTCCCGCCTTCGGTCATCACGCGCCGGCCCGACCCGGCCGCGTGGTGCCAGCCCCCGTGGCCGCCGACAGGGGCGTAGCCGATCAGGGTCGCGCCTGTCCAATGCCGCACCGCAAGCCGCGGGGGTGACTTTGCAGGGGGCAGGTCCCGCGCCATATAGACGGCCTTCCCCGTTCGAGGATCGCGCCTGGCGGCGCGGCAGCCCGAGACCGCAGGAATGACAGACAAGGCCACGGTCCACCAGGAACTGGACATCACGTCCGAGGTTTGCCCGATGACGTTCGTGCGCACGCGCCTGGCGCTCGACCGCATGTCGCCGGGACAGGTTCTGCGCGTCCGGCTGCGCGGCGAGGAGCCACTGCGCAACGTGCCGCGCACGGCGCGCGAACAAGGGCACGAGGTGCTGTCGCTGGACACCGACCCCGACGGGGTTGCCACGCTGCTGCTGCGACGCGGCGGCCGGTCATAGCCGGTCCATACGCATCACCACGGCATCGGATCCGTCGGCATAGTAGCGGCGGCGGCGGCCGACCTGGGCAAATCCTTCGCGACGATAGAGCGCCAGCGCGGCGGCGTTGCCGGCCGCGACCTCGAGGAAGATCGCCATGGCACCGCGCGCGGCGACCAGGCTCCTGGCCTCCCGCAGCAAGCCGGTGGCGACCCCCTGCCGGCGCGCGGACGGAGCCACGGCCAGGGTAAGCACCTCGGCCTCGTCCGTCACGATCCGGCCGAGCAGCATGCCGCCGCGGCGGTCGATCAGGCCGAAGCCGCCCGGAAGCGCGAGCTGGAGGCTGATGGCATCGGCGCCCCATGCCTCGGCCGGCGGGAACGCAGCGGCGTGAATCGCCGCGAGCGCGGCGGCGTGCGCCTCTGTCGCGCGATCGATCATCCGTGTGGCGGCGGGCGCGGACCGCCGGCCGGCAGCCTGGCCTCGGGCGGGTCGACATAGAGCGGCTGCGAGGAACGCGCCGGCAGCTCCCCCCGGAAGCGCCGCACCGCCACCACCGCGACGTGTCGCGCGACCGGCAGGCGGGCGTCGGTCAGCATCACGTCGAAATCCCGGGCGGCCAGTCGGGCGGCCACCGCGGCTGCGGCATCGCCGGCCAGCGCGATCCGGCCCGCCGGCTCCGGCAGGGCGTCGAGCAGCGCCGCGGTGATGGTCCCGCCGCGCTCCAGGAACACGCGGCCGCGGCGGCTGTCGATGGCGACCCAGAGGGGGCGGTCGCCCAGGTGGGGCAACGAATCGGCCAGCGCCTCGCCCACCGTGACGCCGATCACCGGCACGCCGGAGGCGAGTGCCACACCATGCGCCAGGGCGAGCCCGGCGCGGATCCCGGTGAAGCTGCCCGGCCCGACCGTGACCGCGACGAGGTCGAGCGAACCGGGCGCCGTGGCGGTTTCCGTCAGCACGTCGCGCACGATCGCCGACAGCAAAGCGGCGTGCCCCTGGGTGGCCTCGACCTGACGGGCGGCCCGCACATCGCCGCGCACCACCATTGCCGCGGAGCAGCGCGCCAGGGCGGAATCGAGGGCAAGCACCCGCATGGTTCAAGCATGATGAGGCCAGGTTGACCTCACCACGCTTTGCCTTTCCTTGGTTGAGCGCGTGGTTCAGACCTCCGACGATCCCGCCTCCGGTCATCACGCGCTAAAGCAGCACGCACGCTTCCTCGAAATCGAGGCGAGGCGAGCGCGGGAACAGGCCCGCGGGATCGCCATGCCCGATATTACACAGGAAATTCGACCGCCAGCCGCGATCGGCCAGGAACAGCTCGTCCACCATGGCGTTCTCGAAGCCCGACATCGGCCCGGTATCCAGGCCGAGCGCACGCGCCGCCAGGATCAGGTAGGCGCCTTGCAGCGTGCCGTTGCGGAACGCGGTGCTGGCAGCGAGCGCGTCGTTCTCGGTGAACCACGACATGGCATCGGGGTTGTGCGGGAACAGCTTCGGCAGCTTTTGGTAAAATTTCGGATCGTAGGCGACGATCGCGGTGACCGGCGCCGCCATGGTCTTCTCCAGGTTGCCGGCCGACAGCGCCGGGGCCAGCCTCTGCCGGGCTTCCCTGCTGCGCAGGAACAGGAAACGCGCCGGCGAGGAGTTGGCCGAGGTGGGCCCCTGCCGCAGCAGTGCGTGCAGGGCGCGCAGTTCGTCATCGGTGACCGGCTGGTCGGTGAACCGGTTGTAGGTACGGGCGTGGCGGAACAGCAGATCGAGCGCGTAGGCGTCGAGCGGCATAAATCAGAATTCGACCTGCTCGACCGCGACCACCTCCGGGACGAAATGCCGCAGCATGTTCTCGATGCCGTGCTTCAGCGTGGCGGTCGAGGACGGGCAGCCCGAGCAGGCGCCCTGCATGTGCAGCCGGACCACCCCCTCGCGATAGCCGCGGAACACGATGTCGCCGCCGTCGCCTGCCACCGCCGGGCGCACGCGGGTGTCCAGCAGTTCCTTGATCTGGGCGACGATCTCCTCGTCCTCGGGCGCGATCTCCTCGGCAAGGTCCTCGCCGGCGCCCTCGATCACCGGCCGGCCGGCGACGAAATGGTCCATGACGGTCGCCAGCACCTGCGGCTTGAGCGCCTGCCACGAGGTTTCGTCGGTCTTGGTGACGGTGATGAAATCGCCGCCCAGGAACACCCGGGCGACACCGGGCAGGTCGAACAGCGCCATGGCCAGCGGGCTGCGTTCGGCGGAGGCCAGCGAGGCGAAGTCGGCGGTGCCCGCGCCCATCACGTAGCGGCCGGGCAGGAACTTCAGGGTGGCGGGATTGGGCGTGCCTTCGGTTTCGATGAACATGGCGCGGGGCCTCGTGGTGCAACTGGAAACCGGACCTGTCCGGTCCGGTCGCTCGGCGTTACATCGGGGGAATCGTCCGCGATGACAAGAGGCAGTGATCAGTCCGCAGCGGCGGAAATTCCGCCGATCCGCCCGTCCGCGGCATAGGCGTGCACCGCAGCGGCGAAGTCGTCGAAAATGCCGCGGGAGACGGTATCGGTGCGCCAGTCGTTTTCGGGGTGCCATTGCACGCCGACGGCGAAACCCGGGATCGGGCCCGCGGCGGTGGCGAGCACCTGCACGGCCTCGATGGTGCCGTCGGGTGCCACGCCCTCGACACGAAGGCCGGGTGCCAGCTTGTTGATACCCTGGTTGTGCAACGAATTCACCGCGATTTCCGTGGTTCGCGCCAGCCGGTGCAGCCAGCCGCCCGGCGTGACGCGGATCGCGTGCGCCTTGCCGATCCGCACCTCACGCGACACGACCATCGGCGAGGAGTGGTCGATGCGGTCCGGCAGGTCCTGCAAACGCTGGTGCAGCGACCCCCCTAGCGCCACGTTCAGCTCCTGGAACCCGCGGCAGATCGCCAGCACCGGGACGCCGCGCATGACGGCGGCACGGATCAGCGGCAGCGTTGTGCTGTCGCGCGCTATGTCCTCCCACGTGCCTTCGGCGTGCGGTGGGCCATCGTAGTAGCTGGGATGCACGTTGGACCGGCTGCCGGTGAGCATGATGCCGTCCAGCCGGTCGAGCAATGTCTCAATATCCGTGGTCGGCCCATTGGCGGGGATCAGCACCGGAACCGCGTGCAGTACCTGGTCGGTGGTCTCGACATAGGTGTTGGAAGCGGCGTGGTTCGGCATACCGAAGAGACCGAACTGCTTGGTGCAGCAACTGATGCCGATAAGCGGCTTGACGACCCGGGCGGACCTCATGGAGAGAGAATAATCGCCGGGTCTTGCGGCAAAATGAAGACATTTTCCGCCATGGCCGGCATGAATTGGGTGCAATGTTGCGACAACGTCACCCGTTTGTGCCAGGCTGCAAGGCGCGAGGATCGATGAACTGAAACAACTTTTGGTCGAACTGGCCGCCCCTTTCGACATTGTAGAGGGTGACCGTTGTCTGCTGCCGCTGCGCGTCGGTGACCGTCCATTGCCGCAGTGCGAGCGGGCTATCGGCGAAGATCAGGGTCAGCGTGCCGTCGCCCGGCGAGGCGGTGCGGACCAGGCTTACCTGGAGCTGTCCGGGCAGGTGCTGCATGCCGGTGACCGTCACGTCGCCCCCAAGGCGGACGTGGTCGGCGAGCAGGATGCCCAGCGGGGTCTGGCCGACCGGGATGTTCGTGGTCTGGTTCAACGACTTGTCGTGGAACACCACCAACCCGTGGCCCGCGACCAGCAGTAGCGGGCTGGGCGGATCGTACTGGAACCGCATGCGGCCGGGCCGGTCCAGCCAGACGGTTCCCTGGCTGATCGCGCCGTTCGGTGCCACTTGCAGGAAGTGCGCCTTCATCGTGCGCAGGCCGTCCAGGTAGGCTTCGATCCTCGCCAGGTCGGCCTGGTCCTGCGGCGTCGGCTCGAAACGCGGCTGTGCCGGGGCGACGGCCGGGAGCATGAGGAGGGCGGGGACCAGGCGGAGCAGGGCGCGGCGGTGCATGCGGCCCATGTGGCGCCGCGCCGCGGTTATTGCAAACGTGGGCTGGGCCCG
>DATBKQ010000383.1:0-7825 GCA_036555825.1 Acetobacteraceae bacterium | reverse complement strand
CGCGAACTGATGGACATTCCGGTGTTCCACGACGACCAGCACGGCACGGCGATCGTCGCGGCGGCCGGGCTGATCAACGCCTGCCATCTCACCGGACGCGATCTGCGAGAAACGAAACTGGTGGTCAATGGCGCCGGCGCGGCGGGCATCGCCTGCGTGGAACTGCTGAAGGCGATGGGCATGCGCCCGGACCATGTCGTGCTGTGCGACACCAAGGGCGTAGTCCACCAGGGGCGCAGCGAAGGCATGAACCAGTGGAAATCGGCGCACGCGGCGGCCACCAAGGCGCGCACTCTGGCTGAGGCGCTGGATGGCGCGGATGTGTTCTTCGGGCTTTCGGCCAGGGGCGCGGTCACCAAGGAAATGGTGCGCCGCATGGCGGACAAGCCGATCATCTTCGCCATGGCGAACCCCGATCCGGAGATCACGCCGGAGGAGGCACGCGCCGCCAGTCCTGATGCGATCATCGCCACCGGCCGCAGCGACTATCCGAACCAGGTCAACAACGTCCTCGGCTTCCCGTACATCTTCCGTGGCGCGCTCGATGTGCGCGCCTCCACCATCAACGAAGCAATGAAGATCGCGGCGGCCGAGGCGCTGGCAAACCTGGCGCGCGAGGACGTGCCGGACGAGGTGCATTCGGCCTCCGCCGGGCGACGGCTGACCTTCGGGCCGGATTACATCATCCCCAACGCATTCGACCCTCGGCTGATCTCCTGGGTGGCGCCCGCGGTGGCACGGGCGGCGATGGACAGCGGGGTGGCGCGCCGGCCGCTGGTGGACCTGCGCCGCTATGCGCGCGAGCTGTCGGGGCGCCTCGATCCGACCGCCGGCGCGCTCGATGCGATCATGGAGAGCGTGCGCGCCCATCCCAGCCGCGTGGTGTTCGCCGAGGGCGAGGAGGAAAAGGTGGTGCGGGCGGCCGTCGCCTATCGCAATGCCGGCTATGGACGCCCGGTGCTGATCGGGCGCGAGGACCGGGTGAAGGCGACGATTGCGAGCCTGGGCCTGGGTATGGTCGAGGGGATCGAGATCCATAACGCGCGCCTCTCGAGCGCCAATTCGAAATACGTGGAGTTCCTCTATGGCCGCCTGCAGCGCCGTGGGTTCCTGCGCCGTGACTGCCAGCGGCTGGTGAACCAGGACCGCAATGTGTTCGCCGCCTGCATGGTAGCGACCGGCGACGCCGACGCCATGGTGACCGGCTTGACCCGTTCGGCTGCGGTCTGTCTGGACGACATCACGCATGCGATCGAGCCGGCAAGCGGCGGACGCGCCTTCGGGCTCACGCTGGTGCTGGGGATGCGCGGGCGTACGATCTTCATCACCGACACGCTGATGCACTTCCGGCCGAACGCCGAGGAGTTGGCTGATATCGCCATCGGCGCCGCCCAGGCCGCCCGCCATTTCGGCCACGAGCCGCGCGTCGCGCTGCTGTCGCATGCCACGTTCGGCGATCCGATCCACCCTGCCAATTCGCCGATGCGCGACGCTGTGGCAATTCTCGACCAGCGGAAGGTTGATTTCGAGTATGATGGCGAGATGAGCCCGGACGTTGCGTTGGAACCATCGATTCGCGCGCTGTATCCGTTCTGCCGGCTGACCGCGGATGCCAATGTGCTGGTGATGCCGGGCCTGCATTCGGCGCACATCACCTCAAGCCTGGCGAAGCGGCTGGGCGGCGGCAGCACGATCGGGCCGCTGCTGACGGGCATGGAGCGGCCGGTGCAGATCATGCCGATGGATGCCTCTGTCAGTCAGATCGTCGATCTGGCCTGTATCGCTGCGTACCAGGCGGTGCGCCGATAGACGGCCCGGAGCCGGCTCAGCGGTCTGCGCAGGGCTACATGCGGATCCGACCGACCATGTACTGCTTGCTCGCGCTGGGCGCCGCACTTCTGCCCATGGCCCCCGCATCCGTTGCCGCGTCCCTGCAATGGAGTTGGCAATATGCCAGCGGCGGCATCTCCGCGAGCGGCACGCTGACCACGGACGATGTCGCGCGCCGTTCGGGTTACTTCCAGATCACTGCGATCGCCGGATCGCGCAACGGGGTCAGGATCATCGGGCTGCAGGCAACCGGGACAGCGATTCCCGGCAATGAGCCATATTCGGTGGATAATCTGGTCAGCCTCAGCGGATCACAGTTGACGGATCATGGATTCGGGTTCGCACTCGCGGACGGCACATTCGTCAATCCCTTTTCCGCGCACGCGCAGGCCTCTCCCGCCTACCTGGAGTTTTTTTCCGACCCGCGAGTGGCGGCCGGTGGCCCACGGCACTCCGAGTTGCCGGTGACATTCACGGCGCGGATCGTGGGGCGGGCGGAAGCGGCGGACAAGTGACGTGTGCGCTCGGGCTGTCAGTTCAGTCCGGCGTAGTGACGCGTTGGCGGGATCTTGCCGTCGCGGCCCAACATGTCGGCTCGCGTGCGATGAACACCGCCGTTGCAGAGCGGCACGCGAAGGCGGGGCGCGGGATCGACAGGCCGGCCAGCCTCGATCATCTCGAAGTACAAATGCATTCCGTAAGTGATGCCTGTCGGCCCGACCTCGCCAATTTCCTCGCCGGCCGACAGCGTTGCCTTCCCCTCGGCGATCACCGGAGACACCATCCCAAGATGACTGTAGACGCCGATGAAGCCGTCGTGCTGGACCAGGACCTCCAGCCCGCCGGGACCATTGTGCTGAATGCGGATGACCTTGCCGGGGGCGGTTGCGCGAACCGCCTCTCCCCGAGGGGCCGGCATATCGACCCCAGGGTGATAGGTACCCGCCAGGGGCCGGTTCGGCAGGATCCGCGGGCCGAACGGCGACGAGATGCAGGCTGACTTCACCGGCGACAGCAGCCTGCCATCATGGCGCGGCAATGTGCCGGCGTGGGCCAGCGATGGCACAAGCAGGGCGGCAAGGGCGAAGCGTGGGCAGGGTGGCATGAAAAGGTCCTGGAGCGGCAGGCGAGGCGGTCGGGGCGATCAGCCCCCGAACCGCCAGATGGTCCAGTCAGATCGCCGTGTCGCCTGACACGAACGGGTGTACTCACAATTCGTGGAGTGTTGGCCCGGCGATGAGATAGCGGCGTATCACCGCCAGATCGGGATCGCGGCCCAGGCCGGGGCCATCCGGCACGGCTACCCTGCCGTCCTTGGCCATCACCAATTCGTGGTAGGGGCTGGCCTCCAGGTCGATGAACAGCCGCTCGAAGGGAGCCTCCGGCGCGATCGTCGCGTTGACGTGCAGCGAGGCCAGGAAGCCCGGGCCGAAATACGCGTTGTGCGGCACAACCCGCACGCCGAACGCCCTGGCGAGTGCGGCAATCTCCAGCATGACCGATGGGCCGCCGATCTTGATCACACTCGGCTGCGCGACGTCGATCGCGGCGGCCTCGAACTGGGCGTGGAAATCGTGCAGGCCGGCGGCGTTTTCGCCGGCGGCGATCGGCACGCCGCCCTCCCGGCGCACACGGGCGAGCCCGGTGTGATCCCCGGGCGGGAACACCGGCTCCTCGAGCCAGGTCGGGTCGAACTCGCGCATCCGGCGCGCCATGTCGATCGCCTGCCAGACCGTCCAGGGACAGTTGGTGTCCACCATCAGCCGAGCCTCCGGGCCGATCGCCTGGCGAGCGGCGCGCACTTCCGGAAGGGCGATCTCGTGCAGCTTGATGTCGCGGTAACCGCGATGCATGGCGCGTTCGCAGGCCGCCCCGACCATGGCGGCGTCGCCATACCGCAACAGGCTGGCATAGGCGGTCAGCTGGGCGACCGGGGTCGCGCCGAACAGTCGCCAGAGCGGCAGGCCGGCCGCCTTGCCCGCCAGGTCCCACAGCGCGATGTCCAGCGCCGAGAGGGCGAAGACGTGCGAGCCGTTGCGGCCGAAGCCGTGGAACGCCTTCGCCAGGGGCTGACGCAGTCCGGCGATATCCCGCGCGTCCTGGCCCAGCACTGCGGGCGCGAGCTGGGTGTCCATCACTGTCTTGGTCACCGGGGCCGAGGCGTGGCCGAAGCCCTCGCCCCAGCCCTCCAGTCCCTGATCGGTGACAATGCGCAGCCAGACCGTGTTCATCGACTGCCAACCCAGGCCACCGGCGGAGGCGGGTTTGCCGCCCATGTCGAACGGAATGCGCGTCCAGTAGGTCTCGACGGCGGTGATCTTCATGGCGGCTGCCCTCCCCTGCCTTCATCCCATGGCAGGGTGCAGCGTCAAGCCCCATCGGTCAGCGCGTGATGGCCAGAGGCGGAATCGCCAGAGGTCATCACGCGCTCAACCAAAGAAAGCTAAAGCAGGGTGAGGTCAACTGACCTCGCCGTGCTTTAGCCGAATGCAACGGCCGGTTCGGCCATGCCTGCAGGCGGGAGGGGATCCTCGGCACGGCCGCGCAGGATCGCGGCGAGCAGCCGTAGCGCACTCGCCCCGCCGCGGTCGGCGATGTTTCCGAGTTCGATCTCCTGTGCGAGCACCTCGGCCTGCGTGGCGATGACCGCGCCCGCCCGGCTCAACGCCTCGCGGGCAAGCGCGATCTGCAGGTCGTCCGAAAGTTCGTCCCAATCAAGGCGCATGACGTGGCCCACTGGCTTGGTGGGGCAAACAGTATGCGCGGGCGATTGCTAACGGGCGGTTAGAGGGGTGTCGGATCAGCTCAGCCGCAACTGCACTGGCGGCAGCGGCGAAAAATCCACGGTGACGCTGGCCGGGCCGGTGAGCCATACCGGCGGGGTGACGCTTCCCAGCATCACCACCTGGCCAGCCTTCAGCCCGCCGAATGCCTCGGCGACCGGCGAGCCGGCGAGCCACGCCAGACAGTTCATCGGGTGTCCCATCAGATCGGCACCCACACCCTCGTCGCGCTGATGTCCATCCACGATCAGCCGGCCACGCAGCGTGCCGAGGTCGAGCGCGCGCCATTCCCGCAGGCCCGGCTCGCCCAGCACGCAGGCCGCGTGGAAGACCTGGTCGGCGATCAGCGTGGGCACGCCAAGCTCCAGCAGCTCGCCGTAGCGGTTCTCGACGATTTCGATCCCTGCCACCAGTTCGCCGACTGATGCGGCAGCCTGCTCGGGCGTGCAGGGGCCGGGGGCCAGGTCGCGGGCAAGGCGGACCGCGAGTTCCCCCTCGACGCCGGGGCGGACGAAGTCGCCGAAACGCAAGGTGACGCCGCTGTCATGGATATTGCCGACCGCCATGAACCCCGCTGCGGGCCCGCTGAGGCCGAGGTAATCCTGCATCCGCTTTGCCGTCGCGCCGATCTTGAAGCCGCCGGGCGAGGCTGCGCCGGTCCGGTGGGCGAGGGCGCGCTGCACGGCGGCGCCCTCCGCCTCGGTCCGCGGAGCAAGGTCCCCGGCCAGCGGCGCCACCTGCTCGCGGCGCTGGCGCGACTGGTGCAGGCTGGCGGCGGCCCGCTCGGGCTCGAATCCGGTCATGCGCCCCTCGTCAGTTCATAAAGCGCCACCGATGCGGCAGCGGAGACGTTCAGGCTTTCCATCTTGCCTGGCATATGCAAACCGGCGACCTCGTCGCAGGTTTCCCGGGTCAACCGCCGCAGCCCCTCGCCTTCCGCCCCCAGGACCAGCGCGACGCGGCGGCCCGCCAGCGCCGGACCCGATAGCGGCGTGCCGCCGGTATCGAGGCCGACAGTCCAGATGCCGGCCGCCTTCAGCGCGATCAGTGTGCGGGCAATGTTGACCGCGCGGAGCAGCGGAATGGTTTCCAGCGCGCCGGACGCCGCCTTGGCGAGCGCCCCGGTCTCCTCGGGCGCGTTGCGGTCCTGGGTGATCAGCGCGGCGGCCCCGAAAGCCGCCGCCGAACGCAGAATGGCGCCGACATTGCGGGGGTCGGTGACCTGATCGAGGACGATCAGCGGCCCGGGGCGCTCGAGCACGTGCTGCAGGCTCGGGGTCGATAGCGGGTCGGCCAGCAGCGCGGCACCCTGGTGGGCGATGTCGCGGCCAAGCAGATGATCGAGCCGCGCCCGGTCCACCTGTTCGGGCGCCAGCGGCCAGGGTGGTGGCTGGCGGCGCGCCAGAATCTGTTGTGTGTCTTCCGTCAGCATGAGATGCCGGAGCCGGCGGGCCGGATTGCCGAGCGCGGCGGCAACCGCGTGCATGCCATACAGCCAGATCGCACCGCGCGGCGTTTCGGGCGGTCGCGACCGATGATCGTGATGACCTTGGCGGTCGCCATGGTGGAACGCGTTGCGCTGGCGATTGTCTCTGGTCTGGAACGGCTTGCCCTGGTTGTGGCCGTGGCCGCCTTGCGGTCGGCTGTCCCGCGGCTGATTGCCCTGACCGGAGCCGGGCTGATCGCGCCGCTGCTGGCGGTCATTCGGATGACCGTGGTGGCGTGGCGGACCACCATGCCCGCTGCCTCCCGGCGGCCGGTTGCCGCCGCCTGGGCGGTTGGAATGCGGAGGTTTCATCGCGCGGGGTATAGACCGCGCGGCAGCCGCTGCCCATGGGGTCGCGGCGCGCGCGTCTGGGGGTCGGGCGAGAATCACGCCGGCGAGCCGCTGCGCCAGGGTGCCATCACCAGGGCGGGACCCGAGGCCATTCGGCGCATGAACACGCCGAGAATTGCTCCACTCAGCGGCTTCTTGCGGCCGATACGGTCGCCGGCCCATCCGGCGGCGGCTCGGCAGCCGCAGCCGCCGCATCATCGTAAATACAAACGCCACTGCAGGCATCGATACGCCGAAGGTCTGCGCGATGGAATGCACGATCCGCAGAAACACGGCGAGTTCGATGGAGCCCGGGTGAATGAGGTGCGCGGTGGACGCTACCGCCAGGTGTGGCCGCCAAGTCCCGCGTCACATCGCGGCCAACAGTCGGCGCGCTTCATCGGCGTCGGCGGCGATCTGCGACTTCAGCGCATCCAGTCCGGGGAAGCGGCGTTCCTCGCGGATGTAGGCATGCAGCGCGACCGACAGTTCGGCGCCGTATATGTCTGCGTCGAAGTCGAAGATGTTCACCTCGAGCCGGCTTTCAGGTCCCTGGTTCACCGTCGGACGCCGGCCGATATTGGCAACGCCATGCCGCCAGCGCCCGTCGGGCAGCCGCACCGTCACCGCGTATACGCCGCGCGCCGGCTCCAGGTGGCGGCCAAGCGCAATATTGGCGGTCGGGAAGCCGATGGTCCGGCCGCGTTTGTCGCCGTGTGCCACGATGCCGCGGATCGTCCAGGGCCGGCCAAGATCGGCGGTCGCGCGCTCGGGATACCCATCCTGCAGCACGCGGCGAATGCGTGTGGCCGAAATCGGACCGCCGCCGTCGGCCAGGAGCGGCACCAGCGTGAGGCCCATGCGCAGCGCCTCGGCGCGCCGCGCCAGGAACGCGGTGTCGCCGCCCCGGCGGTAGCCGAACGCGAAATCGGGTCCGCACACCAGGTGCCGTGCGCCCAGTCCCTGGTGCAGCACCTCGGTCACGAAGCGCTCGGCCGGCATGTGGCTGAATTCGTCGTTGAACGGCAGTTCGTAGAGCAGCGTCACGCCGAGTGCCGCCAGCGCCTCGGCCCGCTCCGCCGACAGGGTCAGACGAAACGGCGGATCGTCGGGCCGGAAGTGCTCGCGCGGATGCGGCTCGAAGGTCAGCACCGCGAGCGACACCGTCGGGCGCGCCGCGTGTGCCGCCTTGATCACCTCGGCGTGGCCGCGGTGCACGCCGTCGAAATTGCCGAGTGCTATGGTGGCGCCGCGCGCATCCGGCGGCAGGTCGCGCCAATCGCGGAAGACCCGCATCACGCGCGGGATGGCACTTGTACGTAGGCCTCGCCGTCGATCACCACCGTATCGCCAACCGTGCAGACGGTACTGAGCGTGACGCGCTTCTTTTCCGGGT
>DATBKQ010000382.1:0-5556 GCA_036555825.1 Acetobacteraceae bacterium | reverse complement strand
TCGCCCTTGGTCTGCACCTGCATGTCGCGGAACGCCTTGGCGTTCATATAGCTGGAATGCGGGTCGAGCCCGGTCAGCATGCCGTTAATCGAGTTCTCGATCAGCTCCTTGTCGTCCACCGGATCGACGTACTCCGCCCTGACCCGCTCGAACACGTCGCCATACAAGGTCAGCAACCGATAGGTATCGGCACGGCTGCTGTCCTGCGCCGCCCAGGCGCTGAAACCGAAATGCCGGCCGATCAGTCCCGATGCCGGGCCGATCGCCACACCGGCCACGAAGGCGGTGCCGAGCAGCAGGCCGGTGCGCAGGCGCGGTGAGCGATAGTCCATGCGTTTCATCCTCTATGCGCGACCGCCGGGACCGCGCTTTGCACGAAAGATCACCTTTTCGCGCGGGCGTGCCACCGCCGTCCAGTATCCAAATCAGATGTATACGAGAGTTTAACTGCTGGCCTTCAGCCAGGGCGCCGGATTGATCGGCTGGCCGCCGTGGCGAAGTTCCACATACAGGGTCGGCCGGCTCGCCGTCTGGCCCGGCTGCCAGTTCGGCATCACGCCCACTGGTTCGCCCGATGCGACCGTCTGGCCCGCCTTGGCGTCGAGCCGCTCGAAGCCGGCCAGCACCGCGTGATAGCCGCCGCCGCAACTGACGATCAGCAGCAACCCATAGCTGCGGAATGGCGCCGCGAATGCAACGCGGCCGGTGCACGGCGAGACCACCCTGGCCGCCGGCGGGGCGCGATAGGACACGCCGGTTGCCGGCCCTCCCTCGGTCGGGTCGCCCCAGCCGCGGACGATCGATCCCTCGACCGGCGCGGTAAGCTGCGCCCGCGGCTGCGCGGCGCTGGCCAAAGGCCCCGCGCCTCCTTGCTCCAACGTGGCCGATCGCTCGCGCGCCGCCGCGGCCTCCTCACGCCGCCCGCGGCGTTCGGCGCGCGCCGCCGCTTCCCTGGCACGGTCGCGCTCCGCCTGGCGCTGCGCCTCCAGGTCCGCCAGCACGCCCCGCAGCGTCTCGGCTCGCGCGGCCTGCGCCGCCGCGCGCTCCGCCGCCGCCGCGGCTTCCCCTTCCGCCTGCCGCTGCCCGGCCTCAGCCAGGTCGATCTGCCGGTCGAGCGCATCCGCCTCCGCCTTCTGCCGCGCTTCCGCCGCGGCAAGCCGCGGTTCCTCCGCCTGAAGCGCCCGCGTCGCCGCCGCCAGCCGGTCCCGGTCCCGGTGCAGGGCGACCGCCTCTTGGCCGGCCTGATCCGCCAGGCCGCGCAGCACCAGCACGCCCCGGAGCGTGTCCTCGGCCCGCGCCGGTACCGCAAGCAGCGTCTCGGCGGGGAACAGCGAAAGCCGCTCGATCACCGGCAGCAGCGGCTGCATTGTCTCCGCCCGCGCCGCGAGCGCCGCCTGTGCGCGCCGCTGCTCCGCCCCCAGTTCGTCCATCCGCGCCGCCACTTCCGCCGTGGCCGCCTCCGCCTGGCGCAGACGCGCAACCGCTGCGATCCTGCCCGCCGCCAGCCGTCGCGTCTCGGCCGCCGCCGCGGCGGCCCGCGCGGCCGCCTGCTGCTGCGCCTCCTGTTCCGCGGCTCGCGCCGTCTCGGCCCTTTCCATCTCACGCCGCGCAGCCTCCTCCTTGGTCGGTCGGGCCGGGTGCGCGGCGACCGCAAGCAGTGCCAGCAGGGAAACGAGGCTACTCGGCCGCGCGCGCCGCATGGGCACGGATCAGCGAGTGGCCGGTCATCTCCCGAGGCTGCGGCAGACCCATCAGCTCCAGCAAGGTCGGCGCCACGTCCGCGAGCCGTCCGTCCCGCAGCGCCGTCGCCCCGGCACCCATCAGCAGCACCGGGACGGGATTGGTGGTGTGCGCCGTATGCGGCCCGCCCGTGGCAGGGTCGCGCATCAGCTCGCAAGGGCGGTGGTCCGCGGTGACCAGCAGCGCCCCGCCCTCTCGCTCCACCGCCGCGGCGATGCGGCCGAGGCCGGCATCGACCGCCTCCACCGCGCGGGTGGCGGCGGCCAGGCTGCCGGTGTGGCCGACCATGTCGGGATTGGCGTAGTTCAGCACGATCAGGTCGTACTTCCGCGAACCGATCGCTGTCACCACCTTGTCGGTGAGCTCTGGCGCCGACATCTCGGGCTGCAGGTCGTAGGTCGCGACCTTCGGCGACGGCACCAGGACGCGGTCCTCGCCCGGGAACCTCGTCTCCTGCCCGCCATTCAGGAAATAGGTGACGTGCGGATACTTCTCGGTCTCGGCCGCGCGGAGCTGGCTGCGCCCCGCTTCCGCCACGACCTGGCCCAGGATGTGGTCCAGCGTCTCGGGCGGGAACAGCACGCCGAGATACGGCGCCAGTTCATCGGAATACCGCGTCATCCCCGCGGCGGCGGCGAAGCGGATCGCGCGCTTGCGGGGGAAGCCGTCGAACCCCGGCTCCAGCAGCGCGCCAAGGATTTCCCGCACCCGGTCGGCGCGGAAGTTGAAGCACAGGATGCCGTCACCGTCCCGCATCCCGTGATAGCCACCGATGACCGCCGGGACGATGAACTCGTCGGTCACGTCGTGCGCATAGGCATCCCGCACGGCTTCGACCGGGTCGTCGAAGCGTGCGCCTTCGCCCTCGGCCAGCGCCGCGTAGGCCTTCGCCACGCGGTCCCAACGCTTGTCGCGGTCCATCGCGTAGTAGCGGCCGATCACCGTCCCGATCGCCGCATCGCCGGGCAGTGCACGGCGCAGCCATGCGACATCGTCCGCCGCCGAACGTGGGGGGGTGTCGCGGCCGTCGGTCAGCGCGTGCACGACGGTCTTCACCCCGGCGTCGTGCAGGATCGTGGCCAGCGCGACCGCGTGATCCTGGTGCGAATGCACCCCGCCGGGCGACATCAGTCCGATCAGATGGCAGGTCCCGCCTGATGGCTTCAGCCTGGCGATCAAATCGCCCAGCGCGGGCGCCCGCGCGAGGCTGCCGTCCCCGGCGGCCTTGCCGATCCGCACCAGCTCCTGCATCACCACGCGACCAGCGCCGATATTCAGGTGTCCGACCTCCGAATTGCCCATCTGCCCCTCAGGCAGCCCGACATCGCTGCCCGAGGTATGCAGGAAGGCATGCGGGCAGCTCTGCCACAGCCGGTCGAAATTCGGCTTCCGCGCCTGGCGCACGGCGTTGTCCGCGGCGTCCTCGCGCCAGCCGAAGCCGTCGAGGATCACCAGCATCACCGGCCGAATCGCCTGCGTCATGACCAACGTCCTCCTGGGCGCAATTGGGTAGCGCCGGCGTCGGAGCGTAACAAGTGTCGGTCACGGTCGCGTTCACGATCATGTCCTTGCATCGCGCTCGGGTGCTCCCAGCTTCGCTGTATCAGCCAGAAAAAGGAGCGAAACGATGGCGGTCAATGCCAGGCCCGAGGGCTATCATTCGCTGACCCCCTATCTCGTCGTGGAAGGTGCTGGCCGGCTGATCGAATTCCTCGAAGAGGTGTTCGACGCTGAGCAAAAGGAGCGCCTGCCCGCACCCGGCGATCTGGTCGGGCACGCCGAACTGCGCATCGGCGATTCGGTCGTTATGCTGGGCGACGCGCGGGGTTCCTACACACCCATGCCGGCCATGCTCTATGTCTATGTCGAGGACGTGGACGCCACCTATCAGCGCGCGCTGGCGGCCGGCGCGACGCAGGTGCAACCGCCGGCGGACCAGTTCTATGGCGATCGCAGCGGCGGTGTGAAGGATCCCTGCGGCAACCTGTGGTGGATCGCCACTCACGTCGAGGACGTGGCGCCCGACGAGCTGAAGCGGCGGGCGCGGCAGAGAATGCAACAGGCCGGCGGCTGATGGGAATGACACTGTTCGCGCATCCGGGCTAGGCTCCGCCAACGCCGCCCGCGGTGCCCGCCCGAGGCGGAACGACGGCCGGACTTCTCCGGCCGCGCTGGGGAGAACACGTCATGCACGCAACCACCCGCCGATCCCTCCTCGCCGGAGCCGCCGGCCTGCTCGCCTCGCCCGCCATCATCGGCCGTGCCGCCGCCGCGACCCGCGGCGTATCCGACACCGAGATCGTCATCGGCATGATGACGGACCTTTCCGGCGTCACCGCGGTGCAGGGCAGCAACGCCGCCAAGTCGATCCGCATGGCATTCGACGAGGTCAACGAGAAAGGCGGCATCAACGGCCGCAAGGTCCGCTTCATCGTCGAGGACATGGAGTATCTGGTCCCCAAGGCCGTGCAGGCGATGAACAAGCTGGTCAACCGCGACAACATCTTTCTCTCGTTCGCCAGCGGCGGCACGCCGCAGATGGATGCGGTGCTGCCGATGATGCTGGAGAAGGGCGTGCCGAACGTGTTCCCGCTGACGTGCGCGCGCTCGATGTACGAGCCGTTCAACAAGTACAAATACGGCCAGTTCTCCTCGTACTACGACCAGATGCGCGCCTGCGTGAAATACTTCGCCGAGCAGAAGGGCAGGAAGGTCATCGGTTCGATGTACCAGGACACCGACTTCGGCCGCGACGTCCATGCCGGGGTCGTCGCCCAGGTCGAGGCGATGAAGTTGAAGCTTGGCGCCACCTCCGCGTCCCGCCCGACCGACACCGACTTCAACGCGCAGGTGACGCGCCTCAAGGAGGCCGGCTGCGATCTGGTCTGCATGGGCACTATCGTGAAGGACACGGTCATCATCCTGCAGACCGCGCACAAGATGGGCTGGGACCCGGACTTCTGCGGCCAGTTCGCCACCTACTCCACCGCCGTGGCCGAGGCGCCGGGCGAACCGGCGGAAGGCTTCTATTCCATGTCCCCGGGACTGTACGCCTATTCCGACGACCCGCGTCCCGCGGTGCACGATGTGGGCACGCGCTACAAGCAGCGGTTCGGCATCGAGATCAACTACCTGGGCGAGGCCGGCTATGCGGGCGCGATGTGCCTGATCGACGCGCTGCAGCGCGCCGGCCGCGATCTGAACCTGGACACGTTCCAGCAGGCGATGGAGAACACCAAGGACTGGCGCGACATCTTCGGCGGCCCGCCGCTGACGATCACGCCGACCGACCACCACGCCTCCACCCATTCGTTCCTCTCGATGGTGAAGAAGACGCGCTGGACGCCGGTGGTGGCCGAGCCGCTGGGCTACTGACCCCGTATATCTCGCCTGCCTGCGGGAGAGGTCGGCGCGCAGCGCCGGGAGAGGGTGCCGCCCCCCATCCGCCTGCGCACCGCAGGCGTGGACGACGGCTCATCCCGTTCTGCCGGTAATCCTCGCCGCTATGGGAACAGCCGCTCGCCCGTCTCCGCGTCCTCGACGAAGATCGCGCTGACCGGGCAGTTCTCTGCTGCTTCGAGAATCTCCGCCTCGGTGTTCGCGGTCGGATCCACCACCTCGGACTGGCGATCGTCGTTGAGCCGGAACGTCTTCGGCGCAATCGACTCGCACATCGCGTTGCCGACGCAGGCGTGGTGGTCCACCCAGACTTTCAGCTTGCGCGCCACTACCATTCTCCTAATGCCAGGTGACAGGCAATGCCTTGAGCGAGCGGAAGGTGATGCTGGGTTGATACGCCAGATCCTCGGTCTCCGC
>DATBKQ010000381.1:0-3637 GCA_036555825.1 Acetobacteraceae bacterium | reverse complement strand
TGCTGTAGCCGGCCCAGTCGCTGTTGAACCGCACACGCCAGCGCCCGGCGCGCGGCAGCCCGATGCGGTAGTCGGCGTAGCTTCGGTCGGCAAAGTTTGCGACCACGACGACATCGTCTCCCGGCCCGCCCGCCTCCCAGCGGTGATAGGCGATGACCTTGTCGGTGTCGTTGACGTGATGAACGTTCACCTCGTGCCCGCACAGGCCGCGCGTGGTGTCGAACCAGTTGCGGCGCAGGCGGATCAGGTCACGATACAGCGCGCGGATACCGGCAAAGCGGTCCGCCTTCGACCAGTCGAGTGCCTGGGCATCCGACCAGGCACCCCATTCCAGAAATTCCTGCCCCATGAAGATCATCGGAATGCCCGGCGCGGTGAACACCAGCGCAGCACCCAGCGTGGACCGCTTCTGCGAGAAATAACTGTCGGCGGAGCCCGGCCAGATCAGCTCCGGGACGCGCGCCTTGCCATTCGAAGCGGCATCCTCGTCGTGGCTTTCCGTGTAGATCACACGCTGAAACGCGTCAGTGTTGAAGCGCTGGCCGATAGTGGCGGCAACCGCGCGCATGTCGCGCCCGGCGTCGTGCGGCGCCACGATCGCATTGCGCAGCGTGTGCATGAAACCGGCACCCCATTGCGCGCCGAACCCCGCGCCGCCCGCGCCTTCGGCCCGGGTAAGCCATTCGTTGTCCTGCATGTCCTCGGCAATCGTGATCTTCCACGGCTGCCGCGAGCGGATTTCGTGGTTGATCCACTGCAGCAGCCCCCAGCCGTCAGACAGGTCCGAACCGCTGGCGTTGTTCCTGCCCCAGACATTGCGGATATAGTTGGTGGCATCGAACCGCAGCCCGTCGCAGCGGTGCTGTTCCAGCCAGAACAGCGCGTTGTCGCGCAGGAACTGGCGCACCTCGCCGCGCCCGTAGTCGGGCCGCGTGTCCGACCATGGCGTAGCGCGCCGCCAGTCGTTGTAGAAGTAGATGCCGCCACCGCCCGCTTCGCTCCAGCCATCGAACCGCCAGAGATCGAGATCGTTCGGGCCGAAATGGTTGTAAACGACGTCGTAGATCACCGCGATGCCATGCGCGTGCGCCGCATCCACCAGCGCCTGGAAGCCAGCGGGGCCGCCGTAATTGTCCTCGATCGCGAATATGTCGGCCGGGTTGTAGCCCATCGAGACCGTGCCGGGAAATTCATCGGACGGCATGATCTGAATCGCGTTGACGCCGAGATCCGCGAGATACGGCAGCTTGCCGATCACGGTGTTGAAGTCGCCGCGGCCGTTGCGGCTGCCGGAATCGAACAGGAAGCTACCGACATGCAGTTCGTAGATCACCAGCTCGCTCCATGTTGGCGAACTGTAGTTCCTTGTGCGCCAGTCGTAGTCGGTGGAAGACACGATGCTGTTGCCGGCTGAGTTGGTCATCGACAGCGCGTACGGATCATTCTTCCAGAGCGGTCCGGGCAGCGCGGCGTTGGTGACAATGAATTTGTATTGGTCATTCACGGCGGCGCCGGCGCGGTCGCCCGACCAGTAGCCATTGCCCTCGGACTGCAACGGAAACGCCTGGGTGTCCCACTTGTTGAAGCTGCCGGCGACGTGAACCGCGCTGGCGAACGGCGCCCAGACACGGAATGCAACGCCGCCGGCAAACGGCGTGGCGCCCATGCCCGCGTGCCGGGATGCGGCCATCTCGCCCCCCTCTGCGAATGCCTCCTCGAAGTCTGACACGAGCGGTGGGACGTCGTCAGTGACGATCGTCACTTCCCGATGCAGAACCGGGCGAACAGCGTATCGAGAATGTCCTCGACACCCACCGTGCCGGTGATGCGCCCCAGTGCGCGCAAGGCCAGCCGCAGGTCCTCGGCGCGCAGCTCCGGCAGATCGGCCATACGGGCACCGGCCAGCCGCGCCGCGGCTTCCCGCAGCGCGGCACGGTGGCGCGCCTGAGTCAGCGGCGGCGGGCCCGCCCCTTCAGTCAAACATCGCGCCGCCGCCTCCAGCCGCGCGCGCAACGCCGGCAACCCTTCCCCGGTGAGCGCGCTGACCCCGATCGCCCCCGCCGGCACCGCGCCGCCCAGGTCGAGCTTGTTGGCGACAACCAAGGACCCCCCCTCCCCTCGCGGGAGGGGGTCGGGGGGAGGGGGCGCGTCGCCGACCTCCACCACCACGATCACCAGATCAGCCGCCGCGGCGCGCGCACGTGCCCGCCGCACCCCCTCCGCCTCGATCTCGTCCGCCGACTCGCGCAGCCCCGCCGTGTCCACCAGCGTGACCGGCACGCCCCCCAGGACCGCGCGCGTCTCCAGCGCATCGCGCGTCGTGCCGGGGATCGCCGACACGATCGCAACATCCCGCTCGGCCAGCACGTTGATCAGCGAGGACTTGCCGACATTCGGGCGCCCAGCGATGGCGAACACCAGGCCCTCGCGCAGCCGTTCGCCGCGCCGGTTGTCGTCCAGATGCGCGGCGATATCCTGCGCCAGCGTATCGAGTTCGGCACCCACCCGCGCTTGCACCTCCGGCGGCAGGTCCTCGTCGGGAAAGTCGATCAGCGCCTCCTGTTGCGCCAACAGCAGACGCAGCCGCTCCGCCCATCCCCTGTACAGCGCACCGAGAGCGCCATCGAGCTGGCGCAGCGCCTGCCGCCGCTGCGCCGCCGTCTCGGCGGCGACCAAGTCGTGCACCGCCTCGGCCGCGGTCAGGTCCATTCGGCCGTTGAGGAAGGCGCGACGGGTGAACTCCCCCGGCTCCGCCGGCCTGGCGCCAAGCGTCACCAGTGCATCGGCCACACCCGTCAGCACCGCACGTCCGCCGTGCAGGTAGAGTTCAGCCGAATCCTCGCCGGTATAGCTGCCGGGAGCGGGCAGCCAGACCACGACCGCTTGATCCAGCTCGCTGCCTTCCACGTCGCGCAGCCGCCGCAACGAAGCGCGCCGGGGCGCCGGCACGCCCCCACAAAGCGCCGCGAGCACCGCCCGACTGCCCGGCCCGCTCACGCGCATCACCGCGATCGCCGCCTGGCCGGCTCCCGAGGCAACCGCGAAGATGGTGTCGGCGTCCATGACTCCCTATGTCAGGTCGACCCGCGAGGAGCGCAACGCGATGGCCATGCCGGACAATCTGCTGCGCCACGAGACTTCGCCCTATCTGCTGCAGCACGCCGACAACCCGGTGCACTGGCGGCCCTGGGGCGCCGCGGCGCTCAAGGAGGCGCGCGCCGCGAACAAGCCGATCCTGCTGTCGATCGGCTACGCCGCGTGCCACTGGTGCCACGTCATGGCGCACGAGTCGTTCGAGGATCCGGACACCGCGGCGCTGATGAACGAGCGTTTCGTCAACATCAAGGTGGACCGCGAGGAGCGGCCGGACATCGATCACCTTTACATGTCCGCGCTGCACGCCATGGGCGAGCAGGGCGGCTGGCCGCTGACCATGTTCATCGCCCCCGACGGAGCGCCGTTCTGGGGCGGGACGTATTTCCCGCCCGAGCCGCGCTGGGGCAGGCCGTCGTTCCGCCAGGTGCTGCAGGGCGTGTCGGACGCCTGGCGCAGCGGCCACGACATGGTGGAGAAGAACACCGCGGCGCTGCGCCGCGTGCTCGCCGGCATGTCCAGCGCAAATCCCGGCGATCTGCCC
>DATBKQ010000380.1:0-7225 GCA_036555825.1 Acetobacteraceae bacterium | reverse complement strand
CGCGTGTCGACTTTCATTGAAAGTCGCCACGCCGCTCCTTGGTTTGAGTATCCGATTCACGCGGCGGATCGTGTGTCGCGCGTGACTCACGATCCTCTGCGCTCGGATACTAGCTGGTGACACCGGCATGGCGCACGGCGCCGCGTCAGCAGATTCGCCTCACTTTTCGGGGAATCCGGCTTGACTCAAGCTCAAGTGTGCGGACGGTCACGCGGGGCACGCTGCTGTTCGGCTGGGCTTCCCCGGCATACACCAGTCGAGAACAGTTGACCTTTCGCTACGCCTGCCGCGGACTAAAGCTGACAGTCCCTTGTGAGACCGAACGGTGTCCGGGATACTGCGGTAAACCCAATCCGCAACACGCTCAGTAGGAAACATGCCGGCAGACTCGACCTCCTACCCGTACGACACGGTGGTGTTCATCACGGATACGATCGGCAGCGGCCATTTTCAGGCCTCGGGCGTGCTGATCTCACCGGACGAGGTGCTGACGGCGTCGCACGTGGTGTACAGCTCGACCGACGGCACCGCATCGAACATCGAGGTCAAGCCGGCCTACGACATGGGGACCGCGCCATTCGGGTCGGCGGCGGGAACCTTCTTCCACTACAATCAGATCCAGGACGCCAACGACCGCATCTCGCCGCAGCAGTCGCAGTCGGATTATGCGGTCATCCACTTGTCCAGACCGTTCACCGGCCTGGGGACGATGGGACTGCTGGCGAACTTCCAGGGTGGCGCCGCCACGGTGACAGGCTACCCCGCGGCATCGGGCGGCGCGCTGGTCAGCAGCCAACAGAACGTCGTGACGGATCCTTACTACACACTGCTGGACGGGACCTCGATCGGGCCGGGATCGAGCGGCGGCCCCATGTGGATCACCGACAGCAGCGGCGTCGCGGATGTGGTGGGCCTTGTCTCCACCGGAGGCGACTCCGGCAGTGTGGGGTTCTTCACGCAGATCACCACCACCGTGCTCGATCAGATCGAAGCGTGGGTGCGGCAGGATGACGCGAGCGCGCCCAGCGCCCCCAGCGCCCCGAGCATGCCCAGTGCGCCCAGCCTCGCCGTACTCGACACCACGACCGGCCAAGCGGTCGCGGCAACCGCCCAGCCGTACACCGGCCCGGTCGCCGGTCTGCAGGAGCAGTATATCAACGTTACCTCGGACAACCTGAACATCAGCGCCGGCACGCCGAACTGGTTCATTCACAGCGGCGGCGGCAACGATGCGGTCGCGGTCAACAGTGGGACCAATGTGCTGGACGGCGGTACCGGTTCGAATTTCCTGGTTGGCGGCAGCGGGACGGACACGTTCTTCGTGGACGATCGGGCACAAGCGGCCGATACGTGGAGCACGCTGAGCGGATTCCATGCCGGCGATGCCGCGACAATCTGGGGTGTTACACCGAGCGACTTCAGCGTGAGATGGGTCGATGGTCAGGGCGCGAGCGGACATACGGGCCTGACGCTGCACGCAGCCGCGGCGGGCAAGCCGAACGCGTCGCTGACGCTCGCCGGATATGCCAGTGCCGACCTTGCCGACGGACGGCTTTCGGTGAGCTTCGGCACCGATGCGGCGAGCGGGAGCGCGTATATGTATGTTCATGGCGACGGCTGATCCTCGGGGCCGAGCCGACCTGTTGCTGTCCTCGCCGCGCCTTGCCCGAAACCGGAAGACTTGTATTGTTGCGGATGCAGGGCATTGCCGGCGCCTTGCAGTGGGGCGCCGAGCCACGCGTGTTCTACCTGCGGTTTGGACGGCCGGTCGATCATCGGGTGCACGCGATGCCATCGGGCAGGTGAACCGGGTGTGAGAGCCACAGTTCGCAGGTTTCGAGTTCCGCGAACTGCGCTGGCAGCCGGCCAGGCAGTCGCCTCATCGGCGAAAGGATAGGCACCATGCCCGCGTTCAGCATCGGCTTCGTGATTTTTCCCAACCTGACGCAACTCGACTTCACCGGCCCGCTGCAGGTGCTGAGCCGGCTGCCGGAGGGTGCGACGCATATCGTGGCGAAGACGCGCGATCCGGTACCGAGTGACTGCGGGCTGGCGCTGGTGCCGACGGCGACGTTCCAGGATTGTCCGCCGCTCGATCTGATCTGCATCCCGGGCGGGTCGGGGGTTCGCGAGGCGATGGGCGATGCGGAAACGCTCGGCTTCGTCCGGCGCATGGCGGAAGGCGCGCGGTATGTGACGTCGGTCTGCACCGGCGCATTCGTGCTCGGGGCGGCGGGGCTGCTGCGTGGACGCCGCGCGACGACGCACTGGGCCTATACCGATCTGCTGCCGTTGGTGGGTGCGACGCATGAGGCTGCGCGGGTGGTGTGGGATGGGCGGGTGATCACCGCCGGCGGGGTGACATCGGGGATCGATTTCGCGCTGCGTCTTGTCGCGCACCTGGCGGGCGAGGAGGTCGCGCGGTCGATCCAACTCGGCATCGAGTACGACCCCGACCCGCCGTTCGATTCGGGCCATCCCGACCGGGCGCCCGAGGCGGTGCGGCGGCTGGTGGCGCCACGTTACGCCGATGCGCGTCAGGCTTATCGGGCGGCGCTGTCGGGCTGACCCGCGGCGAGAGCGCGGTTGCCGGAAGTTATCCGGTGGCGGGTTCAGGCATTGGCCGCCGGCACCGTTCTCCGTCTCCGTGCCTTCGGCGCCGAACTTGCCACCATGGAGGGTTGCGCAATGCGACCCATGTCGGAGGCAATGATGCCGCGGACGGAGGGCGACATGCGATAATACTGGTGCGAAGTCATGAAGTTGAAGTCGTAGTCGCGATAGCTGCTGCAATCGACCATGGTAAATACATTGCGTGGGAAAGCCGTTGCATCCGCCATGTTGTGGGGACCGTCCTGTCCCATGCGCTTGGCGAAATTCACCACCATGCTCAGCTTCAGGACATCGTCAACCTGGCTGTAAGTCAAAGCCATGGATGAACACCAGCATGTCTCGGCCGGATGCCGCGAGATCGGCAAGCGCGTGCTGGCATGGCGGCTCCCTCCAATTGTTTTTTTGTGCCTATCAGTGTTGGCCGGCATGGTCGAGGGATGCACCGGCTCGTTGCCGTGCGAAGCCTGCGCCGTTACCCCGGGTGCGACGGGACTTCGCTTCAGGAGCCTTTGAGGCCATGATACAATAACTCGAGGTTCTGCGGTTGCACGCGAATGACGCCAGCGCGGGGACTGTCGATATCGGCAATCAAGAAGAGGGCTACCGCGACGATCAAGGGCAGGACCAACAGCATCATGCGCGACGTGCGTCGTTCACCGTAACCGACCAACAGGTTGCAGGCGATTGCGACCAGCCACATCAGGAGCCATGCCCCCGGGGGAATACGGTTCCACCAGGCGGCCTGGGTGTAGCCTTGGGAATTCAGCACATCATTCATGCCGGCAATGACCAGCGCGGAGACGGGATCATGTTGGCCGGCGGTGAGCTCAACGACAGCAGACCAGAGACGGTTCTGCAAGGATGCCGTTTCGGTGTCGATTCGCCTGAGCTGTTCCCGATCGCGCACCCGGTAGAAGAGAATTCGCTGCCCGGTATATTGCAGCAGCAGGTTTCGCACCCGCGCCGGTCCGGCAGTCGGCAAGAGTTCGGCGCGGACATACTCGGTGCCGATCGCATTCGCCTCTGCCTCTTCGTAGTTCTTGCGCTGATCGTATCGGCTGACCGCCATCGAGAAACTGAAGCCTACGATGAGGCCAAGCAGCGTAAGCGCCGCAGGCAGGGTTGCGCCGAACTCCCCTCCATCCGCCGGGACTGCCCGCCGTCTGCGAAGCAGGTCGCCGACATAGGCAGCGAGACATTGCACCACGAGTGCGACCACCAGAACCGCCGGCGGATGATCAACGACCCAGCTCATGCCGCAGGCGGCCTGCGCGCAACCGCAACCCTGCGCGCCTGGCGTGGGATCTGTGAAAATGGCTCGACAGCCGCCCAGATCACGAGCGCAGCGATAACACTCATCCCTGCCACTCGATTCTCCCAAAGGCCGGGGCCGGCTACCTAATGCCTGTTTCCTGCTGGCAGTAAAGGCGTTGGTGGCGGGCCAAGCTCCGCCATGACGATGCGGGCCGGCCCGCTCCTCCTCCTGTGCGTGGCGAGGCCTCCCCTGGACGCCGGCGGCGCGAGGCGCGAGCCTTCGACCGGACCGGGAGGAGGAACAGCGCCATGCAGATCGGCATCCATCTGCCGCATATCGGCCGCAAGGCAGGGCCTGACGCGATCCGCCGCGCCGCGGTCCAGGCGGAGGAGCTGGGCTTCGCCGATGTCTGGGTGAGCGAGCACATCATCATCCCGAAGGGCGCGAGCTATCCGCCGTCGCCCAACTTCTGGGACCCGGTGCTGACGCTGACCTGGGCCGCGGCGTATACGCAGCGCGTCAAGCTTGGCACCAGCGTGCTGGTGCTGCCGATGCGCCATCCGCTGCCGTTGGCGAAGGAGTTGGCGACGCTGCAGAACCTGTCGCGGGGGCGGCTGATCCTGGGCGCCGGCGTCGGTTGGATGGAGGCGGAGTTCGACGCGCTGGGTGTGCCGTTCCGCGAGCGCGGACGGCGCATGGACGAGGGCATCGCGCTGATGCGGGCGGTGTGGAACGACGATCCGGTGACGTTCCCGGCGCGCTGGATCGCGGCGAAGATCGAGACGATGCGGATGCAGCCGAAGCCGTGCGCGCCGATCCCGATCTGGATCGGCGGCTCGTCCGATGCGGCGATCGCGCGGGCGATGCGGCTGGATGGCTGGCACGGCAGCCGAGTGACGCCGGAGCAGGCGCCGGCGATGGTGCAGCGGCTGCGCGCGGGACGCCCCGATGCGGGCTTCGCCGTGTCGCTGCGTACCTCCGACGAAGGGCGGGACTCGGGCGCCTTGCGTGCACGGCTCGAGGCTTACAAGGCGGCGGGCATCGGGCACGTGCTGGTGGCGCCGGAGGAGCGCGGACTGGACGAGTACCTGGCGGCGGTGGAACGCGTCGCCCGCTGCGCGGAAGGAGTGTAGGCCATGGTCAATCCCGCCACCGACCGCGTGCTGATCACCGGGGCCGCCGGGGCGATCGGCACCGCGCTGCGCAACGGTCTGCGCACCGAGTACCGCCACCTGCGGCTGACCGACAACCGCGCCATCGGCGATCCGGCACCGAACGAGGAGTGCATCACCGCCGACATCGGCGACCGGGGAGCGATCGAGCGGATGATGGCGGGCGTGGCGGCGGTGGTGCATCTCGCCGGTGTGGGCGGCGACTACACGCTGGAGGACCTGTGGCGGATCAACGCGCGCGGCATGTTCGACGTGTTCGAGGCGGCGCGGCTCGCTGGGGTGCAGCGGATCGTGTTCGCCTCCTCCAATCACGCGTTCGGCTGTTATCCGATCGATGTGCGCGTCTCTCCTGCCCTGCCGCCGCGGCCGGACAGCCTGTACGGGACGTTCAAGGCGTGGGGCGAGACTATGCTGCGCGGCTATTTCGACCGCCACGGCATTCGCTCGGTGTCGCTGCGCATCGGCACCTATCGGCCGCTGCCGATCGATCAGCGCTCGCTCGCCACCTGGCTGTCGCCGGGCGATGTCGCGCGCCTGGTGGATGCGGCGCTGTGCCATCCCGATCCGGGCTGCCTGGTGGTGAACGGCTATTCCGCCAATACGCGGATCAGGACCGAGGATCCGAACTGGGAGTTTCTCGGCTATCGGCCGCGGGACAATGCGGAAACCCATGTCGAGATGCTGCGCGGGATGGGCGTCGATGTGGACGGGCCGTGGGAATGGCCGGAACACGGCGGCTCGCACGCGCGCGCGCCGGAACGTCCGCCGCGGCGGTGAGCCGCCGATGACGTGAAGTTCAGCCCGCGTCAGGCAGCGCTGCGATCGCTCCGACGTTGAGTGCGGGGTGATGCCGGGCAGCAGGTTATTTTCGGCGGCAAGCGTAGCGAGGGCGTGAGGGGTTCCGCGCGCAAGGCGGAGCCGGTGGGGCGCAAACGCCGCGGTCTGTCGCGCGCCATCGGTCTCGGGCTGATATCGGGCGCCGCCGATGACGATCCTTCCGCGATCGGCACCTACGCGGCCGCCGGTGCCAAGCTGGGAGCGTCGTTTCTGTGGAGCGCGCCGGCCACGCTGCCGATGATGTTCGCGGTGGTCTACCTGTCGGCGAAACTGGGGCAGGTCTCAGGTCGCGGGCTGTTCCAGGTGATCAGGGACTACTACCCGCGCTGGGTGCTGTATCCGACGCTGATCGGCGTGCTGATCGGCAACACGATCGAGGCCGGGGCCGACCTCGGCGGCATGGCGGCGGCACTCAGGATCTTCCTTCCTGTTCCGGTACCGTGGCTTGCGCTGATCATCGGCCTGATGGTGCTGTGCCTGCAGATCTATGGCTCGTATCGGCTCATACGGAACATCTTCCGGTGGTTGGCGCTGAGTCTGCTGGCCTATGTCGGTGCGGCGTTCCTGGCCACGCCCGATCCGGTCGAGGTGCTGCGCGGGACCTTGATTCCCACGATCCGGTTCGATCGCGAGTTTCTCACGCTGGTGGTGGCGGTGATCGGGACGACTCTGTCCGCCTATCTCTATAGCTGGCAATCGAATGCCGAGGTCGAGGAGGAAATAACCGCGGGGCGGACGAGATTGTCGCAACGCGAGGGTGCCACGGACGAGGAGCTGACCCGCAGCCGGCGCGATGTTCTGATGGGGATGATCTTCTCCAACGTGGTGATGTATTTCATCATCCTTTCGACCGGCGCAACGCTGCACAAGTTGGACCACACGGACATCCAGACGGCAGCGGATGCCGCGCGGGCGCTGCAGCCGCTGGCAGGACAGGTGGCGGGTCTGCTGTTCCTGTTCGGGGTGATCGGTGTCGGGTTCCTGGCGGTGCCGGTGATGACGACGGGGGCTGCGTATGACCTGGCGCAGGTGCTGGGGTGGAAGCACAGCCTGCACGCGAAACCAGGCGAGGCGAAGGTGTTTTACGCGGCGATCGCCGGCTTCACGCTGATCGGCGTGCTGATGAATTTCCTGGGCTTCAACCCGATGCAGGCCTTGGTCTGGGCGGGCGTGGTGCAGGGCTTCTCGACGCCCCCGCTGCTGCTGTTGATCGTGCTGATGACCGGCAGCCGCGCCATCATGGGGGACAAGGCGAACGGCGTGGCGCTCAATATCCTGGGCTGGGCGACGACGGTGGTGATATTCGCGGCGAGTGCCGGCCTGGTTGCCACGTGGTTCATGTAATCGG
>DATBKQ010000379.1:0-8035 GCA_036555825.1 Acetobacteraceae bacterium | reverse complement strand
ATTCATGGGCAGCTCGGTCGTCAGCGGCACCGCGAAGGCGCTGGTCGTGGCAACCGGACGCAACGCGCAGCTTGGCGCGATCGCCAGCACGCTGCAGAAACCCGAACCGCCCACTGCCTTTGCGATCGGCATCGAGAAGTTCGGTTTGATGATCGTGCGGATCACGGTGCTGCTGGTCTTGTTCGTGGTCCTGGTGAACCTGCTGTTCCACCGTCCCCTGCTCGCATCCTTCCTGTTTGCCCTCGCGCTCGCCGTCGGACTGACGCCCGAGCTGCTGCCGATGATCATCTCGGTGACCCTGGCGCACGGCGCGCTGCGTATGGCGCGCAGGCACGTCATCGTGAAGCGACAGTCCGCCATCGACGACCTCGGCAGCATGGACGTGTTCTGCAGCGACAAGACCGGAACGCTCACCGAGGCCCGCATAAGGCTCGTCCGCGAGGTGGACCTCGGCGGAGAGGACAGCGGCGCCGTCATGCAGATGGCGCAGCTCAATGCCGCCTTCGAAAGCGGACTGAAAAGCCCGCTGGACGAAGCGATTCTTGCCGCCGGCAGCATCGACCGCGCGGCATGGCGCAAGATCGACGAGGTGCCGTTCGATTTCCAACGGCGCCGGGTCTCGATCCTTGTCCAGGGCGAAAGCCAGCGCCTGTTGATCGTGAAGGGCGCGCCGGAAGACGTGCTGCAGCATTCGGCGCGTTACGCGCGGCAAGCAGGACCACCGCTCCCGCTCGACACCAAGGCGCGGCAGACAGCAAACGACACCTTCACCGCCCTCAGCGCCGAGGGCTATCGCGTGCTGGGCGTGGCGTGGCGCGAAGTCGAAGCCGACCGCCAGCATGCCAGCATTGCCGACGAGACGGACCTGACCTTCTCGGGCTTTCTCGCGTTCCTCGATCCGCCGAAGCAGGGGGCGCGTGACGCGCTGACCCGGCTGGCCGAACTCGGCATCACCATGAAGATCGTCACCGGCGACAACGAGCAGGTCACCCGTCACGTCTGCGGTGAGCTGGGGCTGGAAATCACCGGAACGCTGACCGGGCCGCAGATCGACCGCCTGACCGACGAGGCACTGCTGGCGAGGGTCGATTCCACCACGCTGTTCTGCCGGGTGACGCCGCCGCAGAAGTCGCGCGTCATCGCCACGCTGCGCCGCAAGGGCCACGTCGTCGGCTACATGGGCGACGGCATCAACGATGCGCCGCCGCTGCACGCGGCGGATGTGGGGTTCTCGGTCGATACCGCGGTCGATGTCGCGAAGGAGGCCGCGTCCATGATCCTGCTCCGCAAGGATCTCGGCGTGCTTGCCGATGGCGTGCGCGAGGGACGCCGGACCTTCGCGAATATCTTTAAGTACGTGATGATGGGCACCAGTTCCAATTTCGGCAACATGTTCTCGATGGCGGGCGGCGTGCTGTTCCTGCCGTTCCTCCCCATGCTGCCGACCCAGATCCTGCTCAACAACCTGCTGTACGACCTGTCGCAGACAACCATCCCGCTCGACCGGGTGAGCGATCAGATGCTGGCGCGGCCGCGCCGCTGGAACCTCGATACCCTGCGTAAATTCATGCTGGTCTTCGGCCCGGTGAGCTCGGTGTTCGACCTGATCACATTCGGCCTGCTGCTGTTGGCGTTCCACGCCGGCGAGGCCTTGTTCCACACCGGCTGGTTCATCGAATCGCTGCTGACGCAGATCCTGGTGATCTTCGTGATCCGCACCGAACACCCAGCGCAGGATCGGCCGCATCCGGCGCTGGTGGCGAGTACGCTCTGCGCCTTGGCGGCCGCCGTGGCGTTGCCCTATCTGCCGCCGGCGCACTGGCTTGGCTTCGTCCCGCTGCCCGCCTCGGTCGCCGGAGCGCTTGCGGCGGTGACCATCGCCTACCTGTTTTCCGTTTACATCGTGAAGCGCTGGTTCTTCCGACGCTATCGGTTGGAATGACCGATCCCTGACAGCGACTCATACGCTTCACGTCGCCGGCTCCCGCTGCTACGCTCACGTCCCTTCCAGCAATCCAGGACAGCGTCGTGAAACATTGGCACGTACCTGTGGCGCTTCTGACGCTGCTTCTGGTCGCACAGGCGGCTTACGCCGAAGCGACGGCCGACCGCCTCTACGTCATCGAGTGCGGCGAGCGGACTGCACCCGACGTGTCGCCGTGGACTCCAGGGGTCAACGTCGGGCAGCCGATCGATTTCGTCGACACCTGCTACGTGATCAGGCATGGCAACGACTGGATGGTATGGGACACCGGTCTTCCGGATGCGATCTACTCGAAGCCATCGACCGACCCGTCCGCCTGGCGACGGACCAGCACGTTGGAAGGTGACCTGGCCAGGATCGGCATCAAGCCGGCCGAGGTGAAATACCTGGCGGTGTCGCACACCCATCCGGATCACATCGGCAATGTCGAGCTTTTCCCGCAGGCGATGCTGCTGGTCCAGCAGGCCGAGTATGACTGGCCCAACCAGGATGGCTCGCCGCGGTTCAAGCAGTCGCATCCGGTTACCAGGCTGCACGGTGATTATGACGTGTTCGGCGACGGCAGCGTCACGATCCTGTCGACCCCAGGCCACACCCCCGGACATCAATCCCTGCTGGTAAGGTTGAACGAGACCGGTGCCGTACTGCTGTCGGGTGACGCGGTGCATCTCAAAAGCAACTGGGACGCCAGGCGCGTGCCGGCGATCAATTTCGATAAGGCCAAGTCGCTCGCATCGATGCAGCGCCTGGCCGAGGTGATGGCGCAGGACGACGCGCAGCTCTGGATCAATCACGACAAGCCGCAGAGCCAGACCATGAAACATGCGCCGGACTACTACGAGTAACCGGCGCACGGCCCGACCGGGATGGACAGCGAGGCGAACGGTTGTCGCCATGACGCTGCTCGTGCTCTGCGCGCAGGCGCCGGAGCGATGCATGCCAGCCGTTATGTCGTTGTCCGGCGAGGCAAGCGGCGACGTTGCCGCCCTGGACATGCATGGGCAGTGGCATGTCTTCTCCTGGCAAGGGCTCACCTGGGTTGCGCTGCATGCTCCGGAGGAAAAGGCGCGCTGCATTGCCAGGCAGCTATTGCTCGGTGGTTCGCGCGTGCGCTCCGACAACGCAGAGACACGATGCGCGGCAGAGGACTGGGGACACCTCATGCGGGTCGTCACCGCCGATCCGATCATCCGCGCCTGCGGCGCGGTTCCCTCGTGCTCGGTCGGCGACACGTGCTCATGAGGCGACCCTGCCGCGGCGCCTCGCCCAGCGTAATTGTTTGACAACGGCACCGGTATGGGTAATCTCTCCTCACGGGAAGGCAAAAGCCGGCTTCGGTATGGGCCCCTGCCGCAAAACGCGGCGGGCCCTTCCGGCTTTGGCCGCGCAATTCCGGAGGTGCGAGACATGACCAGTTTGGCAGAGGCGGAAAACAAATTTGGCCGTGTGGTCCGGGGTGCCGGTGGGGCAATTTTTGGCGTCGAGAGGGTGCCCTGGGTCGGGGGCAGACAGGAGGAGAGGTTGCAGATCGGAACCCGCGACGGGTTCGTTAAGATAGCGGTTCCGCTGAACCAGCCCAACATAGCCGGGATTTTGCGTGAGCGGACCGCGCTTCTTGTCAGACACGCGGATGAACTGCGAGCGCCGGTGTATCCAGCCCTTGGCGTGTCTCCCGCCGAGGGAGCACCGGCCGAGAGCGGGTAAGCCTTCAGAGCGTGGTGACCGAAGGCGGAACCGCCGAAGGTCTGAATCACGCGACAAAGCAATAAGCTGGAGCGGGATGACTGAAGGCGGAATCGCCGGAAGTCCGGATCACGCGACCAGAAAATGTGCCAGAGCGGGATGAGCGCACACTTCGGCGCTCATCCCGCTCCAGCGGCTACAACTTCGCCATCACCAGTCGCGCGAAGTCGTCCGCCAGCCGCCACTTGGCCGACGTGCCGGTGGCGAAGGTCAGTTCCCGCAGCCCGTCGCGCTCCAGTTCGCGGATGCGCTCGATCAGCTCTTCCGGCGTGCCGACCAGGCAGGTGTCGCGAATAAGCTGCGCGTCGATCAGCGCCGCTTCGCCCGAATGCAGCCTGGTGTAGTGGTATTCGTGCGTGCGGAAGTGCCGGTGTTCGGGCGGCGTCTGCTCGACCAGCGCGCAGTACGGCTTCCAGATGCGCTCCAGGAACGGCGGCAGACCGATGCGGCCCTTCTGCACGTCGTCATAGAAGTACCCGACGCTCGCCATCACGTTGGGACCTAGCGTCGCCTTGATGCGATCGGAATCGACCGCCTCGCCCTGCTGCAGCACCGCCACGCTGGTCAGCGCCGCACTATGGAAATCCGCGAGGTCGCGGTTGATCCGGCTGGCCCCCTGGCGCGCGTGCGCCAGGGCCTGCGCCACCGGCACCCCACGCGGGGGGATCGCGAACACCAGGCCATCGCCATATTCGCCCGCGAGCGCCATCGCGCGCGGCCCGAACCCCGACACATAGAGCGGAATGCGCGGCTCCAGGTTCATATACTTCCATTCGTGCATCAGCATGCGGACCGGCCTGGTGACGCCGTTGCAGGTGTAGTCCACCGCCTCGCCGCGCAGCAGGGCCGACAGCACCCGCAGATACTCGGCGAACTCGGCGATCCGCATCGGCCGCTGCCCCATGCTGCGCATCGCGGTGTGCCCGGTGCCGATGCCCAGGAACACCCGGCCGGGCGCGATGCGGTTCAGCGTCGCCATCGCCGCCACCTGCACCGGCGGGATGCGCGTGCCGCAGATCGCCGTGCCGGGGCCGATGCGCAGCCGGGATGTCTGCCGCGCCGCCAGCGCCAGCACCGCGTAGCAGTCCGAGAACAGCATCTGGCTGTCGGTCACCCAGACCGATGAGTAGCCGAGTGCCTCTGCATGGCTGAAGAAGCCGATCTCGTCGATATCCGCCATGACGGTGAAGCCGAACTTCATCTCTTCACTCCAACGGGTCTCGGAATTGCGGGCAGCGTATCATCGGCCCCGGCGGCGTCCCAACCGCAGCGCGATACCGATCGAAACGTGGGCGAGCTACCTCGGCTTATCGCCGTGGTGTCCCTCGGACCATAGAGGGGGCCAGACCGAATTGCGCAATATTGGCGTCCTCCCACGCTTCGAGCCGCCGCGCCGCCCTACCCGGGTCGGCTCTCATGTCATCCAACAGGTCGGATACGATTCCGGAGTTCGCCGATATCCCATCGGTGGCCGCCAGCTCTTCCAAGATCCTTGTGCAACCGGCGACATTGCCGAGCATATAGTAGGTCAATGCCAGATCGAGCCGGAACGGGCGCGTGGTGTTCCCGATCATTGGGGCGATGTGCTCCAGGAATTGTTCTGGTCCACGCAGACGGCGAAGGTAGGCAAGGTGTCCACCCAGTATGGTCCTGCTGATGCGCTCCGCCACGGCGTCCTGTTCCTGCTGTGCCAAATGGAACTTGTCTCCGTGCGGTATTCGGCAGCTATAGTTGAGTATAACAGCCCTGGCAGGTCTATATAGCGGCATAATTACACGCCAAAGGAAATAAGTCTATCTCTCAAGCGTCCTTTCGAACAAGAACCCCCGCAGGATATGGGCGGTCTGTGCAACGACCAACATGTCCTTACAGATCATCGTCCCAGGCACCGATCGCGCCAGACGCCGTAACACATTGAGAGGGGAGGTCATCGAGGAATGGACACGTCGCAGCCCTGCGCTTGCAGGTAGGTGGCAGGTTGCACCACATGATAACATGAACGGTTGCTATCTGCTCGTCTGCGCCGCGGGTCCAACGTGAATCGCCGGCACCCCCTGCCGGAGGAGCTTGTCCAATCCCAGGCGGCGTTCCATCGCTGCGTCAACGCGATCCCGACCTCCGATCACGACCTTGCCACCCACGCTGACGATTTGTTCCCATTCCGGACTCAGCCCTCGGCTTGCACAGTTGTTCCCCAGTCCTCTGCATGAGTATCCGAGGAGCAAAAATTTTCTGCCCGACCGGGACTGGACGCACGCCCAGTCCGTCACATAGCCGTCGAGGACGCGTAAGCCGGCGACACCAGGCAGATCTACATAGCCGCTATCGAGCTGGACTGCCCGGCCCCGGCCGCCGCTCCCATTGCGCATCCTGAGCGATTGGCTGACGCATTCCCATCACCCGCCCGGGTTCTCGATGCAGTCGGTCTTAAGCTCCGCGATTGATCCACCACAGGCTAAATGATCCAGGTAGGCTCGAACCTGTTCAGTTGGTGGTGCTTGGGCGCCGACAGTACCGACTATGAAGCAGGCGGCAACGAGCCGCATCGCGCTCGTCACGCGCCGTTTCACCGAGGAAGTCTTTCCCCGAGATACGAATCGAAGCGCCGACGGGCTTCAGCCATTGTCAGGCCCGCCGCCTGCTGGGAACCACCGGGAAGCGAGACCCAGATGCGGTTCAATAGTGGTATCGCCTGTTCTATCTTCCCCGATTCCACGAGGTCCGGCGCCCCCGCCCTGCGAATCAACCAGTCTTCGTTCCTTGTACCGCGATTTCCGTCCGACGCGACGGAAAGCGATCCAGGTCTGCAACGGTGCCGCCGCCAACCAGCCGGTGATATGCCGTGTCGTCGCTGCCTTCCGTCCGCGTTTCCGCATAGCGCAGCAGCTTCAGGAAAGCCAGAACACGTGGCTCTCCCATGGCTTGGCTGGCTGGTTCGGCTACGGGCTTGACTGCTGGATTCGGCACGCGGCCTTCCGCCAGCGATTTCACTACAGGGTTGGACGCCGATGCCGCGTCAAGCACCGCCAACACGACGCGCGGATCGGTCACGGCGGTCCATGCCGCCATCGCCGCGGCAATATCTGGACCGCTGCCGCGCCAGCCCACGGCGCGACCGCTACCGCAAGCGATCATCCCCGCCGCCTCAGTCGCGTCCGCCTCACCCGGAACCTCTCCCAGCACTGGAAACGCTGCCACGGGCGCGTAAGGAGCGGTGGCTTCATGGCTGGCGTCCGACAGGGACACCCCGGCCGGTATGACATCTGGCGCCCGGGCTCCGGTGTCGGTGACCCCGCGCGCCGCCGCACGTCTGCCCGGCAACGTCATCCGGCCAAGTTCGATCCACGGATAAGCCGGGCGCGGCCCGTCGTACCCGTCGGGAATGAAGACCGCTGGGAGCATCACGGCGTGCGGCCCAATCGCACTGACAATATCGGCCGCAGAGATATTGTCCGGGTTACCCTCCGGAATGAGCAGCGCTGGCAACGTCACAGTGTGGTGGCCGAACGGCCGCTCATCATGCATCGGCAGCGCCCTTATTGTTGTCTTATCTACTAACACGTCCAGTCAGCAGATGTCAATCACCTGCACGACATACGTGCGTGCGCATGGCACCCAGCCAAGCGCCAGGGCCGTGCAGACCTTCCCTCGCTTCGCGCGACACCTTACACAGCCAACCCGGCTGCGGACGGAGGATCGCCATGGCACGCGCGCTGAAAGTCGCTGTCCAGATGGACCCGATCGAGCACATCAACATCGACGCCGACTCCACCTTCGCCCTGATGCTGGAGGCACAGCGCCGCGGCCACACGCTGTGGCACTACGACGTGCGCAACATGGCATTGCGCGAGGGGGTCAGGCGCCAGGGCGAACGCCGCGAGGAACGACTGCTCGCCCGCGCGCGCCCCGTCACGGTGGAGCGCCGGCGCGGCGCCCACTACGCCTTCGGTGACCCTGCGGCGCTCGACCTCGGCTCGATGGACGTGGTGCTGATGCGCCAGGACCCGCCGTTCGACATGGCGTATATCACTGCCAGCCACCTGCTGGAGCACATTCATCCTCGCACGCTGGTGGTGAACGATCCAGCCGCCGTCCGCAACGCGCCGGAGAAGTTGCTGGTAACGCATTTCCCGGACCTGATGCCGCCCACCATGATTACCTGGGACCTGGAGGCGATCCGCGACTTCCGGCTGGAACACAAGGACATCGTCGTCAAGCCGCTGTTCGGAAACGGCGGCGCTGGCGTGTTTCGCATTAAGCCGGACGATGAGAATCTGGCGGCGTTGCTGGAGATGCACTTCATGCGCT
>DATBKQ010000378.1:0-4058 GCA_036555825.1 Acetobacteraceae bacterium | reverse complement strand
GTAAAGCGACAGAGCCTGGCGACCGATCGCAGCCGCGGCGAAGTCGATCGACAGTGCCATATCCAGGCCGGCCGGCCCGCCGATCGCCCCCCCAATGGCCCCTGGGCGCAGCTCCGCGAAGCCATCGCCATCGCTGACGCGGACCGGCCGCACGATCTCGACCAGCCGGCGGCCGGCGTCCTGCGCGACCCTGCCGGCACAGTCCAGCAGAAAGACGAACTGTGCCGCCGAGCCATCGAAGATCGGCGGCTCGGGTCCGTCGAGTTCGACCACGGCGTTATCGATACCGCAGCCAAGCAGCGCCGCCATGACGTGCTCCACCGTGCCGACACGCGCGCCATCCTGCTCGAGGACGGTGCAAAGCCTCGTGTCAACCACGCGATCGAATCGCGCCGGGATTTCGACGCCCAGGTCGGTCCGCCGGAACACGATCCCATGGTCCGCCGCGGCCGGATGAAAGGTGAGGCATACGCGCCGGCCGGAGTGGAGTCCGGCGCCGACGCAGCCAATCGCCGCCTTCAGCGTGCATTGCGACATCGCCGCCGCATCGCCAATCCCGCCACCGGGCGCCAGGGAAAACGCCAGACCGTCCATCCACCCCGTCTCTCGATCCGATTCGCCTGCAGGCTAGTGGTGCGTGGCGATGCTGGCCAGTCAACGATTGTTTCTGAATATTACCTTCTAGATCTTTGACTTTGCGACATTCTGTTCTAGGAAGATTGGCGGCGGAGAAAAGCCGGTATATCCAGGCCGACCTCTTCCCCAGCAGTCTGGCGCACCGAGGCGCGGGGCGGCTCGGGGCGTTGCTCGTGCAACGCCGGCTCGTTGCGCGCTGGCGCGGCTTCCGGCCGCGGTGGCGTCGGCAGGCGTCGGCGAAGCGCCCCGGTCACCTGGCTGAAGATGCTGGGGCGCGAAACTTCCGCCGCGCCCGAAACGACCGGAGCGGCAGCAAACAGCTCCGAACCCGAGCCGGCGGGTGCAGGACGCAGTTGCGTGCCGACCGGTGCGACCGCGGGATGCGGGATCGGCTGCGGCGCCGCGGCAACCATCGCCTCCATCATCGGCCCGGTGTCCGGCATGGCTTCCGTCGCCGCAGTCATCTGCGGCGAGGCATGACGCAACGGATGCAGGCTCATCATCATCGGCGCGGGACCGGGACCCGCGCTGGCCGGCATCGCCATCGCCATGGTCGCGTGCGCCGGCAATGGGATCGGCTGCGGCATCGGCATTGCGCCGCCTCCAACGACGGCGAGACGCGGCCGTTCGTGCTCGGCCTGCGCCGGCGAATCGATGCCGGTCGCCACCACCGAGACACGGATACGGCCGGCGAGCGATTCGTCGATCGCCGAGCCGAAGATGATGTTGGCTTCCTCGTCCACCTCCTCGCGAATGCGATTGGCGGCCTGATCGACTTCGAACAACGTCAGGTCGTCGCCTCCGGTAATATTGATCAGCAGCCCGCGCGCGCCCGACATCGAGGTGTCTTCCAGCAGCGGGTTGCTGATCGCCGCCTCGGCGGCACGGATGGCGCGGTTATCGCCGTCCGCCTCGCCGGTTCCCATCATTGCCTTGCCCATCTCCGCCATCACGGTGCGGATGTCGGCGAAATCGAGGTTCACCAGGCCGGGTGCCATCATCAGATCGGTGACGCCACGCACGCCCATATACAGGACCTGGTCGGCCATCTTGAACGCCTCTTTCCAGGTCGTGCGCTCATTGGCCATCCGAAACAGATTCTGGTTGGGGATTACGATCAGCGTGTCGACGTGCCGCTGCAGTTCGTCGATTCCCTGATCGGCACAGCGTGCGCGACGCACTCCCTCGAAGCCGAACGGCTTGGTCACCACGCCGACCGTCAGGATGTTCCGCTCGCGCGCCATGCGCGCGATCACCGGCGCGGCTCCAGTACCGGTACCTCCGCCCATCCCGGCGGTGATGAACACCATATGCGCGCCATCGAGATGGCGCGCCAGTTCGTCGGCCGCCTCTTCCGCCGCCGCCTTGCCGATGTCCGGCTTGGCGCCTGCACCGAGACCTTGCGTGATATGGGGTCCCAGTTGAATGCGGCGATCGGCACGGCTGTGCATCAACTGCTGTGCGTCGGTGTTGGCGACGACGAACTCCACGCCTTGCAGGTTCGCGGCGATCATGTTGTCAACCGCGTTGGTGCCGCCGCCACCGACGCCGATCACCGTGATCTTCGGGCTGAAGTCGGTGTGCTGAGTCTGCGGTATGGTGAGATTCAGGGTCATAGCGACTTCTCCCCCAGTAGAACTCCCAGTCGAGCCGAGTCGTTGCTGCCGTTGTTACGCCAATACTGTCGATTCGCGTCGCGCCTCGGGTGCGCATCGGCAAAAAATCCGTGCATCACACGCGCTCGCGCAAGAAATTGACGATGCGGCGCACGAATCCCGCGGGCCGTTCGATTTCGAGATCGACGTCCTGCATGGTGCGCCCTTCGCCAGCGGACCACGCCAGCAGGCCGGCCGCGGTGGCGAACGCAGGACCGGTTGCCGAATCCGGCAGACCACGCAACGCGCTGGGCCGGCCAAGGCGCACCTGCTTGCTCAGGATGCGGCCTGCCAGATCGCGCGCGCCGGCGAGCTGACATGCACCACCGGTCAGCACCACGCGCGTACCCGCGGCACGCGTCAGGCCGGAACTGTCGAGGCGGTCCTTCACCATCTCGAACGTCTCCTCCAGCCGTGGGCGGATGACGTTCACCACCATGCTGCGCGGCACCTTGGCGATCTGGTGCTCCTCCTCGCCGACCAGTGGCACCGGCAGCATCTCGCGCTCATCGTCCTTGCACGACTGCGCATTGCCGTACAGTGTCTTCAGCCTCTCGGCGTGGGCCACCGGCGTGGACAGCATGCGCGCCAGGTCATTCGTCACGTGCTGACCGCCGATCGGCAATTGCGCGGTGTGCAGCAACTGGTCTTCGCCGAATACCGCCATGCCGGTGGTTCCGCCGCCCATGTCGATCACGGTGGCGCCGAGTTCGCGCTCGTCCGCCACCAGGGTGGCGAGGCCAGCGGCCATCGGCGCAGAAACCAGTTCGCCGATGTCGAGGTCGCAGCGAGCGATACAGGCCCCGAGAGAACGCAGCGCGGTGGAGACCGCGTCGACGATATGCAGCCGCGCGGTGAGTTCCTCGCAGAACAGGCCACGCGGATCGGCGACACCGTCGGTATGATCCACCGAAAATGTCAGCGGCAGTGCATGGATGACTTCGCGGCCATCGGCCGCCGCACGGACCCGCGCCTCGTGCACCACACGACGCACGTCGTGTTCCTCCACCGCGCGCCCCCCCACGGGCCACTGGACGTTGAACAGCCGCGATTCGGGCTGACCGCAGGTCAGGTTCACCGTGACCGAGTGCAGGCGTGTATCCGCCATGTCCTCGGCCTGGCCGACCGCGGCGCGGATCGCCTTCTCGGCGGCGTCGAGATCGACGATCCCGCCCCCGCGAATGCCGCGTCCTTTCTGCCAGCCGAAACCGAGGGCACGCAGCGAGCCGTCGCTCTCGGTGCGACCGATCAGGCAGACGATCTTGGTGGTGCCAATGTCGAGCACGCCGAATGGTCCGCTGCGGCCCTGCCGCGGGCGCGCTGGCTCATCATTGTCGCTGGGTGGCGGCAGCACGCGGCGGGACATGTCGTTCATGTCGGCTTCTTCTCATCCGGTCGCGGCCGCAGCACGAGGCGATCGCCGAGACGCATGTCGATCGCGGCGAGCGGGCGGTCGAGCAACGCGTGGTCCTGCTGCAACTGCATCAGGCGATCGATCGCCTGTGCCTCGTGACCTTCCGGCAGCATCACATCGGCGCCGTTGTTGAGCCGCAGGTTCCAGCGCCGCTCGCCGACACGCACGGCCGCGACAACCCGCTTCTGCAACTCGGGGTGGTCGGTGAGCGCGTCGAGCAGCGTGGCGGCAGCGGCCGGTGCGCCGGGACCGACCACAAGCGGAAGCTGGCGGAATTCGGCGAGGTTCTCGTTGGCGACCACTTGGCCGGCACGATCGATCAGCACGAACCTGCCCTGGTTCTGCCAGATCGC